>CP119311.1:2452082-2758593 GCA_029202545.1 Candidatus Pseudobacter hemicellulosilyticus
CTTTTGTGGAAATCAGGAAGATCCTGATAGGTGAAAGCGATTTACGGAAGCAGTTCCAGTTGATCAAAGAGCGGCTGGGTGAGCATGATATTCAGCTGAACCAGATTTATGACGCCATGGAGAATCTGCTTGACGAAAAGGCAGCGCAACGAAAATGGGAGGATAGAGAAAGAATTGGATTCAAAATATGAGGTAAACCCAATTTTATTACATGATATAAGCTGGGTTTATTTCAGCCATTGTCCGTAAACTTTATCTCCATGATCTTTTGCTCAAACTCATTGGCTCCCACCAATGCCCTGGATTTGATCCGCATTTTATAGGTATACACTGTACTCACGCTATAATCCAGGATCTTGGCAATGGCCTCCTGCTCTGTAATGCCCAGGCGCATCAATGCAAATATACGCAGGGTGGCATTGAGCGTTTCGCCGGACTTTGGCCATACCTGGTCTTCCTTCTTTAAGAGTGCATTGAACGAAGCAATAAAATTGGGGAACATCTTCAGGAAAGCTGTATCCAGCATATTGTATAGATTGCCTTTCTCTTCAGCTACGGGAATATTGTTCAGCAGCTGACTGACCTCTTTGTATTTTCCCAGTTTGATATAATGCAGGGTCTCACGTTTTACTTTCCCTAAGGATTCAATATAGGAGGAACAGGTTTTCAGGAACAGACCGATCAGCTCCTCTTTTATCTTGGAAGATTCCCAGAGCTTTTTGTTGACGCTTTCCAGCTCACTGTTCTTTTCCTTGATCAGTGTTTCGCTGGCTTTGATCCGCAGGATCTGCTTCCGGTAAATGATCAGCAGGAAGAAGAGGATCACTGCCACTATCAGGAAAGTGAGAAAACCTATGAGCAGCTGATCTGTCCGGTGCTGCTGCTCGTCCAGCAGTTTACCGGATACCAGCGGTAACAGGGATTCTATCTGGGCCGACCGGTGCCGGGCGCCATAGAACCGGGCATTCTCGGCAGCTTCCTGCAGACAGGCATAGGCGTCGTTGGTCTTACCCTGCTTGAACAACTCCTGCCCCAGCAGGTAGATAGCCAGGGTCTCCTTAGTGGAAGAGCGGATATCGTTGATGGCGGCAAGCGCCAGGAAAAGGATCCGGTCTTCATCTTCAAAGGCAAAACTGATCCGTGTAGCCACCATGGCAATACTGTGCTCGGGCAGCTGGGCATCGATAATGACTTTATAAAAGAATTCAGGTGTATGATGGGGCGCTTTTTGCGCATCCGGCAGGAAGGCCAGGTCGATGGTTTTGTCAAAATCATTGGGCGGCGAACTGATAGCAGCATCTTTAAAGTCTCTGTCCGATTGCTGCTCATAGCTTTTCGAAAAATGGCCATCATTGTCATAGGCCCCGATACCTGCATTCAACCTTGCCCGCAGCAGGAGGTAATGTGTTTTAAGGGCTTTGCTTAATTGGTTGGTATCAATCTTATTAATAATGTCGAAGCCTTCTTTATAAAAGCCGGAATGTAAGAAGCTGTTACCTACCAGTATCTTGCTCCAGATCAGCTGCTCCGGTTTGTGGAATTTTTCGGAGAGCTCGCCCATTTTCCGGGCATAGGCAAAAGCGGAATCGAATTTATAGGCGCTGTACTCATCAAAGATCCTGGACTGAAGGGTGAACAGGCCGTTGAAATTGCTGCTGTCTACAAGGAACAGGGCCAGTCTTAACTGGTTAATACGCTTCTCTCTTTCCTGGACGTAAACCTCTTTTCTTACGATCTCGGTTTGCAGTACCCTTAACAGGCTGTCGGTCTTGCTGACCTGTCCAAACCCTGTACTACTTCCTATCCCCAGGAGTGCAATTAAAAAGAATTTATTCATATGACAAAAAAACTCGTTTTGATAAGGTGTTATTCGCTTAAAATGCCGGCATTCCTGCTCGCTATTTTCATGCCGGCTTCGGGCCGGCCTAACTGTTCAGTTGCAGGACTTTTTTCCAGGTTCCGGCTATGGGTAGGAGTTAAAAATACAGTTTATTGCTTTTGCAGGGCTTAGACAAAGCCTGGATTTTTTGCTTTTGGGGATTGGCTAAGTGATTGATCGTTAAATCGGTATAGTTTGGATCAGTTGGATTTTTTTACACAATCCCACCGCCATCACCGGACCGCCTGCTTTCAAGGTAATTTGATTGACCAAAACAACGCCACAACGGCGCTGGTACCGGTTGCTGACTGCAGCTGCAACCGGTCATGTAACAGCGTTTACCAAACTAATTAAGCAGTGCGTTATGCAGAAAAACATCCAACGATTCGTATGTTGCTTCGCCATCATCTTATTGCACAACATCCCGGTCCTGGCCCAAAACAGGGTGATCACCGGCAAAGTCATCGACTCAAGTTCTTCAAACCCAATTTTCGGGGCATCCGTCAGGATCGGCCAGAACGGCCCGGGAACCACTTCAGATGAAAAGGGTGCCTTCCAGTTGACCGTGGCCCCATCTGTAACTACCCTTACTATTTCCTCCATTGGCTATTCTCCCCAAACCGTCTTTATTGGCGACCAGACCAGCTTGCTGGTCAGGCTTACACCGGTCATGCAGGAATTAGCTACTGTGGAGGTGATCAGTGTGGGGTACGGCACCATGGATAAGCGGGAGGTATCCAGCGCTATCACGCATGTGGGCGCCAAAGAGCTCAAATTCATTGCCAGTAACAATCCCCTGATGGCCCTGCAGGGAAAAGTGGCCGGACTCACCATCACCAATACAGCCACAGCCGATCCCAATTCTTCCCCCAGTATCCAGCTGCGCGGGGTATCGTCCCGGAATGCCGGCCTCGGTCCCCTGTATGTTATTAACGGGGTGCCCGGCGGCAACATCGATAATATCAACCAGAACGATATTGAGTCCATCGATGTACTGAAAGGCGGGGCAGCTTCTGCCATTTATGGCACCCGGGGCAGTAACGGGGTGATCATCATCACTACCAAAAAAGGATCAGGAGAAGGAAAGGTAGTATACAGCGGCTATGCAAGTATGGACAAGCTTACCATGCTGCCCGAAGTACTCAGCGCGGATGACTTCCGGAAGTACAGGGTTAACAGCACGCCGGTAAGGGGGAACGACTATGGAGCCAGTACCAACTGGCTGAAGGCCGTTACCCGTTCGGCGGCCTATACGCAGAAACATACCCTGCAGTTTTCGGGAGGAACAGCCAACGATAACTATTTTGCATCCGTTGACTACCGCAACGCCAATGGCATGGACCTGCGGGCATGGAAAAAGGAATATGGCGCCAGGGTGAACCTCAATCATACTTCCAAAAACAAGCTCTATACCATATCCCTGAATGTGGCGCCCCGGCAGATGAAAACCAGCAATGCGGATCATGCCAATTTCAACAATGCCATTACACTCAATCCTACTCAGCCTGTGTATGATAATACAGGCGGCTATCAATTCCTGAGTACGGCTTTTTCTTCCAGCAACCCGGTGGAAAACGCCCGGCTCATTAAGAGTGAGGCCATCATACGGGAGCTGGACCTGAATGCCTCTCTCAAAGTGAATATCCTAAAGGATCTTTCTTCCACCATTACCTTGTCCGATATCAGGTCGTCCTACAAGAACCTTTTCTTCAGCCCGTCTACACTGAGCACCGTTCTTCATAACAACCCGGAGACAAAGGCCAATTATGCCTCCCAGGAACAGCAGGACAACCTGCAGCAGAACATGGAATGGACCATTAATTATGCGTTGAATTATAAGTCGCACCACCTGAAGGCGCTGGCCGGGCATTCCTACAGTTATTTCAATCACCAGCGTTTCAGCGCCAATAACTACGATTTCCCTTTTGATACCTACGTCTGGAATAACCTGGGCTCCGGTACCTGGAATGGTGGTGGGGATGGCAACGGGCAGGGCGCTGTTTCTTCCACACAGAATGATTCCCGCCTGGCGGCATTCTTCGGCAGGATCAATTATGATCTGGATAATAAATATATCCTGACGCTGAGCCTCCGGCAGGAAGGATCATCGAAGTTTGGCGCCAACAACAAATGGGGCAGCTTCCCGGCCGCCTCCGCCGCCTGGCGCATTAGCGATGAAAATTTCCTGCGGAACAAAGTCAGCTGGCTGAACGACCTGAAGCTGCGGGCCGATTACGGTGTAACCGGTAACCAGGATTTTGGTAACTATCTTTCTTTGCTCTTATACGGTGGCTACGGGTTTTTCTTCTTCAACGGCGTGCCTTACCAGGTATATGGGCCTGCGCAGAATGTCAACCCCAACCTGAGCTGGGAAAAAGCCATCAACTTTAATGCGGGCATTGATTTCGAATTGCTGGATAGCCGGCTCTCCGGTTCGCTGAATTATTATGTACGAACCAATAAAGACCTGCTGGGTAATTATAACGTGCCGCTTCCACCTAACCCGCAGACACAGACCTTTACCAATGTGGGCACCATGAAGAACAGCGGTTGGGAATTGCAGTTGAATGCTGCCGTTATCCGGGAGAAAGCCTTCACCTATTCCATTAACCTGACGGGCGCTTATATCAACAACAAATTTGTTTCCTTCTCCAACGATCTCTACAAAGGGGCTCCTTACCAGGATATGGCCGGCCTGCCGGCCCCGGGCTCTCCGGGTAATATCCAGCGTTTACAGGAAGGGCACCGCATAGGAGAGTTCTATATGTACCGGTCAGCGGGTGTGGATGAAAAAGGCAATCTGCTGGCCTATAAAAAGGATGGGACCGTAGTGCCTGCCAACCAGGCCAGCAATGACGATAAACAATTTGTGGGCAATGGCCTTCCTAAGTTTTCCGCTTCTATGGGTAATATCCTGACCTATAAGAACTGGGACCTGAATGTCTTCCTCCGGGGAAACTTTGGTTATAAGCTGTTCAATACCCAGGCTTTTTACATTGGTACACCGGTATCGCAGGATGATAACAATACGCTGCAATCAGCTTATGATCCCGGCAGTAAATATTCAAAACTGACCAGCAGCGGCACCTCTTTGCTGCCGTCCGACTATTACCTGGAACCAGGCAGTTTTGTCAAGATCGATAATATAACGCTGGGGTATAATCACCAGTTCAGTAACCAGTACCTGCGGGCTGTCAGGATCTATGGCTCGGTCAATAACCTGCATACTTTCACCAGCTTTACCGGGGGGGATCCTGACCTGTACCCGGTGAACGGGTTAACACCCGGGGTGAGTACGAGTCTGAACTTTTACCCGGCTACCATACAGGTAGTGGCAGGCATACAGGTAACATTCTAAACAATCAACCGGAACAGCAATGAAAACGAATTATATAAAGACTATAGTCTGTTTCACTTTGGCCGTTACGCTCCTGATGGGCGGTTGTACCAAACTGGATGAAGAAGTATATGACAAGATAGATGTCTCCCAGTTCCTGACCCGCCGCGGGGATGTGATCAGGGATTTTTTGCGGCCCTTTGAGCATGCCTACTGGAGCATCCAGGGCAACGATATTTTTGCCGTAGGTGAAAACAGTACCGATGAGATAGGTACGTATAACCGGCAGGGCGACTGGCAGGATGGTAACTATTACCATCGCATGCATTACCATACCTGGACTACGCAGGATGGCTTCACCAATGGCGCCTGGAATGCTTTTTACCAGGGCATAGTGCTGGCCACCAATTCCCTCCAGGATATGGAAGGCATCACTGATCCGGCTAAGCTCAATGTTACGGAAACAGAGCTGGCAGATTTTAAGGCAGAGCTCAGGACCCTGCGGGCCTGGTTTTACCTGCGGGCCTTCGATTTTTATCGCAATATTGTTATTGTTACAGATGTAAAGAAAACGACTACGGCCAGTAACCAGGTGCCGCCGCAGGAAATGTTCAACTACATTGAATCGGAACTGAAAGCCGCTTTGCCGGATCTGCCTAAGCGGGAATCATTAGGGGAAAATGGCATTGGCCGCTGGACCCAGGCCGGGGCGGCATCTCTGCTGGTAAGGCTTTACCTGAATGCCAATGTCTATACAGGCCAGGATAAATACGCGGAGTGTGCTGCCGTTTGCGAGGACATTATCAGTGGCGCATATGGCGGCTATCAACTGGATACCCGTTGGGATGCGCCTTTTGATTATACCAATACTACCCTGAATTCAGAGCTGGTCTTCGGTTTCCCTTCCAGCCTGGCGCGTACGCATTGGCAATATGATGGAGGCATGTATTTCTGGGGCATGACCTACGATGCAGCGCCACTCTATTGCGGCTTTACTGATTATGGACAATCTAACCCCCGCTATGCGCTGCAGCCAGGCAGGGATGTGGACAGTGCGGAATATTCTTTTGCATTGGGTAAACCCTTTGTGAAATTCCAGCGCTATCCGGATGATTATCGCCTCAAGCTGTACAAGAACCTGGGTGATAGCAAACGCGAAGGTATGTTCCTGTATGGTTACCTTCCCTATGAGCGGGTGAAGGACGGCGTTACTATTAAAGACACGGTGAGAGGGAATAAGGGACCTTACCCCTTGTTTATCCGCGACCAGGTTGGCTGGTTCCTGGATGCAAAACCCGGCACACGCATCGCTGACAAGGAATCCAATATGAACCATGCTGATCACAACTCCGGTATCTTTCTTGTGAAATACCCCATGTATCCAACGCCGGATCCCAACCGGATCACCTCGGCCTATGCAGAGATCCGTTTATCGGAGATCTATTATTCGCTGGCAGAATGCAAATACCGCGGAGGCGATAAGGTTGCTGCTGCAACCTTACTCAACCAGGTGCGCCAGCGAAATTATCCTGCCGGCTCGCCAAGTCTATATGCTGCTGATGGCAGCCAGCTCACTGACCAGGAACTGCTGGATGAGTGGGGAAGGGAATTTATTGGGGAGAACCGCCGCCGCACGGACCTGATCCGATGGGGCGTTTTTAACGCGGGGACCTGGTGGGATAAATCGCCCGATGCAGACAACCATACGGCTATATTCCCCATCGGTCGGGACATCATGGGCGCCAATCCGCATTTTGCGCAGAATCCTGGTTATTGATGGTTGCGCACCGATCATTATCATAAAAATTAAAAGGTCCAAAGGCTATATTGCCCTACCAATACTAAACACCATTTATACAGATTCATTATTAATCCCCTACTCATGAGTTCTTCGTCGAAGTATTTATTAAGTATTGTTTTTGCGCTGCTATGGTCCGTATCCCAGGCGCAAACAGTGTCCATCCAACGGTCGGGTATGGTGGGCAATGCCATTGCTGCTTTTATCCCGGCAGGATTTGATTCCACCAAAACACCATCCCTGATGCTGCAGCATCCGGTTACTGTACGTGGTACTGTGCCGGCAGGCTGGCGGGTTGTTCCTGAGTTTCATGTAAACGATGGGAAAGCCAGCGCCACCGTGCATTTGCAGGGTGATATCAGTCTCTATGGCGGTGGTGAAGTAACAGGTCCGCTGCTGAGAAATGGTCAGACCATCAATCTCTGGAACACGGATAACGGCGCTTACGCGGCTGACAATGGCAAGCGCCTTTACCAGACCCATCCATGGGTGTTGGGTGTGCGTAAGGACGGCACCGCATTCGGGGTCTTGTTTGAAAGCTCCTGGAAATCGTCCCTGACCACCAACTCAGACAGGATCGATTTCAATACGGAAGGCGCGTTGTTCCGTGTATTTGTGATAGACCGGAAATCACCGCAGGAAGTGGTTAAAGGGCTGGCCGAACTGACCGGTACTATTGAGATGCCACCACGCTGGGCCCTGGGTTATCACCAGTGCCGGTTCTCGTATGTGCCCGATAGTCGTGTCCGGCAAATTGCAGATTCTTTCCGTATTAAAAAGATGCCCTGTGATGTGATCTGGATGGACATTGATTATATGGAGGGATACCGCGTTTTCACTTTCAGTAAGCAAAATTTCCCTGATCCAAAAAAACTGAATGACGATCTGCATGCAAAGAATTTTCGTTCTGTGTATATGATTGATCCGGGTGTGAAAGTGGACACTGGTTATTCCGTGTATAAGTCGGGCACAGCAAAGGATGTCTGGGTGAAAGATGAGGCCGGTAAAGAATACCATGGGAAGGTATGGCCAGGCGCCTGTGTCTTCCCGGATTTCACCATGCCGCGTACGCGGGAATGGTGGGCCGGTCTGTATCGTGATTTTATAGGAACAGGTATAGATGGTGTATGGAATGATATGAATGAGCCGGCGGTAATGGATGGCGATTTTCCGGAGCATCTGCGACTGGGCACCATGCCTTACAATACGCCACATCGTGGTGGTGGCAACCTGCCGGCAGGGCCGCACCTGTTATACCATAACGCTTATGGTATGCTGATGGTGAAGTCTACCCGGGAAGGCGTGATGGCCGCCCAGCCTGACAAACGTCCCTTTGTACTGACAAGGGGTAACCTGATGGGCGGGCAACGTTATGCTGCTACCTGGACCGGCGATAACCTGGCCGCAGAGCCATTCATGAAAGTCTCTGTGCCCATGTCCATTACACTCGGCTTATCCGGCCAGCCTTTCAGCGGTCCGGATATTGGCGGCTTCCTGGAAAATACAAGCCCTGATCTCTGGGCTAACTGGATCGGGTTTGGCGCCTTGCTTCCTTTTGCCAGAGGCCATGCCTGTGTAGGGACCAAGGACAAAGAGCCCTGGGCCTTTGGTCCGGCAGTAGAGCAAACGTCAAGGATTGCGCTGGAACGCCGGTATCGCCTGCTGCCTTATCTCTATACCCAGTTCTACCAAGCACATAAAACTGGTTTACCCGTCATGGCTCCCGTATTCTTTGATGATCCCGCTGATGCCAGCCTGAGAAAAGAAGAGCAGGCGTTTTTGCTGGGCAAAGACCTGCTGGTAGTGCCGGCCTTTGCCAAAGACCCCGTACTGCCCAAAGGAACCTGGGAGCCCTTATCACTTGTTGAAGGCGACCAGGCCGATGCCTACCAGGCCAGGCTGTTGATAAAAGGCGGAACCATTATCCCGGCAGGGAAGATTGTCCAGCATACCAATGAAAATTCATTGGAAAAGCTGACCCTGTTCATTTGCCTGGACAGTAAAGGAACGGCCACTGGCGAACTATACTGGGACGCCGGCCAGGGCTGGGGTTTTAAGAAGAACGAGTATAGCCTGCTACAGTTCCAGGCTACAGAAAAAAATGGCGTTACAAAGATCAGGCTCAGTTCCAGTAAGGGACAGTATGATATCAGTAAAGACATCCGTGAAGTGGAAGCGGTAGTGCTTAAGAACGGGCAGCTGTATACCGGTACTATCAATTTAAAAAGCGGTGAGCTGAAAACCTCCCGTTGATAAGGGTGAGTATTCAGTAAGCTGTAAAGAAGGTTGGCTATATACGGGCCAATCTGAATAAATCGTATAGCAGTCTTAATTTCAGCCCCTGGCTGCCCCTTTGGGTGGTCAGGGGTTTTTAAAAAGGTACGCCACTGGCTGTTTTAGCCGGAAAAGGGAATGGTATTATGGATTTCCTTATTTTCGTATAAATCAACAGTGTAATATGAACAGCAGAAGTATTATTTCGCCTCCCACTCTTTAATGTTGTTTCCATAGACATCTCCTGATGTTGTAGCCGATCCCTCTTCAATCGGCAGTATTTCTATTCTTATCATTCAACAACAGTAAGGCTTGCTCTGAAAGGGCGAGGCAGTTCATACTTTATGAAAAAATCATTCCTGGTTTTACACAGCGCAGTTATACTTGCAGGTTTCACAGGCATATTTGGCAAACTTATTTCGCTCAATGAAGGACTATTGGTCTGGTACCGGGTGTTGTTCTCTTTTATCTGGCTTTTCTTCATCCTGAAATTGTTCAGGGTCAGCAAGGCGATCAGTGGCCTTGAAAAATACCAGATCGGAAGGGTGGGCATGCTGATCACTATTCACTGGGTTTTCTTTTACGGCAGTATCAAATATTCCAATATCTCTATCGGCGTGGTCTGTTATAGCCTGACCAGTTTCTTTACGGCCATCTTTGAACCGCTGATCAATAAAAAACGTTTTGTTGCGTCTGAACAGCTGTTAAGTTTACTTACGTTGCTGGGTATCGCCCTGATCTTCCACTTTGATGCGGATTACCAGCTGGGCATTACATTGGGCGTTATTTCTTCTGCTTTTGCAGCTTTGTATACTATTTACAATGAGCGCCTGGTAAGGCGGTACGACAGCAAGCTGATCAATTATTACCAGATGTTGGGTGGCACAATCGGCCTGGGACTGTTCATGCCTTTGTACCTGTATTATTTTCCGGTAGACAGATTGATCCCGGGGCTGATAGATACGGGATACCTCCTGCTGTTATCTTTGTTCTGTACCGTAGGGCTGTATGTTATGTTTGCGGAGACCTTAAAAAGAATACCTGCTTTCACAGTAAACCTGAGCTTTAACCTGGAGCCCATTTATGCCATCATCATTGCCTTTTTGTTCTTTGGTGAAGGGCAGGAAGTGAATGGCGCTTTTTATGTGGGGCTGTTCTTTGTAGGTCATTCGGTAGTGTTGCAAACCTTTATTGCAGCCAGGAAGAAAAAGCAATTGGGTTGATGCTCAGCAGGTTTCCTGTAACAGCTCTGGTGGCCATGCTTCAGCCTTTGTGCTTGCTGTCATCATTTACCCTGTAAAAGGGTTTCTCATGCAGTAATTTTTGCCGGGCGCTATTTACATTTGTTGGCACAACTCCGCATGTTTCGGATTGTGCAGATCAGGCTGATTGCGGAGCTTTGTATTATTAACAACAAGCGTATGGAAACAATCGTGAACAGGAACTATGAACGGATTGCCGCAGCTATTGATTTTATAAAGGCTAACTTCAGGGAACAGCCCAGCCTGGAAGCTGTTGCTGCCAGCGTACACCTGAGCCCGGCGCATTTTCAGCGGCTGTTTACGGATTGGGCGGGCACCAGTCCTAAAAAGTTCCTGCAATATGTCAGTGTACAGCATGCCAAACAATTACTGGCGGCTAATGAGCGGGCTACCCTGCTGGATACAACCTTTGAAACCGGACTATCCAGTCCCAGCCGCCTGCATGAGCTGTTTGTCAATATTGAAGGCATGACCCCGGGCGAATATAAAAATGGCGGCCAGCACCTGACCATTAACTACAGTTTTGCGGAAAGCCCTTTTGGTAACCTGATCGTTGCTTCCACCAGCAAAGGAGTTTGTTATATGGCTTTTGAAGAGGACGAAGCAAAAGCGCTGACAGACCTGCAGGCGAGGTTTCCAAAAGCTGCCTTGCAAAGGAAGTTGGATCTTTTGCAGCAACATGCCTTGTTCATTTTCCAGCATGATTGGAGTAAGTTGCCGGAAATAAAGCTGCACCTAAAAGGGACCGATTTTCAATTGAAAGTATGGGAGAGCCTGTTAAGGATCCCAATGGGACAGCTTTCTACCTATGGTGGTATTGCCCGGGAGATGGGCAGTCCAAACGCTTCCAGGGCCGTGGGCTCCGCAGTGGGCAGTAATCCCGTTGCTTTCCTGATCCCCTGTCACCGGGTGATCCAGTCCACCGGCATCTTTGGCGGTTATATGTGGGGCCCAACCAGGAAAACGGCGATCATCGGCTGGGAAGCCGCAAAGACAGCTGAAGACAATTAAGGAAATTTGCAGTGGTAAAGCTTTATTCACAGGAATTGTTTTGATGTCTTAAACAAATGATCAGGCATAGTCAGCTAAACGATAAAGCAGTGCGGTCAGGCATCCGGAGCGGTGACATTCTTTATGCCGGCAATGCCCGGCTCAACATTTACGGCCTGTTATCCTGTGCCTCCGGCAAGCGAATGCTGCGTAAGAACAGGTTCTTCTTTGCTACTGTACAAGAAGCATTGGACAATGGATTTCGCCCTTGCGGACATTGCATGCAGGGCGCCTATAAAATCTGGAAAAATGGAACTGTTTGATCTACCCAACGATAAAACAAAGAACTGGTTGCCGAAAGATGGCACCGTTCATTACTACGGTAAGATTCTGCCCGCTGACAGGGCCAACCATTACCTGGATGTTTTGCTGAACCATATAGAGTGGCGGAATGATGAGGCCATTATGTTTGGTAAGAAGATCATTACCAAACGAAAAGTAGCCTGGTATGGCGATAAGCGATTTGAGTACACCTATTCCAATATTAACAAGTATGCATTGCCCTGGACGCCGGCGCTGGAGGAACTGAAAAAGCTGGTAGAACAGGAAAGTGGCCAAACCTTCAATTCCTGTCTGCTTAATTTATACCATGACGGTGAGGAAGGCATGGCCTGGCATAGTGATGGAGAGGCTGACCTGAAGAAGCATGGCGCTATCGCTTCCCTGAGTTTTGGTGCTGAACGGAAATTCTCTTTCAAGCATAAGACCAGCCAGGAGAGGATCGATATGCTCCTGGAGCATGGCAGCCTGATGGTCATGAAAGATAGTACCCAGACCCATTGGCTTCACCGGCTGCCGCTCACGAAACGGGTCAGCCGGCCAAGGGTGAATCTCACCTTCAGGACAATTGTTGAACCGGGTCAATAACCAACATACAAAAGGCCGGTAAACTGCATCCTGTTACAGGACTGTTTACCGGCCTTCTTATTTTTTAAGTAGATCTTTTACATAGTGGGGTGCTGCTCCTTCAGCGTCCATTGTTGCAGGATATTACCGGTTTTGACCGCCAGCAGGATCTGTTTGTCATCCTGCTCTGAGGCAGTCAGGTAAAACTCCGTGCCGCTCAGTTTGATCAAATAGGTATCGATGCCTGCTTTAATGAATTCGTATTGCTGTTGTTTACCATCTGCATTGAGGGGCTGTTCTTCCAGCGACTTGCCATCTTTTGCCGGCTGCATAGTCTTGCCGGAAAACAGGTTGATCAGCCGGTAAGCGCCATCTTTTTGCTGTTTAAAATCCCAGGTAACGCATTTCCAGTTAACCGGCGCATGCCCCACAATGGGCGTGCCATTGGCTTTATTGGCATCTTTGATGCGCAATACCTGGCCGGTGAAAGCATTCCGGATGGCGTAACTGTTCTCCGTGATCTGTGCGCCAGCAGTGATAGCTGTGAAAAAGCTGACCAATAGTATAAGGGCTGTTCGTTTCATGGAAGCGTTCAATTTGCTGAAAAGGTACCACAAATAACTATTGAAGCCTGTTTCAGGCTATTTTATAATGCACAAGTGGTTGATATCCTGATATTTTAACATTTTGTTGCTAAAGAATCCGTGAATTATTCACTCCTCGCCTAAGTAAGTTATTTATTGATCCGGCTTTGAATGGCATTCACCATGGCATCAGATATTTTAATTAATTGCTCTGCCCGGGAAGCTGCATTTTCAGCAGATGATGTCCAGTAAATTGGTTTGCCTTCATGATAGTACCAGTGGGCCTCCTGTTTTTTATCGCCCTCCTTTGCGTATTCTTCCACTTTTATTAAATACTGCTCCTGGTAGTAAAAAGTAGAATTAGTTTCAAGCTTATTCGTGGCGCCATTTTCCAGGGAGGTCAAAAAAGTATGCTGCGTGTATTTTAGGACTTTATTTTCCAACAGGACCATACTAATGTATGCCCTGGAGGAAAATCCGATGGCAGGAACTTCATTAATTACAGAGTCACGGATTACAGGCAGGGTGGAATTGTTGATGGAAGTTACAAGGCTGTCAATTTTTTTTGTTGCCAGGGAATCTTGAGCATTAGCCTGGAAAAGGACAAGGAATAGCAGGGCTGAGCAGACTGTTTTCATACAATGTGATGGTCTTTGGGTTATATGAGCGCTACCTGCTAAAATACTATTATTTCACCGGCTTTTTTAAAGGATAAAAAATGTCTGGCTGAAAGCGCCGTTGGCAGCCACGTCCCAGGCTTCTATCCGTACCCATTTTCTGCCGGCCAGCTTGCTGCTGAAAGTGTATTTCTTTTCACCAAAGGCTTTTGTTTCCTTCAGGTCGATCTTCTCCCGGTATACTTTTTTGCCATCTCCGGAAATGATCTCTATGAAATTCATGGGGAAGGTCCAGTGGAGGTTCAGTTCAATATTGGCAATGCCATTTGCCGGCAGCTGGAGGCTATCGCCGGGGCGTACCTTATTGATGCTGAGCCCAGGCATCAGTACTTCACCGGTACTCACGAAAAAACGGCCTTGTTGCAGCGCGTCAAGAATGGGGGACCAATCATCGGTATAGGCAGGTAGTTTGTCCAGCATGAGATAATTGACATTCATGTGGGCATACATCTCATTCTGCTTTGTAATGGTGAAGAGATCGGCTTCACCGAGGACGGTCTTTTTGGCGCCCCAGTTGCTCATATCATCCAGGAGGTCCAGCACCCTTTTGCCCAGGCGGGGCTGGGAAAGATCGGCGGGCATGGCTTTCCAGGCGGCGCCCAGGAAGCGGTCTGATTGAAAGAAATCCTCATGATTATAAATATCAGGCGTATTGACAGAGCCCTTGGTGCGGGGATGCGCTGTCCAGGCCAGTCCTTTTTCGTCTTTCAGCAGCTGGAGCATTTCTTCTTTGTTACCGATATGGTATACTTTCCCATAGCCAGGCTTGTCTTCCACATAAGGCTGACCGGGCTTGCGGGACATGACCCAATAAACGGGACGGGGGAAGAAATCGAGCCAGTGACCGCCAAAGAATTCATTGGGCTCTTCGCCGGGCAGGAGCAGGAAGCTGTCGTCCGATTGTTTCTCACAGAGATCAAACAATGCTTTCAGCTGCGGCAGTCTTTTTTCATCCGGTCCTTTGGGATCGGCGGTATAGTGGAACTCGGCCAGGTGAACAATATCTACACCCAGGTCTTTGAAGACCTGTACAAACTCAGGTTTTTCCGGCACAGGCTGGCCGGCCATCATCACCTTCATCACAAACTCATTATGGAAATGGCTGGACAGGGTCTTGAAGCCTGGCAGCTGCTGGTAGCGATCATTGTTCGTGAATTTTTTAACGGCAGTGAGCGCTTCTGCATCTGTATCAACGCTAAGCAGGCAGAAGAAATTGAGGCGCTGCTTTGTGGTGGGAGGGGCATTGAACCAGGGGACAAAGCGTTTGTCGCCCTGCAGCTCCTGGCGGATGCCGATACCATAGCCGTCAACCAGTTGGCGGTAGCCTTTGCCGAACCAGGTGAACTGGAGGTTAAAGGCTTCGTCGAGCGGATAGAAATACTGGTGAGGCGGTGGAAAAATGGCCAGGGCGCCTTTATTGCCGGAGGCTACAATAGCGCGGTATTTCACGGCCTGGTTGCGGGCTTCGGCTGTTGGATCAGTGCTGGTCTGAATAAGGCTGTCGCCGGTGTTCATCCAGGAGATCTGTTTCCAGTCGGGCGTTTTGCTGCTCATGCCGGCATCAAAGACGATGGCTTTGGCGTCATCTTCGGTACTGAGAATAGCGGCCACATTGAACAGCGGGCTGCCGTTGTAGAAAGTGATCTCCAGCATACCGTTGAAACTTTCTACGGCTATGGGACCAACACTGACAATGGTTCTGCTGCCTTCTGTTCTGACAGCAGCTGCTGTTTTTTTGATAGTCAGCGGATAGGATTGATAGGGGCGGTTGGGGACTTTGTCGAAGAAAATATTCCAGCCGTTCTGGGAGAGCAGGTCTCTTTTTCCTACGGTCACTACAAAGGCCGGATCTATACCGGCGGTGATCAGCTGCTGGCCCAGGGAAATTGATTTAAAAAGGGGCTGTGCAGGGGCCAGGTCAAAAACGATTTTGCCGGTACGGGAGGGATCGGCGGGCCAGGTAATTTCCAGCAACTGTCCTTTTTGTGTTGCCGTAGCGCCATTGGCCATAAAACCTTTGAGGTCTGTTTTTACCTGTGCGGTAGCAAAATTGATAATGAATAAGGGAATCAGGAATAATAGATTAGCTTTCATCACAATCGTTTAGGAACTCAATATAAGGGATTACATCAAGTTGTAACGCTGATGAAGGCAGGAATGATCTGCAATGGTCTGTTTGTGAGTTGTGAGCACCTTTTGCTGCTGCTCATTCCCCGGATTGGGGAACCTGTTTGCTGGTTTTTATTGTTCCAATCCTGCCTGCGGTTTTGGCCGCGGATGGGATCAAATGAAGACAGCTCCATTGAAAGTTGTAATATTGTCCGGCAAACAGCTACTGATAGTAGCAGTAAAATAAACCCTCCATGAAAATTAAGATCTCCTTACTGGTCCTTGTTGCAGGTTATATTGTTTATTTCTTTGGCGCCTGGCTGAAGATCAGCCACCAATCCCACGCAGAAACTTTATTTATAATTGGAACAGTCCTGAAAGCCGGCGGGCTCCTGCTGTTGGTTGTTTCCCTTCTGACACATCCCCGGATAAAGGCTTTTTTACGGGAAAAATGATGCTATTGTTTAATAGCGGGAGTAGAGCCTGTCATTTGCAGCTGGATCTTTAGCAATACAAATTTACAATTGTTAATGACTTCCATCTGTAGAGAGTGCAGAATAGTGATAGCCGACATGGTTGGGGTCATCTCAAAAAGGTCTTTTGCCCACCCTGGATTAGTTTTGACCTCATTGGTTATTAGGTTGCCTTCAGAACGGAGCTGGCTGCTGTCAGTGATGTATTCACTGATATGCTTGTCATGCTGCAGCAATAGGGATGATAAACGTTTTTCCGCGTTTGTTCCTATCAGCATTTTACCGGCGATATTTGATTTTGTGCCACTGCTGTCTTTTGTTTTAATTTCCTGCATCAGGCTGTCCAGGTAGTTGCTGGTGGTGACTGTGGTGGAATAAATACTGTCAGCCTTCATTGCCAGTGAAGTATCCCGTTGCCTGTTTTTTCTGATGGAAGCATAATGCTGTTCATATGCTGCGACTATAATTTCATTTGAGGAATCCAATGACTGGTTAACCTTATTAAAAGCCTCTTTAATAGCGTCAGCAGGCGACTGGCAATAAGCAAAAAGCCAGCAGGCAGATAGGATAGGAATAAATTTTTTCATCAGCAAAAGGTATAAGGTCTGGGTTATTATTGCACAAAATCCTCCCGGTATGGATTGAACACATCTATCAGCATGCCTGCTTCCAGGCAGACCACGCCATGCTCCAGTCCGGAGGGTACATGGAAAACATCGCCGGCGGACAGCACTTTCTTCTCCCCACGGATACTGGCTTCAAATTTCCCTGAAGCTACATAAGACAGCTGCACATGCGGATGACTGTGGAGGCTGCCGATGGCGCCGGTCTCAAAAGCCACTTTCACCAGCATGAGGTTGGCATCATAAGCCATGATCTGGCGTTTGACGCCTTCGCCGGTATGTTCCCAGGCTATGGATGTTTCCTCGATGAAAAAGACGGGCGATGGGATCATATCTATGGGTTTACTCAACTTAATAATGCTGGCAAAGGTACGTCCTTGGCCGGACTGCTATCCAGGAAAGATCAGCTGCAAATAGCGGACAGGCACATGATCAGTGAGCCAGACCCCATTGTCAGACTGAAAAAAAGTGAACCCCTCCTGCTGCATTTGTGCAGCAGCCACTTCAAAAATACAAGGCTTGCCATGCCGCTGGCCAACGTTCAAGGCTGTTTCCCGGTCGGCGCTCAGGTGTACATGATGTCGCTCCCTTTTATCAAGGCCGGTTTCCTGGATGCTGGCTATGGATTGCTGCCCGGTACCATGGTAAAGTACAGCTGGTGGGATTGCAGGGTTATACCCCAGCTCAATGCTGACGGAATGGCCCTGGCTGGCCCGGATGGAAGAGAAGTCCTCATTGAAGGCAAATCTTTTTTTAGCATTGGTTTCCACCAATACTTTTAATTGTTCCAGGGTGATAGGGAAATTGTGTTGCTGCAATTTCGTCATTAAAGCGGCTACATTGGTCCAGCCCTGCTCATCCAGGGTAATGCCGATGGCTTCCGGTTGATGGCGCAACACGAGGCTGAGGAATTTGCTGGTGGTCTTGAGTGCTTTTTCGTCCATACTATAATTCATTCATACTATAATCGGAGAAAGATACTATAAAATCAGCCAAACAGGGCTTATGCTGCCCCTGTCCCCTCGCCGTCTGCCGGCTTGCTCTGGCCCTGCATGTACTGCGATGGCGATATACCGAAGCAGGCCACAAAACTCTTTGAAAAATAGTTCTGTGACGTATAACCTACCATATCCGCTACCTCATAGATCTTGTACTGCCCAGTCTGCAACAGCTCTGCGGCTTTTTTCAGGCGGGTGAGCCTGATCAGTTCGTTGGGCGTGAGATTGGATACGGCATTGATCTTGCGGAACAGGGTAGGGCGGCTCATGTGCAGCTGCTCGGCCAGCATGCCTACGTCCAGGTCGGCGTTGTCCAGGTTGTCCAGGATGGTCTGCTGTACTTTTTCCAGGAACAGCTCGTCTTCCCGCGAATGCGCCATGCTGTTGAGGGGCGCCTGCGGACTGCTGGCATAATGAGCTTTCAGTAGCTCCCGGTTATTAAGCAGGTTAGCGATCTGTGCCAGCAGGTGTTCAGTGGCAAAAGGTTTTTCAATATAGGCGTCGGCGCCTAATTCAAGTCCTTCCAGCCTGGCGTCCATAGTACTCCTGGCGGTGAGCAGGATCACCGGGATATGACTGGTGGCCAGGTCCTGCTTGATGGCTTTGCAGAAAGCAAAGCCGTCCATTTCCGGCATCATGATATCGCTGATGATGATGTTGATGCTGGTCTTACCCAGCAGTGTCAGCGCTTCGCGGCCATTGCCTGCAACCTGTACGGAATAGAATGGCCGAAGCTCCCGCGCTACAAAGCGGGCGATATCCGTATTGTCTTCCACCAGCAGCAAGGCGGGTTTGCCGGCAGGGGGCTTCACCAATGGCGCGGGCTGGTTACCGGAATGTGGTGCTATCGGTGCTGGCAGGGTTTCTATCCCTTCTTCCAAAACACCTGGTAATAA
This sequence comes from Candidatus Pseudobacter hemicellulosilyticus, assembly GCA_029202545.1. Taxonomy (GTDB): domain Bacteria; phylum Bacteroidota; class Bacteroidia; order Chitinophagales; family Chitinophagaceae; genus Pseudobacter; species Pseudobacter hemicellulosilyticus. Next base: position 2,470,889 of record CP119311.1, read on the forward strand.
TAGCATGAACACGTTCAGGCCATCTGCATCGGCATGCAAAACCAGCTGACCGCCGTGCAGCTCAGCCAGCATGCGGGAGAGCGAGAGGCCTACGCCGGTACCGGTGCTGCCGCTTTCATCCAGTCGGAAGAAAGGTTCAAAGATCTTCTCGCGCATCTCAGGAGAAATGGTGCTGCCGTCATTGCTGACGGCTATGCGGATATTCCGCTGATCGGCTATAAGTTCTACCAGTACTGAGCTGGCAGCATATTTCATGGCATTGCCCAGCAGGTTGTTGAGGATCTTTTGCAGGGCGCCGGCATCCACGGAACCGATGACAGGCTCCTGCGGCATATCCAGGTGCAGGTGTAATTGTTTATCTGCTGCGGCCGGTTTGAAGAGCTGTACTGTTTCGCGGAGCAGGGCGCGGATGTCAGTGACACTGATCTGCAAGGTGAATCCTTTGGTCTCTGCCCGGCGGAAGTCCAGTAACTGGTTATTGAGGGTCAGCAGCTGGCTGGTACTCTTCTCCATCAGCAGGAGGTTCTCCCGTACTTCCCCTGCCGGCAGCGTTTTGTTGTTGATGATCTTTTCCAGCGGGGCAACTATCAATGTTAGCGGTGTCCGGATCTCATGTGCTACATGGGTGAAGAAATCGATCTTGGCTTTATACAGTTCTTTTTCTTTCTCATTTTCCAGGTGTTCAATGTCCAGTTTCTTTTCCATTTCCAGCATGGCTATCTGCCGGCGGTTCTTTTCCTGTGCGCGTTGCTGGCTGCTGCGCCAGCCGTAATAGAGAACGCCGCTCAGTGCCAGCAGGTATAAGGCATAGGCCCAGCCGCTTTTCCAGAAAGGGGGCCGGATCAGGATGGCCAGCGACAACTCTTCTTTGTTCCATTGACCATTGCTGTTGGCGCTCCGGACGCGGAAGCGATAACTGCCTGAAGGCAGCTCCGTGAAATACACTTTGCGGTTGGTCTTGAGGTAGGTCCAGTCTTTGTCGAGCCCTTCCAGCATGTACGCATATTCCGTCATGTCGGGTGCATTGTAGCTGAGGGCGGCGAAGTCGATGCTGAAGGCCGACTGTGTATGATTCAGCGTAATAGCCTCACTATAGGTGATGGATCTTTTCAGGGGCGAGCCGGCTGAAATGTCCAGCTCTTTCCCGAAGACCTGGAAGCCGGTGAGGTAGAGCGGGGCAGCCATGGCGTTGCCGGAAAGTTCGGCCGGATCAAAACTGATCAGGCCGCTGGTACTGCCAAAATACAGCTGGCCTCTGGCATCGCGGAAAGCGGAATTGTAATTGAACTGATCGGTCAGCAGGCCGCTGGCCCTGGTATAGACCCTGATCTTATTGCTGAGCGGATCCAGTGCCGCCAGTCCTTTGGAACTGCTGATCCAGAGCAGGCCGGAGCGATCTTCCAGCATGCGGAAGGCAATATTGCTGAGCAGCCCGTTCCTGGTGGTGTACTTGATGAAGCGGCCGGTTGCCTTATCCAGCCGGCCAAAGCCGCCGCCCTCCGTAGCTACCCAGAGCTGCTTGCGACTGTCCTCAAAAAAGCCGTTGACCGCATACTGACCCGTTTGCCGGAACTGCTCTTCATACAGCAAAGAGCCTTTCTGTCCGGTGGATGGATTATGATAATAGATACCACCGGATAAGGTGCCGGCCCAGATAGTGCCGCTGTCGTCTTCCAGGATTGCATTGATAAAATCACTATCACAATCAGCAAACTCAGGCACCAGGCTGAAGGCATCCCGCTCAGGATGGTATTGGTGCAAACCGCGACCGGTACCTACCAGTGTACGTCCCTGCCTGGTGTGGTACAGGGTGATGATGAAATTGCTGGTCAGTCCATCGGCGGGCCGATCCTGGTTATAGTGGCGGATCACTTTACCCGTCCGCAGGTCCATTACATCCAGTCCCCGCTCAAACGTACCGATCCAGAGTTCATTACCGTTGACCAGCAGGCCGTGTATATTGGAATAGGAAATACTACCGGGCCGGCCGGTGGGCAGAAAGGAACGGAAGCTCCTGCTGATGGGATCGTATTGGTTTAGTCCCGCATCTTCTGTGCCGATCCAGATATGCCCCTGTGCGTCTTCAGCAATTTCCCGGACGGCATTGCCACTCAGGGAATTGGCGCCGGGGCGGGGATAGAATTTTTTGACAGCGGCAAACTGGCGCGAGTAATAATTGATGCCGCCAAAATAGGAGCCTGCCCAGATGCCGCCCTCATTGTCCTTACATAGTGTATAAATGGCGTTGTCCGATAAGGAATAGGGATCGTTGTATTGTTTCTGAAGATGCTGTACCTGGTTGCTGCGGATATTGTAGATAAAGATGCCGGCCTCGGTGCCGATCCAGTATTCCTCATCGGACTGCCGCAGGAAATCCCTTGCATAGATCTTGGTGCCATCCGGGTTATAGACCAGGATATCGCGAAAGCTGCCGGTGTTCATATCAAAGATCCTGACCCCGTGTTTGGCCGTGCCTACCAGGAAAGATTGATGTCCGGTGAAATAGATATTCTCGATCCATTTGGAAAGCGCGGGCTCCCGGGCAAAAGCATCATAGCTGGTGAAGCTGTCGGACTGTGCATGGTACTGCTTCAGCAGGCCATTGGTACAGCCGATCCAGGTGCCTGCCGGCGAGATGCTGATACTGGTGGCATAGAACTGATCGGTGGTATAATAAGACCGCAGCTGGCCGCTGACCGGGTTATAGCGGTAGAGGTGCAGGCTGGCAATGAACCAGAGATTACCTGCGCCATCCGATTTGATATCCCGGATATCTTTCCCTTCCGTGCCTTCCACCAGGCTGAATTTTTCGGTGTAGGAGTCAAAGCGGTAGAGGCCGCGGAGGGTGCCTACCCATATATTATTAATGGAGTCTGCATGGAGGGAATGAATATAATTGCTGCCGATCCCGTCCTGGTCTTCCGGGGCATAGCGAAAGACTTTAAATGAATATCCGTCGAACCGATTGAGCCCATCCCGGGTGCCGAACCACATAAAGCCCTTTTTGTCCTGGAGGCTGCAGAACACAATATTATTGGAGAGGCCCTGCTCCACCTTATAGTGTTTGAAATAAAAATCCTGGGCTGCCAGCAGGGTTGGCAGCAAGGACAGTAACAGAAAAATAAGGGGAATTGCAGCAATCCGGTTCTTGAACTTCATCGGCACCAATTTAGGAACAAAAGGAGGGGCTGGGATAACAAGGGCCGATATTACTAAAAAATAAGACGTTTTTACACCACCTCCGGGGAATCGAGAGGATTTTATCCTTTTCTGAGACGATCCTACACCGGCATTCGGCCATTCCGTGCTTTTCTTTGCAACACCAGTTCCATCCGGAGCTGGAGCTAATGTTGCCATATGAAAGTATTGTCGCTCATCATCCCCCTTATTGCCCTGGCGGTCCTACGGACCTCCGCCCAGCAGTACACTCCGCCCACCCAGTACATGAATCTTCCCGTGTTCAGCAATCCGGCTGCCGCCACCCTTTCCGCTGAAGGCGCCGCTATGGCCTCGGGCCGATGGCAGTGGGCCGGAATAGAAGGCGCGCCCACCAGTTTCCGGGCTGGCGCACATCTGCCCATCGGGAAAGCTGACCTGCAGGGTGGCCTGCTGCTACGGCAGGACAAGATGGCCGTTGAAAAACAAACCGATGTCACTGCCTTTGTAGCGTTGCCCGTGCAGGTGGCCAGTGAAACTTATCTCAGCCTGTCCATACAGGCCGGCTTCCAGGAGTTCCGAGGTGATTATTCCAGCCTGGATGCCATGGACCCGGCCTTCGCCTATAATGAAAAACGTAGTTCCGCCCTGATCGGCGCCGGCCTGATGCTGTACAAGCCAGGGAGGTTCATGGTAGGGTTGTCTATGCCGGCCATGCCTGTTTTTGATGGCAACAGCCTGCGAACGCCTGCTTATTATCACCTGCTGGCTGCCGGGCTGCTGCCCCTGGAAGGCGACTTTCAGCTTAAGCCGGCCATGCAGCTCTCCTACAGCAAAACTGTTTTGTTCAAAGCTGACTTCTCCGGCTCCCTGATCTATGCCGAACAATTTGGCGCCGGTATCAATGGCAACAACTATGGAGAGTTTGCCGGTCTGCTCAATTTTTACCAGGGCCGGATCGGGATTGGCTACAGCTACCAGTTTGCTACCGGCCATAAAGTGGCCCGGGCCTTTACTGCTAGCAGCACCCATGAGCTGAGTTTCCGGATAGCATTCGGAAAAGAGAAGCCTGGGTTCCTGTAAACTATTAATACTACAGTTATTGATTGTATTACAGTCCATTTAAACAACAACTTGCCAAACTATCATAACACACTGCATCATGAAAAAAAAACCCAATGATTGCGCGCCAAAAAGAAGTAGCCAGGCCCCGCTGGCGCTCCGGCTGGTTGCCCTGCTTTGCTTCCTGCTCTGCTCCCGGCTGCTGCCCGCCCAGACCAGTCCCCTGGTCCGCGGGACAGTATCCGATGAGGAAGGTAACAAGCTCCAGGGCGTCAGCGTATTTGTCAAAAGCACGGGTCGCGGCGTAGCCACCAATGAAGAAGGGGTATTCAGTGTTCCGGTCAATAACCCGGAGCAGGATACCCTGGTCTTTACCTATACCGGTTACCTGACCAAAGAAGTACCGGTAAAAGGTAAGACCCTGCTCAACCAGGTACTTACCAAGTCCGGCACTTCCATGGATGAAGTGATTGTGGTGGGCTATGGTACCCAGAAGAAAGGCGATGTGACGGCTTCCATCAGTACTATTAAATCCGGTGATATCTCCCGGAGTACCGCCGTTAATACTGCTTCAGCATTGGTGGGTAAGGTATCAGGGATCAGTAACCGTACTTCACAGGGTACTCCTGGTTCTACCACTAATCTCCAGATCCGTAATCTCGGCACGCCGCTCTATGTAATAGATGGGGTGATCAAGGATGAAAGCCAGTTCAATAACCTGGATATGCATGATATTGAAAGCATCTCCGTGGTCAAGGACGGCGCCGCTGCCATATATGGGGTGAAAGCCGCCAATGGCGTGATCCTGGTCAAGACCAAGCGGGGCGCTACCGGCAAGGCTACTATTAATTTCAACAGCTATACCGGTTGGCAGACCTGGACCCGCTTCCCGGAACTGGCTTCGGCCTACGACTGGGTACGAGCCACCTATGAAGGACAGGTGAACTCCGGTGTATATACCGGCAACCCGGATGAAACCCGCGCCGAACTGGAAAAATGGCGCACGGGGTATTATGATCCGGCAACAGGAGAGGATTATCGCGGGTACGACTGGTCCCAGTACGCCCGCAAGAATGTACCGCAAAATTATGTCAGCATGAATGCCTCCGGTGGTAGCGATAAAGTGAACTACTATGTATCACTGAGTGGTATCTCCCAGGATGCCGTGTTCAAGGATTTTAAATATGAACGCCGCAATTTTCAGGGTAATATGGATGCCAAGATCACGAAGCGACTGACCTTCGGTATGTCGCTCAACGGCCGTATTGAAACCCGCGACAATCCCGGGCTGGTGGGCGATGACGACTACTATGGCGCCCGCTATGGTCTGTACCGCAACCCGCCAACTTACAGGCCCTATGCCAACGACAATGAGCTGTATCCCAATCGCCTCCCTGATCCTGCCACCAACCATGCCTTGATGAGCAAGGATATTTCCGGTTTCTATGATGAAAAATGGCGCGTACTGCAAGGCAACTGGGATGTCCGCTATGAAACGCCGATCCCCGGCCTGACCGCCAAAATGCTTTACTCTTATTATTATGCCAACAAACGCCGGGACAATTTTGAAAAATCCTGGCAGGCCTATACCTATAACCCCGCTACTGATAACTATGATATCACCTACACCAAACCGGATTCCTGGTTGCAGAAGGACAATGAGAATGTGGAGGAGAACCTGTACCAGTTTTCGCTGAACTACGACAGGACCTTCAATAAGGTACACAAGGTCTCTGCCGTGGCGGTGTCTGAATTTTTTGAAAGAAAGTCCAACCGCCTGCGCATTGGCCAGAGCCCCGCAGTGAGCAATTTTATTCCGGTGATCTATTATACGGAGAAAACGATCCAGTACCTGGACGACTGGGCCGCAGAATACGCCACCATCGGCTTTTCCGGCCGCCTGCGCTATGACTATGCTAGCAGGTATTATATCGGGTTCTCCGGTCGCTATGACGGTTCCTGGAAATTCCCCACCAACAAACGCTGGGGTTTCTTCCCCTCAGTAGAGGCCGGCTGGCGTATCTCGGGTGAAGAGTTCTTCAAGAACAGCCCGCTCTATGATATCTTCAACGAGGTGAAACTCCGTGCCTCCTATGGCGAAATGGGGGATGATAATATTGCCGGTTATGCCGACTATGCCTATGTAGGCGGATATACTTTCAACCAGGGCGCTGCTGTCATCAATCCCAACAGTGGGGCTGTGATCGGCTCACAGTCGCGCGGGATCCCCATCACCAATGTTACCTGGATCACTTCCAAAATGATGAATATCGGCCTGGACTTCGGCCTGCTCAATAACAAGCTCACCGCTTCCGTGGATGGTTTCTACCGCAAGCGGGAAGGCATGCCCGGTGTGCGTACGGAAGCCCTGCTGCCGCTGGAAGCCGGTTTCAATGCGCCGATGGAAACCCTGCCCAATACCGATATGCATATTGGTATTGATGGTATGATCACCTGGCGTGATAAGATCGGTGCGGTCAATTATACTGCCGGTGTCAACGCCACTTTTGCCCGCCACCGGATCGGCGACCGTTATGGTGAGATTTACTTCAACTCCTGGGACAAATACCGCTGGGCTACGCAGGATCGCTGGGCCAACGTATATGGCGGCGCCAATACCTGGGCCGCAGAAGTGATTGGCCGCTTCACTTCACAGGAGCAGATAGATAACTATCCCGTGATCCATGATGAGCAGGGCAACCGTACCGTGCTGCCCGGCGATTTCATCTACAAGGATATTAATGGCGACGGCCGTATTGACGGGTATGATGAACGCCCGCTCGGTTATGGCGAAGGCCTGCCTTATTTCACTTTCGGTATCAACCTGGGCGCTGAATGGAAAGGCTTTGATATTGCGGCCGACTTTGCCGGCGCCACCATGCAGACCATTGTACTGGACCTGGAAGCCAAATGGCCTTTCCAGAACGGCGGTAACAGCCCGGCCTATATTCTCAATGACCGCTGGCACCGGGCTGATGTCCTGGATCCCAACAGTGAATGGATTGAAGGCAGATGGCCTGCCATCCGCACGGTGGATATCTGGGGCAGTGGCGGCAGCTACCGCCGCTGGAACTCTTTCTTCATGAACAATACCCGCTACCTGCGCCTCAAGAACCTGCAGGTGGGCTATACCATCCCCCGGGTACTCACCAACCGGATCAATATTGAAAGAGTGCGGTTCTATTTCCTGGGCACTAACCTGTTCTCCTTTGACAATATGAGATCAAGAGGACTGGATCCGGAGCAGGGAAGTCGCGCCGGCTTTGATTATCCCCAGCATAGGATCATCACCCTCGGTTTGCAGGTAACCCTGTAAGTCAATACCCAACACTGGATGCTAACGGTTAAAAAGACGATTATGAAAAAAGTAAGAAACTATATAGGACTTGTATTCCTTCTCCTGGCAATATTGCCCGGCTGTTCCAAATGGATGGACCGGGATTCCCGGGATATCCTGACAGAAGACCAGGCCTTCTCTTCCTATGACGGCGTGAACAGTATCATAGCCGGGTTCTATTCCCGCCTGCGGGATGAGCAGGATTTTATCACTGATGGTAATTCAGAAGATATCAACCGCTGGGATGAAGCCCTGCGTGGCACCGGTGTATACAACCAGCTGGACTACGGCATTGGCTATCGTACCTATTGGGACTATACCCTTATTCGGGATATCAATGTGTTCCTGCGCGACCTGGAAGAAAAGGGTAGCCAGCTGCGGGATACCGATAAGAAATTCTTCCATGCTGAAGGCCGCTTTCTTCGGGCCTATGTATACTTTGAGCTGGTCAAACGCATGGGCGGCGTGCCCCTGGTCACGGAAGTATTTGACTATACCGCCGGCGCCAAAGCGGAGGATTATACCAGGCCCCGCGCTAAAGAATCCGAGGTCTATGATTTTATTGGATCAGAGGTGGATGCTATCAAAGAGGACCTGGTTACTGCAAGCCCCGCTGCTAACAGGGCTTCCAAAGGAGCAGCCCTGGCGCTGAAGTCAAGGACTATGCTGTATGCTGCTACTATTGCCAAATACACGCCGGACAGACCGGCGCTGAATCTCACCACACCCGGCGGTGAAGTGGGCATTGATGCACAAAAGGCCAATGACTATTTCCGCAGTTCGCTGGCTGCCTCAGAAGAGCTGCTGTTGCTGAATTACAGCCTGTACAATGCGCATACTGATAAGGCCACCAATTTTTATGAGATGGGCATCCGCAAGACCAGCAACCCGGAGCTGATCTTTATAAAAGACTATGACGGGGTGCAGCTGCTCAACCAGTTCACCGGCAGGAATATTGCCCGCTCTATCCGGTCTACAGCTATCGGTGGGTCACTCACCAACCCGGTGCTGAACCTGCTGGAAGATTATGAAAAGCTGGACAATACGGAAGCAGCCTTCGTGACGCTGCAAAGCGGCAGCGAGACCGTGGAAGATATGAACAGCAACAGTTCTGCGCTGAACTATAAAGTATATGATAATGCCGGGGATATTTTCCTCGATCGGGATCCTCGCCTCCAGGGCACGGTACTGGCCCCTGGTTCGTCCTTTAAAGGAAAAAATCTTCAGTTCTGGGCGGGCCTGGCTGTCTGGAATGCAGGTACTGGCGGTTATGATTTCCGGTATGTACAGCAGATGAACGACCTGCTCAGCACCAATAACCAGCTGAAATATTATGATGGCCGGCAGATCACCGGGGACGATGGTCCGCACCGCAGCAGTGATGATGTGTCGCATACGGGTTTCCTGCTCCGCAAATATGTAGACCAGGAAGCAGGTGCCGACGTGGCCGGAAAAAGTACGGTGGCGTATATACGCTTCCGGCTGGGTGAGATCTACCTCAATGCGGCCGAAGCTGCCTTTGAATTGAACGAACCCGCCAAAGCGTTGGGCTGGATCCGTGACCTGCGCCGCAGGGCAGGCTTCCCCGTGGATATAACCAGTGTTACGTTGGAAGCTATCCGCCATGAGCGCCGGGTGGAGCTGGCTTTTGAGGACCATCGTTTCTATGATGCCAAAAGATGGCGCATTGCCGACCAGTTATGGGATGGCGGCGCCGGCAATGAGCATGCCGTGCTGCGGGTGTTATGGCCTTACAAGGTCTACAGGCCGGGCCATGCCAGTGATGGCAAATGGATCTATCGCCGGATGAAAGCCATCAAAAGGGTAAATCCGCTGCGCTTCCTGGCTGGCAACTACTATTCGGAGATCCCAGCCGATGCTATCAGCCGCAACCCGCTCCTGGTCAAGAATCCCAATCATTGAGTTGTATAAAACAATTGCTGTATGAACGTATTCAAAATAGTTGGCGCGCTTCTGGTCCTGTTCCTGGTAGCAGGGTCCTGCGCTAAAGATAATTACGACAGTCCCGGTTCCGTATTTACCGGACAGTTCACATACAAAGGGCAGCCGCTTCCCTGGAACGGCAATAATGATGACGCCAATATCCTGCAGCTGTACCAGCATGGCTTTGGTAAATCCGGCGGCGCTATCAATGTGCGCACCACCGATGAGGGGCAGTTCAATGCCCTGCTGTTTGATGGCGAGTACCGCGTTATTCCCCGCAATATTATCTATCCATTTGTGTGGGACAACTGGCCCCGGAAATCCGGTGGCTCGCTGGATACCTTGTCTGTGGCTATCAATGGCCCCACCCACCTGGATATTCCGGTAACGCCGTATTTTGAGATCACGGATGTATCGTATGCCGTGGAAGGCACTAACCTGGCGGCTACTTTCCGGATCAGCCAGGTGATTGGTGGCGCTGCTGTGAAGAATGCCTATTGCTACCTGGGCACCACGCAGCTGGTGAACAAAAGTACGCAGGTGAGCCAGCAGGTGGCAGTGACGGATATCAGCCAGCCCATCACCATCCGCATTCCTATATCCAGGTACCGGACGGCCTATATCAATAACAGCCGGCCCTACGGATTCCTGCGGGTGGCGCTGGAAACGGATGTCTCTACAGAATACCTGTGGTCGCCCGTAGCTAAGGTGGAAGGACTGCCGGTGGAATTTAAAGAGGTGACAGAAGAATACATGAAAAATTATAAACAGCCATTCACTATCCAGCAGTGGTTTGATGGCCGGCGGGGTAAGGTGCAGGACTGGCTGGTGACGGCATCGCTGGAACCTACCATGTTTGATGGCTGGAGTGATCGCCTTTTCATGGGCGCAGAGAACTGGTGCGGCGGCAATGGCCTGTCGGGCGCCGCCTGGCAAACCACGCAATTACCTGCCGGTAAATATGTGTTTACAGGTCGCAGGGGTTGGAACGCCGGTGACCTGAATGGTGGGCTGGACCGGGCATTCCTGGTGGTATCCAGGACCAGTCAGCTGGAAGTGGAAGGCGCTAATCTTATTGCGCGTGCCGATCTTGCATCACCCGGCAATTCACAGAGCCTGTCCGTGGATTTTGAACTCACCGAACCTACGCAGGTGAGCCTGGGTTATGCCGTTAATTTCAGACCCAATGAATGCAATGCCGTCTCATTTATCAGCTTTACGATCTTAAAGGTAGAATAACATGCCAATGACTGTCAACAAAACCATCCGTCCCTTTCTTGTCCGAACGCTTTGCCTGTTCATGGGCGTCAGCAGCCTGTTGCGCTGCCAGGCGCAGGAAACAATATTGCATACCCTGCAGGGCCCGCAAAGCAGCCTGCAATTATATCGCTATGCCCCGGATCAGTATGGGGTCCGTTTCCTGCTCAATAGCAGCACGGCTCAATACGGGCAGCAGCAACCGATAGCAGTGGAAGTAGTAACAGAGAATGGCAATGCTGCCTGGTATACGGCTGCTTATTCCGCGCTCAGCGATCTCGGCGGACAACAATACCTGGCCACCGGTGCGCTGACCAGTCCCAATGGGTCTGTGTTTGCGTTTGCAGATACTTTTCGCTTGCAGTCAGGATCCGCAGGTGTTTTCACTGTGTCAAGGCAAGTGAAAGTAGTGCAGGCCGATAGCCGGGATAAAGGTTTCAGTACCCGGATGGCTTTTGAAAGACCACAGGCTTCCGCCCTGGAAAATTATGACATGCTGGTTCCTTCCGTCTGGTACAGGAACAATGCCGATGTACCGCCGCATGGGCTGGCAGCCAATTATACCGATAATTATTTCTGGTTCCGGGAAGACCGGCTGCCCCTGCCTTTTATCCTGCTCCAGGAAAAAGCCAGCGGTCTCAGCTTCTCTGTGGGTCACCAGCAACCGGATGGCTCCAGTTTCAGGGGAGAAGATGGGCTGAACCGGATCATTGACGCCCGGATGCAGTTTGCTTCACTGGGATTGCAGCACCGGGACCATCCCCTGGTAGGTATGCTGTATCCCGGCACAGAAGGCGAGCGCACGGGTATCTATGGCATGCAGAATGTTCGCAAATGGGCTTACCGCAGTCATCCTGTGCAAACAGGTTTTGTGCAGGCCTATACAGCGGGCGTCCGGTTGCAGCAGGACAATAATTACACAACAGCACTAGCCAATGCCTGGAAAGCGTATTACCAATCGGCCAGTCCTGCCCTGTACAATGTAGATATGGAGAAAGTATATACGGACCATATCGGTATCCTGGACCAGTACTGGCGCGAGATCAATGGGACGTCCGGCGTGCCTTTCCGCATCCTGCTGAATGGTACGTTGGAAGCCAGCGGCGATTATAACTGGAATATGGGTTTCGTGGGACAGCAGACGGGCAATGCAGCGCTGCTGCTGCGGGAAGGCAACAGGACCAATGATGCGCAGCTGTCGGATAAAGGCAGGAAGATGGCTGATTTCTGGGCGTCGCAGACTTTGTCGCCCCTGGGTATTCCCCGCACCTGGTATGATCCGGCGCCGCGCAGCTGGCGGGATATGGCCAGTCATCTCCGTACTATTGGCGATGGCATGAACGGCCTGCTCTGGGCCTGGAATATGGAAAAGAAGGCTGGTCGCGATCAGGCTGAATGGCTTTATACCTGTGCCCGCGTGGCCGACTGGCTCCTTTCTATCCAGCAGGCTGATGGTTCGTTCCTTCAACAATACAATTTCAGCACCGGTGCGTTGCTGAATGATAATAAAAGCAGTACCTCCAATGTGATCCCATTCCTGACGGATCTGTACATGGTGACGGGTACTGAAAAATACAGGACCGCCGCTCTGGCGGCCGGAAACTATATCTACCAGGATATCCATCTCAACTTTCGCTATGTGGCCGGCGCACAGGACAACCCCAATGTGCCGGATAAGGAAGCGGCTTCCATGGCCCTCCGGGCTTTCACTGCGTTGTACGACCTGAACCTGGAACAGCGCTGGCTGTATGCCGCTCTGCAAACCGCCTACTATTACCAGACCTGGGTCTATGCCTGGGATGTGCCTATCCCTGCCGATGATAACCAGGCTGTATTTCCGTACCAGCGGTCTGTCACGGGCATGAGCGCTATCGCTACTGCCAACAATGCGGCCGACAGCTACGCGGCGGTAGATGCTTTCCTGTTCTACCGGATGTATCTCTATGGTGGCGATGAACAACTGCTGCAGATGGCGCAGCTGTTGCTGCGCAATACCAAACAGTTTGTGAACTGGGATCCTGCCAACCCGCTGTCGAAGCTGGCGCCCGGCTTCCTGGGTGAGGCCATCACCATTATCCCGCCGCGCGGGCATGGCGTTAATTACTACCTGCCCTGGCAGACCTTCAACCTGTTGGAACCGATGGTGATGCTGCAGGATGTTTTTGGGACCATGGATATTGATGCGGTGCAGCAGCTGGCGGCGCAGGACCGGCAGACTAAACATGCCGCATATGCGCAGAAAAGAGGGTTTGAAGCCGGGGTGGTAACATCCACGGAACAGCCGAAGCCGCCCAGTCCTGAATACAGGACAGTTACCGTAAGTAAGGCGTTGTCCCCCAATGGCGATGGGATCAATGATTACCTGGTGATCCAGCATGTGCAGTATGCGCCGGAGAACCGGCTGGAGATCCTGCATCCCGGCGGGAAAAAAGTGGCCAGCATTACCAACTATGATAATGAAACCCGGCGCTTCAAAGGAGAAGATAGCCAGGGAAAAGCATTGCCGGCCGGTACTTATTATTATCTCTTCGAATACCGGCAGAACGGGCAGCGAAAACTGAGCAAGGGATATTTTGTACTGAAGCGGTAAAGGAACTTATAAGACCTTAATAAAATATATCATGATCATGAGTACAAACAAGTGGTGGATCTTTGCGGTGGCGGGCCTGCTGGCAGGCTGCGGACCAGACGCAAAGCAGCAGGGCCCTATGACAACGGAATGGACAGCGCTGGTGGACAAACAACAGCCTTTACCGGAATACCCGCGGCCGGCAATGGTCAGGGAATTTTGGACGAACCTGAATGGCCCCTGGGACTATGCGATTGTCCCCGCTGGCGGACAGGCGCCTCAGCAATGGGAGGGTACTATCACAGTGCCTTTTCCTGTGGAATCTCCTTTATCCGGTGTACAACGCACATTGGGGAAGGACAGCGCCCTCTGGTACCGGCGCAGTTTTACGCTGGACGCTGCTGCCAGAGGCAAAAAGATATTGCTGCATTTCGGCGCCTCCGACTGGAAAACGGAAGTATTGCTGAACGGGCAATCAGTAGGCGCACATGAAGGCGGATATACTGCCTTCTCTTTTGATATAACCAATTATTTGAAAGAAGGGAGCCAGGAATTGGTAGTTCGCGTGACCGATCCTACGGATGATGGTCCGCAGGCCCGCGGCAAACAGGTCAGAAAGCCAGGTGGGATCTATTATACACCCGCTACAGGCATCTGGCAGACGGTCTGGTACGAGGCCCTGCCGGAAAGCTATATCAACAATTATGTTGTCAATACGGACTTTGATAAAAGCACGGTCAGCATTGATGCAGTGCTGGCCAATGCACAGCCTGGCGATCAGTTGCGCCTGAAAGTCTTTGCCGGCGATCAGCTGATCAAAGAAGTAACGGCTGATACTAAACAGGCTTTCCGGTTCCAGTTGCCCGATGCCAGGCACTGGCATCCAGATACACCTTTTCTTTATACGTTTGGTATGAGCCTGCATAGGCAGGGCGCCACCCTTGATTCCATTGCCGGTTATTTTGGTATCCGCAAAGTAGAAGTGAAAAAGGATGCGGCAGGAGTGCAGCGTATCTTCCTCAATAATGAACCGTTGTTCCAGTATGGGTTCCTGGACCAGGGCTACTGGCCTGATGGTATCTATACCGCGCCTACCGAAGCTGCTTTGCTGTCCGATATTACCCGTATGAAAGAGATGGGGATGAATATGGTCCGCAAGCATGTGAAGGTGGAACCGCAACGCTGGTATTATCATTGTGATCGCCTGGGCTTACTGGTATGGCAGGATATGCCCAGCGGTTATGGAGAAATTGTTCCGGTAAAGGACCACGACTATTCAGTGAAAGGGGATTCCCTGGGGTTAATGTACAAGGATGTAGACCGTACACCTGAGGAAGAGCGCATTTTCCGGGACGAATGGAAAGCCATTGTACAGGGATTGTATAACCATCCTTCTATCATTGTCTGGGTGCCTTTCAATGAAAGCTGGGGACAGTTTAAAACCAATGAGCTCCTGGCCTGGACCAAGGCCCTTGACCCCACCCGCCTCACAGATGGCCCCAGCGGCTGGATTGATCGTGGTGAGGGCGACCTGCGCGATTACCATCTCTATAATGACCGGCTGGACCTGGACCTGCCGCTGGAAGCAAAAAGAGCGCTGGTGGTGGGTGAATTTGGTGGACTGGGTTATGCAGTGGAAGGCCACACTTTCAATAAGGATTCCTGGAGTTACCAGGGCTTTAAGAACAGCCAGGACCTGGAAGCGGCCTATGCGCAACTGATCAACCGGATCCTGGCCCTGAAGCAGGCGGGCTATTCGGCCGCGGTATATACGCAGCTGACCGATGTGGAGACGGAGATCAATGGCCTGATCACCTACGACCGTAAGCTGGTGAAAATTCCGCTGGCGACGCTTAAAAAGCTGCACGCGCCATTGTATAAATAGGATCAAATGCTATAAAAAAAGGGCTGGCTTTTTCAAGCCAGCCCTTTTTTTATAGCGAAATTCCGGAACCCTCATCCGGGCTGGATATGATTGTTCTGAAAGGACTTTGCAAATCCCCATTTTTGTGTCATTTTTGGTGCAAAATCGTTTTAGAGATGGATTTTAACACCCCATCCTTTAAAAAAAATACGTACTTGCCATAGTACCCGGAGACCGGAGTATGTATATGGTATGTAAGTGGTTATTGTGTAATCTATTTTATTCATATTAACGGTTGTTTAATGAAATCCTACGTTAGAAAAGTCCTGGCGCCGGCCTTCGCAGGTTTAGTGGCCCTTTCGGCAACGGCCCAGGTAAATCAGATGCCCTCTTTCCCCCTGTTAACGCACACCCCCTACTTCAGTGTCTGGTCCGGTTCGGACAAGCTCAATGAGTCAGTGACTCGCCACTGGACAAACAGGGAACAGTCCTTCCTGGGTGTAGTAAAAGTGGATGATCAGTTTTATCGCTTTATGGGTGCCCCCTCTGCTGCCCTTAAAGCCGTGGTTGCTGCCGCCGATGAAAAAGGGTACGACTGCCGCTACCAAATAGACGCAGCGCCCATGGCCGATTGGTTCATGCCAGGTTTTAATGACAAAAACTGGAAATCCGGCGCAGGCGCTTTCGGTGACGACCGCGCCAAACCTGGCACACCCTGGACAGGCAAGAACATTTATATCCGCCGCACCTTCAATATCACAGAACTGCCTAAAGGCAGGCTGTTCCTGCGCATTCACCATGATGATGACGCTGTGCTTTTCCTGAACGGTCAGCGCCTGATCCGTAAAGGCGGCGCTAACGGGGATTATGAAACCCTGCTCCTGCCCGAAGAGGCCAGGAAAATGCTCAAAGTAGGGGAGAACCTGCTGGCCATCCATTGCGCCAACCCCCAGGGTGGCAGCTGGATTGATGCCGGTATCTCCGAAGAGATAGTAGATAATTCCCTCAGCAATGTATTGCTGGCTGAACAGACCAATGTCAACGTTTCTGCAACCCAGACCACCTATACCTTCACCGCCGGAGCGGTTGAACTGACTGTGAACTTCTGCTCTCCGCTGGTGCTTAACGACCTGGCGCTGCTGACCACGCCGGTATCTTATATCAGCTATTCCGCTAAGGCGACTGATGGTAAGTCCCATAATGTACAGGTGTACCAGGGGATCACTACCAGCCTGGCAGTGAATATGCCCGGACAGGAAGTGGCCACCACTGCCTATGCAAAGAATGGGCTGAAAGTACTGAAGGCCGGTACTACTGAACAGGCCATACTGAAACGTGTGGGTGACAATGTCCGGATCGACTGGGGGTATGCTTATGTAGCCACTCCCGAAGCCGCAGGCGTACAGCAATATGTAACCGAAGCCAATGCCGGTATCCCTTCTTTCCTGAACGGTCAGTACAGCAGTGGTCCTGCCACCGGCAGGAACCTGATGCTCAACACCGTACTGTCCCTGGGTTCCGTGTCTGCAAGCGCTAAGACCAGTCGTATCCTGGTAGGGTATGACGAAGAATGGGCGGTGCAGTACTTCAAGACCAACCTGCGCCCCTGGTGGAGAAATGATCCCAAAGCCACTATGGACAATGTACTGGCCCAGGCCAACAAGAATTACAGCAAGGTGCTGGCCAAATGCGTTGCCATGGATAAAACCATTTACCAGGATGCCCTGGCGGCAGGTGGTCAGAGCTATGCCCAGCTCTGCGCTATGGCTTATCGCCAGACCATCTCTGCCCATACAGTGGTGAAAAGCCCAGATGGTGAACTGCTGTTCCTCTCCAAGGAAAATTTCAGCAATGGCTGTATCAATACGGTGGATGTAACCTATCCTTCCGCGCCCCTGTACCTGCTGTACAATCCTGAACTGCTGAAAGGGATGCTGAATGGTATCTTCTATTACAGCGAAAGCGGCAGGTGGACCAAGCCTTTTGCCGCTCATGACCTGGGTACTTATCCCCTGGCCAACGGACAGGTATATGGTGAAGACATGCCCGTAGAAGAAAGCGGCAACATGATCATCCTGACCGGCGCTATTGTAAAAGTGGCCAATGATCCGGCTTATGCCCGCAAGCACTGGAAAACCCTCACTACCTGGGTAGACTACCTGGCTGAAGCCGGCTTTGATCCCGGTAACCAGCTCTGTACCGATGACTTTGCCGGTCACCTGGCGCACAATACCAACCTTTCTGTCAAAGCCATCATGGCCATTGGCGCTTATGCCCAGATGGCTGAGAAGCTGGGAGAAAAAGCAACCGCCGCCAAATACAAAGCCATGGCTGCTGAATATGCCGCCAACTGGATGACCAAGGCTGATGATGGGGATCACTACTCCCTGGTATTTGACAAGAAGAATACCTGGAGCCAGAAATACAATATGGTTTGGGACAAAGTATTAAAGATGGACCTGTATCCCCAGTCCGTATATGACAAAGAGATCCGCTATTACCTGGGCCGCCAGGAAGCATTTGGTCTGCCGCTCGATAGCCGCAAGACCTACAGCAAATCCGACTGGATCCTCTGGACTGCCGCTATGACCAACAACAAGGCTGATTTTGATGCACTGGTAAATCCCGTATTCAAGTATGCTATCCAAACGCCTTCCCGCGTGCCGATGAGCGACTGGTACGAGACCACTGATGGCAGGATGGTTGGCTTCCAGGCCCGCAGCGTTGTGGGTGGTTACTGGATGAAAGTGCTGAAAGACAAAATGGCTAAATAAGCTACTTGTTTTAAAAGCATACACACAATACCAGGGCCCGTAGTCATTGAACTACGGGCCCTTTTTGTTTGCAGCCTGCTGTGGTCTTCAGCTGGCGGAACCGGTTGCTCAGCTGAAGCGGTCTCACCAGGGAAATCCAAACCTTCGTTACCATTTGTCGGCGCCATTTATCTATTGAACCTTGAATAGTGGCTGGTTGTCGGCGTAGCTGACATTTTTTTGAATGACCCGTAAAGCTTCAGTACTTTCGGCCGGAGGGATGGTCAATAGTGTGTACAAAGGCTCACCATCATAATTCCACAAATGATCCGCTACTTCCTTGTTCTCAGCTTCAGCGTTGTCGGTTTAGCTGTTTCCGCTCAGCAAAAGCAAAACAAAAGATCATCCAGGCCTAATGTGATCCTGATCTATTCCGACGATCAGGGCGCTATTGACCTGAACTGTTATGGCTCCAAAGACCTCTATACGCCCAACCTGGACGGGCTGGCGCAGCGGGGAGTCCGCTTCACGCAGTTCTATGCGGCTTCGCCTATCTGTTCTCCTTCCCGGGCCAGTCTGCTCACCGGCCGCTATCCGCAGCGGGCGGGACTGCCGGATATGGCTTCTTCAGATGAAGGCGTAGCCGGGATGCCGGGCAGCCAGTATACCCTGGGCGAACTGTTCAAAGATGGTGGGTATGCCACGGCCCATATCGGCAAATGGCATGTGGGCTATACATCGGAGACTATGCCCAACCAGCAGGGCTTTGATCAGTCCTTTGGGTTCATGGGGGGCTGTATCGACAACTATTCCCACTTCTTTAACTGGAGCGGTCCCAGCCGGCATGACCTGTGGCGGAATGGCAAAGAAGTGTATGAGCCAGGCCAGTTCTTCCCGGACCTGATGGTGCGGGAGGCCAATAGTTTCATGGAGCAGAACAGGAATAATCCCTTCTTCATTTATTTCGCCATCAATATTCCTCACTATCCTTTGCAGGGCGAGCAGAAATGGCCGGACTATTACAAGGACCTGCCTTCTCCCCGCGATAAATACGCCGCCTTTGTCAGCACCATGGATGAAAAGATCGGCCTGGTACTCAAAAAGCTGGATGAGCTGGGACTGCGTGAGAATACTATTGTGATCTTCCAGCCGGACCAGGGTTTTTCCATGGAAGACCGTGGCTTTGGCGGCGGTGGCTCGGCCGGTGCGCTGC
Organism: Candidatus Pseudobacter hemicellulosilyticus; assembly: GCA_029202545.1. Taxonomy (GTDB): domain Bacteria; phylum Bacteroidota; class Bacteroidia; order Chitinophagales; family Chitinophagaceae; genus Pseudobacter; species Pseudobacter hemicellulosilyticus. Next base: position 2,490,044 of record CP119311.1, read on the forward strand.
GAGGTTCCAAGTTCAGTTTGTTTGAAGGAGGGGTGCGGGTGCCTGCCATTATCAGCTGGCCGGGAAAAATTCCGCAGAGCGAGGTCCGGAGCCAGTTTGCCAGCAATATCGACTGGTTTGCCACGCTGGCCCAGTATTGTACTCTCCAGCTGCCGGCCCGTAAGCTGGATGGCAAAAGCCTGGCGCCGGTCATCAACTCAGCCAGCGCTCCTTCGCCCCATCCTGCTTTTTACTGGCAGTCGCGCGGGTCAAAAGAAAATCCGCAATGGGCTGTCCGCGATGGCGATTGGAAGCTGCTGCACAATCCGCAGCAGGCAAAGCCCGGCGACCTGGACAACCAGCATTTTATGCTGATCAACCTGCAGCAGGACAGTACGGAGTCAGTTAATTTATCCTCCCGTTATCCGGATATGCTGCAAAAACTGAAAAAACAGTACGAGGATTGGATCAGGGAAGTTGGGCAGCAGTAAAGGTGGTGGCGGTTTAATGAACTGTTTTTGTGTGTTCCTGATCTGTTCAATTGACAGCACCTATTTGGTGGGTACAGCTGTTAAAAATAATCCTGGAGGAAGAAATTATCAGTATTGCAATACAAAGAGGAATAGATATTGACCTCTTTGCGGTTGGTCTGTAGTTTACGTTTCATGTGTACTATAGGGCTATTGGGTTTCAGCTGCAGCAGCTCACTGAGCTGTTTGCTGGCTGTGATGGCCCAGATCTTCTGTTCGCCACCCTTCACTTCAATATCATAATGGTCTTGCAGTATCTTGAAAAGGGAACGGTCTTCCAGGTTCCTGCCGGTGAAGCGGGGCAGCTGGTGGTTGCCGATATAGGTTTCCTCAAAGAGGATAGGACGCTGGTCAACCACACGCAGACGGGAGAAGAAGATACAGCCTGCGGCCTGTTCAGGTTCGGTCAGGTCAAAGAAAAAAGGAGCGGGCCAGGGCATGGCCACCTGTTTTTGCAGGAGTGAGGTCTTTAATTGGTTCTCCCCAAAACCTGCTGTAACGCCTTTGATAGAGAGAATGCCCAATCCTTTTTTTGGTTCGGCCACAATACTGCCTTTCCCATGCTGGCGGTTGATATAGCCCAGGTTACTGAGGGCTGCCAGGGCCTGGCGGACAGTGGGACGGGTGGTGTTGTACAATTTGCAGAGGTCGTTCTCCGAGGGGAGCAGGTCCCCTATTTTATACTGCCGGTTATCGAGCTGTTCCTTCAGGTCTTCAAAAAGTTGCTTATATAATGGCGCCGTGGTCTTCGTTCTCATAGTGATTGGGGCGCAAATTAGCCATTTGTTATCTTGTATAAACAAGTTGTGCATAAGTTTTATGGAGAGGAGGGTGGTACGCCCGCTCTGCCTGGTCAGTACAGTGGCTGGTTCAGGATGGCTTTTATTCGGCGGCATGCAGTGCGCTGAAATACGATGGCCGTTTCAGTGTATGCCGGTGGAGGACAGTCGTACACTGAAAAACAGGCCGGTCCCATTTTAAGAAGGAAGTAATTGGCAGGGACTTTTATAGGCAGATGAAACCTTATAATGGTTGAATAATTATTGCAGATACTGGTTGAACCAGTCAACAAACTGTTTCATTTCTTCGCTGGCGTCCGGCCAGCCATGCCCTGCTTCTTTTCTGATGAGCAGCTTATTGGGTACACCTGCTTTTTTGAGTGCTTCAATGAATACCTGTGATTGCTGTAGGGGCACCAGCTGGTCTTTGTCGCCATGAGCTATGATCACCGGAGGATCGTCCGGGCTGACTGCATAAACAGGGGAGAGCTGGCGGGCGAGTGTCAACCGGTCGGTGCTGCTGACGGGAACATACTGTTGGTATGTATCGCTGAAGGTCTGGAAGTCGAAAGCTGCTGTCAGCTTGATCTGGCGCAGGAAAGCAGCATCGGTGGCCACATTGTTGCCGGCGATCCCATAGTTCAGGAAATCGGTGGGAGGGAAGAAGATGGCGGCGGCCTGGACCCGGGCGGAGACCTTGTCTACCGGATCTGCTGAAGTGGTGGTGCTATCTGCATTGGCAGTAGCGGCTACCAGTGCCAGCTGTCCGCCGGAAGAGGCGCCGCTGATACCGATCTGGTTGCTGTTGATCCCATAATCAGCAGCATGATAACGGATAAACCGGATGGCGCGTTGCAGGTCTTTCACCTGTTCCGGAATGGCGTATCGTGGTTGTGAAGAGGTAAGCACGAGGAAAACAGTGTATCCATTCTCCCGGAAGGGCGTAGTAACGGTACTGAAAAAGGGAATGCTTTGCGGATCGGAGACCCAGAAGCCATTGATCACCTGGATGACGGCTTTACCGTTACTGCTGCCGGCAGGCGGTAATTGGTGCATGGTCAGGGCCATGCCGTCCTTGTAACCGTAAATGATCGGGCTGTTGGTATCGGTCTGCGCCTGTATGGCTGCGTTGATCAGCAGCAGTAAGCAAAGCAGGTATTTCATTCGTGAATGGTTTTATCGAATATGCACTAAAGCAGGATAGTGTACTGTTAAAAATGCGACATTCAGAAAGCGCCGATCCTGTTCTCGCGGTAGCTCTGTTCTGCAATGCCTACCAGTCGTTCCGGTGATTGGTTGTCCAGCGCTTCATAGGCGGTGGGCGACAGGCCGGTGAAAGCCTGGTAGTCGAGCGCCAGGTGCTGGTAATGGCTGTACTGGCATTCATAAGCGATCTCGGTCCAGCTGCGGTCCGGGTGCCGGAGTTTCAGCATAAAACTTTTTTCAAAGCGGGCGGCCCGGGCAAATTGTTTGGGCGACAGACCGATGCGTTCCCTGAACTGCCGCTGCAGTTGCCGGGGGCTGAGGCAGGCGGCCTGTGCCAGTTTGCTGAGTGACAGCTGCTGGTCCTGCAGTAGTAAATGGGCGGCCTGGTCCAGCCCCTGCGGCCTCGCATTGCGCCGGTTGATCAATCCTTGCATAAATACTTCTGCATACTGTATCATCTGCTGGTAGTCGCGGGCATGAAAGAGCTGTTCATTAAGCTGCCGGGTAGCTGTTCCCAGCAGGGATTCGGCATCCATAAAGCGATTGGTAAGCTCATAGGCGGAAATGCCTGTCAGCCGGTGCAGGCCGGCAGGGGTAAAGACGATATGCAGCGTGAGAAAATTGTTCCCCAGGATATGCCGGGTATTGGCAAACAATTGCTGTCCGCTGAACATAGCAGGCTGAGCGGACAGGGGCTCCGGGTTATTATGGAAGTGGATCAGCTCCCTGTCGAACGGATAAAAAGCCAGGTATTGCTGTGGTCTTGGCGGAAAGAGCTTGGCAGGCGGTAGCCGGGCGCCTGAAAACGTGAAATGTACAATCCGGAAGAACTGTACATAGGCACGTAAGGCCGGGGATGGCAGGTAGTTTTTCAGCTGCATGGCGTGCTGCTTACAGGTTACTACGAATATACCGAAAGCCGCTCATAGGGCGAGGGGCTATTTCTTAATCCAGTTCAATGGATCGGGGTGGGTTCCTGGCGGACATTTGTGGTATAAAACGAAAGAACATGACCCAATACACACAATATAAAGCAGGAGACCGCGGGTATGCGGACCATGGCTGGTTAAAAAGCGCCCAGAGCTTCAGTTTCTCGGGTTATTACAATGCTGAGCGCCTGCATTTTGGCGCCCTGCGTGTGCTGAATGACGACTGGGTAGCCGGCGGCAAGGGCTTTGGCAGGCATCCGCACGACAATATGGAGATCATCAGTCTGCCCCTGGAAGGCGCCCTGGTACACAAAGACAACCTGGGCAATGAGCAGGTGGTACAGGCGGGGGAACTGCAGGTCATGAGTACAGGTAAGGGCGTATTCCATAGCGAGTACAATGCCGATCCGGAAAAGCCGGCGCAGTTCCTGCAGATCTGGGTATTCCCGCAGCAGCTGAATACGGAGCCGCGCTACCAGCATCTCCGCCTGCAGCCGGAGCACCGGCAGGGGCGTTTGCAGACCATCTTATCGCCCACGGGCGAGGACGGCAGAGCCAGCATCAACCAGGAAGCCTGGTTCAGTCTTGGCCGCTTTGACCAGCATGAAGGGGCTTCCTATGCATTGCATACAGCGCGTCACGGGGTCTATGTCTTTGTCATCAGCGGCAGCTTCCTGGTGAACGGCCAGGTGCTGGGCAGCAAGGACGCCCTGGGCATAGAAGGCGTGGATATGCTGCACCTGGCAGCCCTGGAGGCAGGAGCAGAGATATTGCTGATAGAAGTGCCTCTGCGGCCCCAATCTTAAACTACTTCAAGCCCATTACTTGTTGTAGGTTAATGGAGCAGGGCAGGCCGCCGGCGTAATTTTACACTATCAAAATCAACGACAAATGAAAACGATGAATACTCCCGATCATCACAAAACTGCCCAGACAACTTACCCCGTGACCGATTTGATCCGGAATCGCTGGAGCCCCCGTTCTTTCTCGGCCCGCGAGCTGAGCGATGAAGCAATGCTCACTATCCTGGAAGGGGGTAACTGGGCGCCGAGCGCCAACAATTCCCAGCCCTGGCGGCAGGTATATGCCCTGCGCGGGACCAGGGGGTTTGACGCCATTGTGTCTGTGCTGGCAGCGGGCAATCAACCCTGGGCCAGGCTGGCCGCCGCCTTGGTTGTAACAGTAGGTGTGCGGGAGCTGCCTGATAGCCAGCAGAAGAATGCCTACTACCTGCATGATGCGGGCATGTACAATGCTTTTATGCTGTTGCAGGCGCAGTCGATGGAAGTATCTGGACACGTAATGGCCGGGTTCGACAAACATAAAATGGCCGAACTGCTGGACCTGCCTGTGTCTGAAGAAGCGGTGACTGTAACAGCGCTCGGATACCGGGATGAAGCGGAAAAGCTGGAAGAGCCTTATCGTACGCGGGAACTGAGCAAGCGGAGTCGCAAGACTTTAACAGAGACTGCCACTGCCTTCAGTATCTGATAATGGTTTTGACATCAGGATGATGCCTTGTACTACTATTGAAAAAAATAAGACATGACACAAAGACCTATTTATATACTGGCGCTGGGCCGCAATGCCGAGATCATGGAAGTGATGCAGCGGCTGCTGAATGCCCGCGACAACTGGAGTGGCGCCGCAGTGACCACAGATGAGGAAGCCTGGGCGCTACTGGAGCAGCAGTCCTGCGCTGTGATGCTGCTCTGTGCAGGCATATCCGAAGCTGAAGAGCAGGCCTGGAAAGAAAAACTGGCCCTTGCATATCCTGCTACTATTGTGCTGCGCCATTACGGAGGCGGCAGCGGGCTGCTGGAAAATGAACTGCTGTCCGTATTGAATAAGTAAAACTGACTACCAACCAATTAATAAACTATTATGAACAATCGTATACAGGGCCTTCACCATATTACGGCTATTGCCGGAAACGCCCAGAAGAATTATGATTTTTATACTAAGGTAATGGGATTGCGCATGGTCAAAAAGACGGTGAATTTTGATGATCCCGGCACCTATCACTTTTATTTTGGTAACGAGAACGGTACGCCTGGCACCATCCTGACTTTCTTCCCCTGGGAAGGCATTGTACCTGGCAGGGTAGGGACCGGCATGGCCACGGAGATCGGATATGCAGTACCTGCCGGCAGTCTTGAATACTGGGAAGACCGCTTACAACAGGCGGATGCACGTCCCGGTCTTCAGGGCGAACGTTTCGGTGAACGCTACCTGCCTTTTGAAGATCCCGATGGGCTGAAACTGACGCTGATAGTGCCTAAACAGGCAGATGCCCGGACCCCCTGGGAAACAACAGCCGTGACGGCTGCTACTGCCACCCGTGGTTTCCACAGCATAACGCTGACCTTACGCAATATCAAACCTACGGCCGATATCCTGACAGAAGTATTTGGTTACAGACTGCTGGAGCAGGATGGTAACAGGTATCGTTTTGTAACGGATGCCATAGACAATGCCAATATCGTTGACCTGGTGCAGATCCCTGAATTGCCTGTCGGCCATGTGGCTGGTGGCACCAATCACCACGTAGCCTTCCGGGTAAAAGACGACCAGGTACTAATGGAGTACCGCGACAAGATCCTCAGCAGGGGATTGAATATTACCCCCAAGATCAACCGCGACTATTTCTATTCCCTCTATTTCCGGGAGCCCGGTGGTGTGCTGTTTGAACTGGCGACTGATAACCCTGGCTTTACCGTGGACGAGCCTTTGCATGAGCTGGGTAAGAACCTGAGGCTGCCTGTGCAGCATGAGCACCTGCGTGGGGATATTGAAAAGAGTTTGCCGAAGCTGGTGCTGTAAGGAGGAATTGCTGTTTTGCCGAACCAGGTTGAGGGGCAGATGCTTGAAAGATAGATGGAGTGAGGGAGGTGTTTTTTGCGGTTGCCAGTGCAGTGTGAGCACCTGCGTGGGGATGTTGAAAAGAGCTTGCCGAAGCTGGTGCAGAAAGTTGGAACTCCTGTTTTTTCGGACCAGATGAAGGGGTAGCTGTTTGAAAGATTGATGAAGAGAGGGAGGTGTTTTTTGAGGTTGCCGGTGCAGTGTGAGCACCTGCGTGGGGATGTTGAAAAGAGCTTGCTGAAATTGGAACTGCTGTTTTTACGGACCAGGTTGAGGGGTATCTGTTTGAGAGATAGACGAGGTGATTGAGGCTTTTTTAGGTTTCTGGTATAGAGTGAAGCTGAGATGCAGAAGAGATTGATGGTGTTTACGCTGTACGAAAGGAGCTGTCCTGTTTTTCTGGACCGGCTGCTATGGTAAGTGTTGGAAAAGGACGGAAATAGTGAAGAACTGTTTTTTTAGGGCAGATAAATTTTTTAAAAAGGAGTTTGTATGCATGACTATAGAGTGGTGTCAACAGGTACACCGATAGAAGAAGCAAAGAAAGTATTGATCCTGATCCACGGACGTGGAGGCAGTGCCGAAGATATCCTGGGATTGGGCCGGGTATTGAAAGTGGATGGTTTTGCGTTGATGGCCCCACAGGCCACGGGTGGAGCCTGGTATCCTTATTCTTTTCTGGCGCCGCCGGCGCAGAACGAGCCTTGGCTGAGCAGTGCCATTGCCAATCTTGAAAGGCTGGTGAGTGAAGTGGAGCAGCAGGGGATAGGGGTAGAGAATATTTATTTTGCGGGGTTTTCGCAGGGGGCTTGTCTGACCCTGGAATTTGTGACCCGCAACGCCCGGCGATATGGTGGTGTGGCCGCTTTTACGGGTGGACTGATCGGCGATCAGCTGTATCCGGAAAGATATAAAGGTGATTTTGGCGGCACGCCAGTATTCGTTGGAACGGGTGATCCTGATCCGCATGTGCCGGTAGCCCGGGTGGAAGCATCAAAAGCATTATTGGAGCAGATGGGCGCCGCAGTGACCTTAAATGTCTATAAAGGACGGATGCATACCATCAGTCAGGATGAGATTGCCAGGGCGAATGAAGTGGTGTTTTGATCTGATTGAGAATGTTGGTGCTGATATGCAAGTGTCGTTAGTCTGTATAGAGGCTTTTTTAAGACTTTTTGGGGCGAAGACGGAGTTATGGGAACGCTGAAAGTGTGTGGAGAACGGGAGCATGTCGACTGGCAGGATGAGATTGTTGTAGAGAACGAGGTAGTGTTTTGATCAGATTGAGAATGTTGATCTGGAATGCAAGTGTCGTTAGTCAGTATAGCGGTCTTTTAAGACTTTTTTGGGCGAAGACGGAGTTATGGAAATGCTGAAAGTGTGCGGAGAACGGGTGCATGCCAGTTGTCAGGATGAGATTGTTATGGGGGACGAGGTGGTGTTTTGATTTGATTGAGAAGGGTGGTCCTGATCCGTATTTGTTGGCAAACTGAAAGGATGAGTTGATTGGGACTGCAGTGACCCGGAGTGTTTTTAAAGGCAGATGTACAGGTCCTGTAAGCGCGTTAAACAAAGTGGTAAGGGCGGCATCAAAATACTCGAAGTTGGTAATCTGCAAGAACTTTATACAAAGTTAAAAGGTGATCGAGAAGATCACCTTTTTCTATGCGATAATGTTATTGTTTTGGAGTTGTCTCTTCCGTTTTGCCGGGTTCGGCCTGGCTGGGTGTTTCAGTTGACTGTGCCTTTTTGATATTGAGCCTGCCTATATCCTTCAGCCATTTGAAGTCGTTGGCTGACAGCTTTTTTAATTGCTTTTTGTCGAAGTCTTTGATGCGTTCTATGAACTGTTTTTGCTTTTCGTTGAGGCTGCCGGCGTTGAGGGCTTTGATGGCTTCCTGGTGGTATAGATCAATATTTGACATGTGCTGCGTTGAATTAAAGACGAAAGGTAAGCTTAGTTTTTTAATAAACCGTTGCTGAACTTGCAGACACTCCCGGGACACCCTGGCATACCTGTCAATCCGGGTCAGGGCATGCTTTGCGCTATGTAAAGACAATGTTTCCGGATCATAGCAGCCTGGTGATGTTCGTTGGCTACTGCCAGACAATAGGCAGGTCCTTGAATTCAATAGTGATGACCCTTGACTTTTCATCGTAATAGCCTACAGGGACAATCTTGAACATTTTAACGGAGGGTAATACTTTTTTAAGTGTCAGTACTGCTTTTAGCGGGACATCGGTATAGATCGTGTTTCTATAAGTTTGTGTTCCTAACAGTATCCTGCTGTGGTCATATTGATTGCCTTCCAGGTCGATTGCGTCCAGGCCACTAAACTGCAGTGTTCGGTTAGCGTCCCGGTTAACTACTGTGAGCTGAAGCTCTACAGTCTGTTCTTTGGTGTTTCCGATACACTTTATTAGGTTGAAATCTATTTTAGAAGAATTGATGGTCTTGGTAGGAGTAGTGATGTAAAGTGCCTTTTTAAGGTATTCAATTTCTTTTCTTAACGAATCGCATTTCGATTGAGCAAAGCCGATGGAGCTGATGCACAGGCACAATCCTGCAGCCAGGCTGCGCAGTGTAGTGAATAACATAAGTAAAGTTTAATGATGAATGATCTTTAAAGATAAAATCATTCCCCAAAAAACTGCGGTTATACTTCCAGGAAGGTTTGGGATTTTAATTTTTCTTTAATAAGCCGCTCCTTATTTTGCTCAGGAACTCAGGGGAAACACCTATATACCGGGCGATCTGGTGTTGCGGTACCCGCTGGACAATCTGCGGGTATCTGTCCAGGAAATGCAGGTAGCGTTCTTCGGCTGTCTGGGATACAGTGGCATATAAGCGCTGCTGGAATACGCTGAGGGAGCGCTGGACCAGGAGCCTGAAATAGCGTTCCAGTTTGGGGATCTTTTCGAAGAGCTGCATTTTGCTGGCATAGTCGATCTGGAGGAGCTCACAGTCTTCCAGTGCTTCGATGAACATATTGGAAGGGACCTGGTCGGTAAAGCTGGTCAGGTCGCTGACCCACCATCCTTCCACGGCGAAGGAGATAATGGTTTCCAGCCCTTCCTTGTCGAGGTAATAGGTGCGGATACAGCCTTTCAATACGAAGGATTCGGTGGTACAGACATCGCCTTCCTGTAGCAGGTAGCTCTTCTTTTTGACCTTTTTCAGTTTGAGCAGGCCATGGAACAGCTGCAGCTCTTCTTTGCCGAGCTGGACATATTTAGCAATGGCCTGGTCGATAGCTTCGTACATAATTGGGTAAATCTGGTATGGGTGATGCGGTAAAGATAGGTTTCGGAGGGGATAGCTGACCGGTTAAAATACGGGTATTTCTGTATGGAGGGGCCAGAATAGCCTTTAAAAAGGCTGTATTTAGCTGCTTCTCGCCCTTATTTTGAAAAAGAGACAATTTTTTAATACTTCTTAATGGAGGTTTCCTTACCTTTGCCCACCCGTTGAAAAAAGGAAATTCCTTTAATTTTGATGGACCCGGGAAGTAGCGCAGGCCGGTAGCGCACCTGGTTTGGGACCAGGGGGTCGCAGGTTCGAATCCTGTCTTCCCGACTTTTAAAGAATTTAATCTGATTCAAAAGCTTGTAAATACCAATATTTACAGGCTTTTTTGTTTTTAGGCACTATCAATTCACGCCGGTTTATATGGATCAAGTAAAATTTCTGGGGGCTTCTTTTCCTACGCATAGAGTTTAGACAGTCTGAACAAGAAGAATTTGATGTCCCTAACCCCTCTGGCTGATGCCCTGAAGGCCTTTATTTTCGCATTAAAGGATTCTGCCGAAGCATTGGTACTTCTGTTATTGAAGAAGTTCAGTATTGCCAGGTAGTGAGTCTCAATAGATCTTGATACCGTTCTGAACGATTCTATTCCTGCCGTTTCCACTTCATTATGCCAGAGCGCCAGTCTCTTAAAGGCCTCTTCCTTGCATTTGCATTGACGGAAGATATCAGCCAGCTTTATGGATAGATCATAAGCCTGCTTCACTCGTGGATACAACTCGAACAGCAGTGCTGCCCTTTGTTTTTGTGAAGGAGTCCACCTGATCTTTTGCTTGAACAGCAGGTAGCGGCTGCGGGCAAGTAATTGTTTGGGGGAATCGCCATTGGATAATAACTGTTGCACGTAAGTCTGTTTGGCTTTTCTTGACAGAGCAATCTGCTCATTCTCTTCGTCGATAGCCTGCCAGCGATACTTTATTCGTATCTCTTGCACTGCTTCTCCGGCCAGTTGTTGTATGTGGAAGCGATCAATAACACGGTGTGCAAAAGGGAAGCACCGTTTGACGATCAGGTTCATATTAGCGGCCATATCCAGGGTTACTTCCTGAACCCGCTTCCTGAGCTTCAAACTCAGGCGGGATAAGACTTCTTCCACCCGGTCAGCCAGCGTTCCTCTGACCATTGCTACCAGCGCGCCCTTGCGGCCTTTAGCTGCTTTGTTGGTGACAATAGTGTATAGTTCGTCATTGGATAGGGCTGTTTCATCGATACTCAGATGAGTACCCATGTTCTCTTCAAAAAGCATCCACTCTGAAGCATGCTCCTTTTGATCCCAGTCTTTGTAGCCGCTGATGTGATGCTTATACTGCTGCTGCAGAAGTTTACCATTCATTTGATACATCCGCCCCAGTTGATGGCAACTGATCGGATGATTATCCAAGTGCATCTTTTAAAAAAAGCCCGAACTCTTTGGTGATTCGTGCGCCCTGCATGACCAGGTCCCAGTTGCGGGAGATGATCTCGCCAGTGCCCGGATGTTCCCAGCGGCGGCGCCGGATGCTTAATTGTACTTTCTGATCGCGAATAGGGAAGTCTTGAACTCGAACTTCGGGTAAAAAGCCTTTGGAATGAAGGGATTGGTCCTGGTATTCGGCGGGGGGAAGGTTCTTCTCTTCTAAAAATAATACCAGACCTTCTTTATCTTTTACGATGTGAGTTAATTCAAAATAGTCTAATGTTCCTGCGGGTAATAAATAACCCATTAACTCTTTTACTATATCCTGTCCTTGGCTTTTATTCATCTGGCTGCAAAAAAAGCTCTTTATCACTAATCCCACAACTTTTCAACTTGATCCGTTTATATGCAATCTATCCGTGAGTTTTCCCGTGAGTTTTTTTTGACGTAAATTAACTTACGGAACTGCTTGTATTATATTGATATCCAATTTGTAGTGTCATTTTATTTGATGCTTTTTTATGCCGTTTGAACAGAATGTTTGATCTCCACACAGTTAGCAGAACTGAAAAGGATTTAAAACATATCAATCACCATCAAAAGCAAATAGTATGTCAGCACACACGATGAAGGTGAGCTTTCTGGTTCGCAATTGAAACATGATCCAACCCAAGCCTGCATCTTCGCCCGCATCTCCATTGAAGGTAGTACGCCCGAAATTTCATTGGGTGAAACTATACCACATTCCAGGTGGAATGGAGCCTCTGATCCGTTGTAGGTAAATCTCCGGATGTCAAAAGCCTGAATGCACATATTGAAAATGTAAGAGTCTGGCTACGGATAATCCATCGTGAGCTATGTGAAAAGTATGAATGGGTGTCTGCCATAGATGTCAGGGATACCTATTACAGTAGGAAATTGAAGCACCACACCCTGCTGAAATTGTTTGATAAGTCCACGGACGCACATAAGAAAAAGTTAAAACCTGGAACTAAAAAGAACTGCGGTACTACGCGGCAATACGTGGCCAGTTTCATTCAAAAAACTTTTGGTGAGCCTGATATTAATGTCCGAAAACTGAATTTTAAATTTGCTACTGAGTTTGAACTTTTTATTCCTGCTCATCCGATCAAAAAGCATGATCCCTGTATTGGGAATGGTATTGCAAAAAATCTGGAGCGCTTGTCCGGCATTGCAAATTGGGGATCGGATCTGGGATGGGTGAAGCCATATCCATTTGGTCGTTTGCAGGCGCACAAGACCCCATCGCATCCTAATAGACTGAAACCTCACCATATTTTGTTGATGGAGGGAAAGCGACTCAATAACCCCAAACTTGCCCTGGTCAGAGATTTGTTCCTGTTTAGCTGTTATACCGGGTTTGCGTTCGTTGAGGTGATGCGTATGGCTATGAAGCACTTCGAAAGAAGTAACACTGGCAAATTCTGTTGTTCTTTGTACAGGCTGGAAAGCTCCACCTTAGAAGCACTGCCATTACTTCCCGAGGCAGTTGCGTTAATCAAGAAATATAAGGACCTCCCAGTATGTGTGGCAAGTGGTTTTATTTTTCCACGCATCACCAACCAGGAGGTGAATCGTTGTTTGAAGATCTTGCAAGAAATCTATGACATTCCATTTGATCTTACATTTCATGCGGCGCGGCATACTTTCGGATTTATTGCTGTGAAAGCCGGCATTGATGTAAAAATAGTCAAGAAGTTTATGGGGCATTTAAAAATTACCACTACGGATAAATACACTGAAGTAGATGAAGAAATGTTGAAAGAAGCCCTCGCAAAAGCAGAAGCAGCTAAGAGAAAATCGGCAAACCTACCCAGTCCAAAAGAATACCTGGACAAACCTGGCCCCAAAAGAAAGAATATGGCCGATGCTATGATAGATTAATTTGTTGCTTTAGGTTTTTTGGTTTCCTGTATTGCGTTCCTATTATTTCTGTCAGATGGCATGAAGCGATATATCCCGGTAATTATAAACCTCAAGTTTGAAGAAAAAACATGAGGGAAGCAATAGGGGTGGATCGTCAGCAACCTGCTTTGTATCCATGGTTAACGTGGGAGGATCTACAGCGATTCAAAGTTGAATTATTAGCCGAACTGAAGGTGCTGCTGGAGACCAAGCAGCAGGAAGGTGCTAAACGCTGGCTGAAATCTTATGAGGTTAGGAGGCTGCTCAACATGTCAGCAGGTACGCTACAGACATACCGAATGAATGGGACCCTTCCATTCACGAAGATGGGAGGTACCTTGTATTACGAGTATCGTGCTATTGAAAACCTGCTCCAAAAACAAAAGGTGGTACGGAAAATATGGAAATAGTTTTAATGCTATTTCTATGTTTGCATTTCAATATGATTGGCTGCTGCGATGTGATAATCATAGCGGAGTATTCATTTTGTAGAGAGTGCTAATATTCAGGAAATGATGCTTTCAAAATACTTGAAATAACTATTGGTTTCTATCATTGTTTTCCAAATGTCACCACAACTCCCTTACCTGTGCTGGCTCGTTAATGCTTCCTGTGTATTCACCTGCTGTGTTCAGCAGCAGCGGTCAATACAACAGCTCCAGTCATGCGGAGCCAGCGTTAAATTATGATTGCCAGCACTTATTGATTACTTCACAGGCATTGTGTACTCCCAATTTGTCTACCTGCGGTTAGCTGTCTGCGCGTTAGCGATCCGGGCGTTGTATCCGCCGCCGATGATATGAAATTCTACCGGTCCAGCGTTCCGGTTGTCGGCTCCCTGGCAGTAGGATTGTCCGGGTGTACAAGGTCGTAAGGGGGAAGTGGAAGCATGGCAAAATCGCAAAGCGCGATCTCGGGATGGCAGGATTGGTAGATGGATGATGCTTACCTGATGCGTAAGAGGGACCTGACAGTACGGTGCCAGCGGGCAACTGCACCTGTTGTAGTACAGGCCGACTGCGGGACAGGCCCGCCGCGGGTCAAACGGCTGTGAAGCCATCGCCGTCCAGGGGATGGCTGACACGGGATCAGGTAGATGGACGCGGCAAAGGACTGGTATACTGATAGAGGCGAGCGTGGTAACGATCCTGTGCATAGTAGGCGGTGGCCGCAAAGCCAGCGGCCTCCAGGAGTGCTTTCAAATGTCGCAGCTGCGGGCTGACCAGGCACCAACAGCGGGCGGTCTGCCAGGCAGGTAACAGCGACAACCACCAACGCAAGAGCGATGCCTGCAATGGGAGATAGGATGCACCCGCCGGATAGTGGAGATAGACAGCTATCTCATTGGAGGGGCGCTGGTGGACCGGCACCGGTAAGTCTGCTAAGGGGAGGGAAATCAGTTCCAGGCCTATCACCGGCTGCTGCTGGCAGTGAAGCATCCAGAACCCACCCAGCTGACCGGCCTGCAGGGTTTTGATATGTTGATGAAACGCCAGGGTGACACCCCGGTGCATCTTCGCTGCCGAACCAGGCAATTGCCACCGGACCAGCAAGTCCAGTTCCTTTGGCAGGTGTAAGGGGTGGCACGCCACGCTACCTATTCCTGCCAGATCCGCTTGTAACGGTTCGGTCAGAGTAGCAAGGGGGCAGTATGGTAAAGGAGGCATCGGTTTTGGTTTGCGCATCATAACATAAGGTTTTGAATGCAGTCCCGGATAGGCCGTCCAGCCCAACGCAGGGAACCGCGCTGCCCGCACGGGCAGCTTTACAATGTTGTTGCTAATCAGTGCCTGCAATGAAGGTGTAGGAGAAGATCATAAATATAGACTATCTGTCAGGCAGATATTTGATTCCATGAAAATTTACGGGGACCTATGCGGAAGCTGTTAGGCAAGGCTACGGGAAAACCATTATGTCCGTGGATTTGTCCGGCAGCGGGACTAACGTTGTTGAACGAACGTTTTAATTTAAAGGTCAACCTTATCTTTTGAACATCCTGCGCTGCTTTGTGAACGCAGGAGCTAATGTGGCGGTATGCAAAGAATTGAACCAGGAGAGCGAGAGGCAATCCTGAAAATCGTGGCCCTTATCCACCAGGACCCGCAGCAGCACTATTCCATTGCTGCCCTCGCCGTGGCGGTCGGCGCCAGCCTCACCCGTGTCAAACAATTATTCAAGGCAGTGACAGGCCGGCCCTTTTACCAGCAAGTATTTGAGATCAGGATGCAGAGAGCCACCGAACTGCTCGCGGCCACCGAACTGCCGATCCCGCAGATTGCCCGCAAAGTAGGTTACCGCAATACCAATGCCTTCTCCAGGGCTTTTCGCAAGTATACCAAAGGCATCAGCGCCTCGCAGTACCGGCTGCGCTATCCTGGTGGGTAAACACCCATCGAGGCAGCTATCGTGAGGGTATAAAAATAGACCCTCAGATAGAAAATCCAGGGGGTGATTTAGTAATCATTTCCATTAACACAATGCACTTTGCCAAGGCGCCCGTAAATCATAGCAATCCGCTTTTGTCTCGTTGATGAGGTCAAATAATCTGAATACCAATACCTCATCCAGCGTTCCATATTCCTTCACAATGGTTTCTTTTTCCACCACACCGTAGCTGGATAATTCCAAATGATGACCCGAATAGTATTTCAAGTCAGTACCATCCTGAATGAATAATATAGAAGTAGATTTTGTCAAGTGACCGTCCGGTTCCATCTCTGTAATGACCACCATCGGAAAGGTGGCCGAATCCAACAGCTGGCATGCCACATGCCGGTTGCTCAAATGCGTGCTGGACAGGTGCATTGGGTGGTTGATGCGATCTAACCGTTCCATGCAGACAATCGGACAATCCCAGAAAGATTTCCGGGCAAGATCCTGATACTTCACTGCAGACAATTCGATGTCAGATACGATGGGTTCAGGTCCTTTCAGGCCCCCATGTTTGAGGACGACTAGGATCATCATCATAACACGAAGCGTAAACACTACACTGCGCATAAGAAAAACGACAAATACAATGGTGAGCAAAACAGTAGCGGTTACTGTGGTTGGCGTCCGACATATGCTTGAAGAGAACAGCAGGATCGGTTAAAATGATTATGCGACTTCAGGTGCCACAATAGGAAGTGCGCCAGTTGCACTTTCGGATTGAGTGCATTCATATAGGTTATGGCAGCTAAATTGAGAACATCCCCACGTGAACAATCCGGCCGTTTTATTTCGAGCAGCAGGTAAGGCCCCACTGGAGCATCCAGCCGAGGTGAGCAAATATTGGCGACCGGATCAGCACGGTAGATATTGACCAGCTTCACCAATTCTTTGATATACCGATCATCTGTTTGAACCGGTTCCACAGCATAGGACTCCTGGCCAAGCGGGAACCGCCCTTGGATGGCATGGCGTATATTGTAATTACCATAGTGCCAAAGGGAAAGGGCTTTTTCTGTGACAATGCTGCTGCTATCACTGGTCAGGTAGGCTTGCAGAAAAAAATGGTCCTTTTGACGGGAACTTCCCTGCTGCTCTCCGTTTCTATAATAGGCCTGCGATCGTACATCCACGGTTCCATAGCGCGTGACAGAGTCCATTTTTCTACAGGTAACAAAGTGAAAAGTATCAAGTGTGCATTGTCCCATTTGTCTTGTTCCCTGTAAAAGTCCGCAATAATTGCCGCGTCTTGCGCAGGCTCCGTACAGGAAAGGATGGTGAGCAGTAGCAGCAGGAGTAAAGGCAAAGTAATATTGAATATAGGAAACTTCATAGTGAGGGGCTAATAGTTGAGTAATGGAAGGGGCGCAATTGATATTTTAGGCGATCAAAAATTATTTAGTCTTTCTAAATAGGCATAGATGTTTTTCCATAGTTTTACCTTTGGGTCGGCACGATACATTCTATTGATAGCTTTAATAGAATTCGTTTCAGTATAGATCGAGTATTCGTCTTCCACCGTGAAAGGTATATAGGTGTCATTCTCGTAGGTTGCATCATCAAAATAGGGCACCCCCATCTGGTGGTTTTTAAAAGTGGCAATAGATTTTTTTAGATTATTATCGGAGGAGAAACCCGCCGTATGAACCACGGGGAGTTGTTGCCTGGTGCTGACGACGGTTTTTTGTGCATAGCCATTGTCTGCCCATCCGTACTGGCTTTGAGTAATCAATACTGCTTTTTCTATAATGGCATCTTGCCACTGCTTCACCGAGTAAAGCAACAGACGGAATCTGATACGCCCTTCCATTTCACAGGTTTCCTTTCCAGCCTCACGCACCACTACCGATGAAAACACGATACACGGTTTGTGTTCTTGTGCAACGATATTAAAGTAACAATCAGTATCAGGTAAGGTGATCGGGTATTGTGAGCGAGGATCGCTGATGTTGTCTCCAAGCAGGGAGGAAGGACGGCTACAGGAAAGCATAAAGCAAAGCGCAAGTAATAAGGCAAAGGCTGGACGGGATAACGGTGTAATAGGTATAGTGATTAGTTTAACGTGCGCAAGATATTCCGTATGCCCCCAAACGTTCCCGACTGATGCAGTAATTATTTAAAAACTATTTTTGAATCAATGCATGTATACTACGCAGTTATAAGTTGTCGTTGTTACACGGTCATGTTTTCCGTTGCTGACCGCGGGGCTGCCGGTTGCAAACCATCACAGCATTGGTGTAAGTGTTAATATATAGGACATATATTTTTGTCCGTTCTGCAATATAATCAGTTGTACATTTGAGTTATCAATGGTTCACCTCTACAGGACCATTTTATTATATCCGTTTTCTTGGATATACACTTTTGTAATACCGTATACATGGTTGGCTGCAATGTAGCCAGGCACCGTGGGTGCCTCCTAACAAGCATTTGTTTTCCACATACAATTTAGATAGCTGTTTGGTTTCTATTCGATCTAACAGTGTCAAGGTTGGTAGTAGGGCTTCGGGTGATCTGTCAGGATTTACCCGTAGACCTTGTCCATCGTGCCTTGCGGCACGATCCATCAACAATGGGAACAGGTTCCTTTTTGATAGCGGCAGGCCGACTGCGGGGGCGACCCTCTGCATCTTTCCCCCTGCAGGGTTTGCCCGTATTTTACTTGCACTTATAAACCTTATCTGCATGAAACTCTATGATGTCTTGATTAAGAATACCCGCAATTACATCGTCCTGCTGGTGTTGTTATCCGCACTGACATTCTTTTTTATTCGCTTCATGAAACGTCCTGTGGAACCGGATGATAAAATATCCTGGACTGTACGGTATTTACCCTACCTGCAATTTCAGGATACGGAAGGCAAGGTCGTACAAACGGTGGATTCCCTCGCTTCACCACGGACGCCCAATCTTTTACCTACACTGCTGTACTATTTCAATCCCAATAAGACCGATCAGCGGCAGGCAGCCCTGCAGCTATTGGACTCCCTCAAAGGAAGCCGTATGGTGCGCTTGTGGCTGATCGCTACCAGGGGGCAGGATGAGCTTCCGGATTTCCAACAACAACTGCCGCCATCCAGCCCGCACCAAGTGAGCGTGGTCTACGATTTTAAACAGTCCAGGGATAAGGCATTCGCCATTCGTAAAAACCTGCCGTTCCTGGTGGTCTACGGGGAGGAAAAGCGTATTCGAGGCATCGACCATCTGCCTGTTACGCAGGTCCGGCTGGATACGTTGCTGAAAGTAATGCCGCTGCCCGTGGTCAAGCAATAGGCGCACAGGCACCCGCACTGATAGGAAAGCCCTGATTTTATAACCGGGTTATCATAAGCTCATGAAAAAATATCTACTATATATCGGCGCCGCACTGGTGGTAGCGGTCGTCTTGTCACTTACTTTTTGGCCGGCTACGCCCAGCTACGAAGGACTGCCACCGGGTATTGATCAGGTCCCCGCTGTTAAAATGCTTCAGGCCGATAGCCAGACCATAAAGGTGACGGATTATGTCAAAGGGGCACCGACGATATTTTTTTACTTCGACGAAGACTGCCATACCTGTCAGCAAGAAACCCAGTCCATCATTGATAGTATGCAGTATTTGAAAGAGGTACGTTTTTTCCTGCTGAGCCTCAATTCCCTGCCCAGGATAGAAAGATTTAAATCCCGCTATCATTTGGCAGATTATCCGAACGTGGTGGTCGGTAAAGATCATACCTATAGCATTGCCAGCCTGTTTAAGCTCGATGGCATCCCGGCGATGGTGGTCTATGACCGGAAAGGACAGATTACAAAGATTTACGAAGGAGGAGCCACCGCCACAGAATTATTAAAACAACTCAATTGACCGGTTAATCAATAGCCGTATGGAAGAAGTATTACACAAAACGGAAGTCAATACAATGGTGCCTCCGCAAGACTATGGGGTGCTGTTAAAAGAGCAAGGTATCAGCTATGTCCCCGCAGACTATTATTACCAGGTGGGGACCATTGAAGGGATACAAGGGTGGATCTTGCATGTTTCCGTCATTCCTGCGCAAATGGAGGCATTGTTGACATTGCTGCTGCCTGTGCTGCAGCAATGCCGGGTGACTTTTAAGATCGTGCGAAATATTGAGGTACTGACCAAAATACAAGATGGAGATATGGGGGGGAAGAAAATCGGGAAATCCATTAAAATTTACCCGGGAAGCATCGACCTACTCCAAACCTTCGCTGCTCAGCTGGTCACTTTGACAGCGGCATTTCGCGGGCCAGCAGCCCTGACGGACTTTTATCTGGGAGGGTCTGTATATGCCCGCTTTGGCGCTTATAATCCCATCGTGCAACAAGATCAGTATGGACAGGTCTACAACTGTATACAACATCCCAATGGGCAGCTGGTGGAGGATGTTCCCCACATGCCAGCGGCCATTCCCTGGGAAATGGAGATGCCTTTTGGGCGATTACCCGGTGCTGACCCACAGGCAGGCATTGATGCCATCAACCAATCCCTACAGATTACCGGCGTATTGAAAGAAGCGGTCAGAGGATCGGTGTTTGAAGGGTACTATACAACCACACAAGGAGAGGCCCCTATTCATTGCGTGGTCAAGCAGGGATGCCATGATGTGTGGGTGGATGAAATCGGCAAGGATATGACCGACCGAATGCTATGGCAGCAAAAGTTACATGACCTCTTGCAGCATAAGGTGAAGCTCCCGAAAGTATTAGGGGCTTTTACTTTGAACCGGGACCGATTCCTGATCCTGGAATTTATAGACGGGCGGCTGATGAAGGATGAACTGGCGGCGATCAACACCGACCAGGTGAGCTGGCCTTTTCTAAATATAGCCGCCAGGAAAAAGATATTGACGCTCCTGTTATCGGTGGCGGAGGTGGTGGCTCTGTTGCACCAGGAGGGCATTGTCCATCGGGACGTGACCCCCGGTAATTTTATCCTGTGTCCAGACCAAACCATCTGTTTGATAGATATTGAGCTGGCTTATTCCATTCCCTCCCAGGAACCAGCCGTGCCGTATAGAACGGGTACGGAAGGATTTCGGTCCGGCGAACAGCTGAAGAACATAACACCTACCCTGGCAGAAGATGTCTTTGCCTTGGGCGCGACGATTCTGTTTGCTGTGACGGGGTTTCACCCTACCAATTTTGATTATAAACAACCAGCTTCCTTTAGGGCCGCACTGACCCACATCATCCAGGATCAGTCCCTGGCGCAGTTGGTGGCCAGCTGTATGCACGTTGCGCCGGCCCGACGACCGGCTACCCGTGAGGTCATTACCGCCCTGCAGCATGTATACCATCAGCTGGAAGGACCTGTTGCGGTGCCCTTCACCCTCGGGCTGCAGCCCGCAGGCTGGACAAAGAACAGTATCCGGGAAGTGATCCAAAAGGCGATAGACGGACTGGCAGCTTCCCCCACCACGATAGTAAAGGAGCTGTGGTGTGCGCCACAGCAAATGGAAGTCAATCAAATGCAGCCAATGGTAGCACCCTCGGTACGGTTCTACGATGGGATCCTGGGGGTGATCCATGCCCTGGCAAGGGCAAAATCAGCAGGCTATGACCTGTCGGCAGTGATGCCCGCCATCTCAGCCGGTTGGCAATATGTAGTCACTGCGCTGGAAAATACGCTCCCTCGCACCCCCGTAGGATTGCTCAGGGGCGCCGCAGGCGTAGCCTATACCCTGGCAGCCTGTTTTAAAGCCAGGCTAATGGAACCAGACGATCACCTCCATACGCTGCTTACCCGTTGCCTGTCCCTGGACATAGCAGATCCTACACTCGGCCAGGGCCTGGCTGGTCAGGGGCTGGCACTCCTGGCGATAAAACCCTGGGTGGCCCCGGGATTTTACCAGGACCGGTTACAACAGATCACTGCGCAGGTCATCAATGGGCAAGTGGAACCCGGTGTATGGATGCAGGAAAACAAAGAGGATAAGATGATCCGCTATGACGGATGGTGGACGGGCAACGCGGGTATCATCGGCTTTTTATTGGAGTGCCCGCAAACCGAGCAGCCATCAGGTGTGGAGGCGATCTGCCAGGTAGCCATTGATCAGCTGTTAAAGAACACAGCCCCGCAACAGCAGCAAATGAAAGCGGTCGGCTTCGGGGAATGTTGGAGGATGGTGCAGTTTCGAGATGCCTATGTCGGCAGGGTCAAAGTGCTGGCGCTTGCCTACCAGCTGCTGAAAGATCAATACTACAAGCACATGCTATTGGAAGCCGTCTTGGCACTGCCCCCAGGATATATTGGCGAAAATTTTTCTTTGGAGAATGGTACACCAGGCATCCTGCAATTATTGATAGACGGCTACCAGATAGATCGGACGCCAGTGCTGGCTGCCAGTATTCGCTCACAGCTCAATTATTTAATGGCCCTGAGACGTACACAAAATGAACACGCATATTGGGGCCATCATAAGCACCTGATATACCCAGGTCTGTATAATGGTACGGCCGGGGTGATTACGACCTTATTAAATTACGAATTGACCCTTTAAAATGTCAACGTTAAGCCTCTATATTATAAACCTTTAAATGAACCTGTATGAGCCGATTATTATTG
The DNA here is from genome assembly GCA_029202545.1 of Candidatus Pseudobacter hemicellulosilyticus. Taxonomy (GTDB): domain Bacteria; phylum Bacteroidota; class Bacteroidia; order Chitinophagales; family Chitinophagaceae; genus Pseudobacter; species Pseudobacter hemicellulosilyticus. The sequence continues at coordinate 2,511,956 of CP119311.1, forward strand.
GGCATCACTGGCGCAATTGCTACCAGTTTTGCTGCGAATGCTGTAGTACCAGCATCCGTAAATGAAAAAAGGGATAGGACCACCGCTTCCGCCCTGTATGCCAGGCCGTCTGGAGGGGGGATTTGCATTCTGATTGTCAATATCTCCTGCGTGATCACTATTTGGCAAGTGGGGGTGTTTGGTGTGCAAGCCACTGTAACAAGCGGTAGCTCAACCTCCTATTTTATCTATGAAAACAATAGTTGTACGACGCCGGTGGTGTTTAATTGAGCTTCGCCGTCAGAAGGGGAATTACCCATATTTTGTGGGTTTCAGTTTCAAGTAATTATTTCCACTAACCTTTAAACTAAAAGATATGAAGAAGACTATTTTATGGCCCACTTCAGCCATATTAGTAGGAGCGCTTTCCGGCTTTGCCAGTGATTCGCTAAAAATTAATCGTAGCAATGCAGGGCCTGCAACGGGATTGTGGGCAAGAATAGGAACCGTTTGTACTTTAATTTGTGGTTGTCCGAATGGTACTGTATTAATGACGGGAGTCGCTGGAGCTCAAGCTTTCATTTCAAGTGGTATGTCAACCGTGTACCCTCTTTATGAAAACGCTGCCTGTACTATCCCAGTCGTATTTAATTAACCTGGAAATAGAAATATCACTTTTCAAATATTAGTTTTTGAAATCCGATATTATGCTTTGGGATGCCCATTTTTTGTGAGTTGTGATTTTATGTACCAATTCCACTAATCTAAAACTAAAAGATATGAGGAAGACTATTTTATGGCCCACTTCAGCCATATTAGTGGGAGCGCTTTCCGGCTTTGTTAGTGATTCACCAGTGCTAAAACGTAGTGGTAATCCTAATGCAACAGCACTATACGCAAGAGCCAGTGGTTTTTGTTTCCTTATCTGTAATTGCCCGAGTATAGTATATTTTACAACGGGTGGTATCGGAGTTCAAGCCACGATAACAAGCGACTCCGTCATTCCTACTGCTTACCCTCTTTGGGAAAATAATACTTGTACAGTTCCAGTCATGTTCCATTAGCATGCAAATATCGCTTGTCAAATGTTAGTTTTAGAAATTTGATATAATGCTTGGGAATACCCATCTTTTGTCGGTTCCAGGTAATTATTCCCATTAACCTAAACTAAAAGATATGAAGAAGATTATTTTATGGCCCACTTCAGCTTTATTAGTGGGAGCGCTTTCTGGCTTTGCCAGTGTTTCACCAGTGCTTAACAATAGCTACAAACCTCCTGCAGTAGCATTGTATGCACGATTAAACTTCGTGTGTGTGCTAATTTGTCCTTGCCCGAATGCGGCATTATTCATGACGGGTGTACCCGGCTTTCAAGCGACCATAACGAGCGGTACATTTCCTACTGTTTACCTTCTTTATGAAAACAATGTGTGTACTATTCCAGTCGTATTCAATTAACCAGGCAAAACCTTTTCATGAATAATAGTTGTTAGATTTTAGAATAATGATAACCAATGGCCGCAGGCAGGATTGTTTCAAAAGATGATTGAAAATACTTTTTTTCATCGTAGCTACATGGATAAAACTGGATACCCAACCAGGGCTTGGGGCTTAGGGGAATCCGAAAACCTATTAACAGAGTAGGAATATTTTTTATTACATTAAACCTTTTTTTATGAACAGAATTTTTGGAGCATGTGCGGTGGTAGCCATCGCAGGCACAGCGTCAGCATTTTCACCCGCCTACGCCCCGGCAACAGCATTGTATGCCAGGATAGGGACAGTTTGTACTTTATTGACTAATACTCCTAATGCGGCACTCTTTTTTACATCGGTCGCTGGTACCCAGGCTACCATCACAAGTAGTTCTGCTACCCCAGCAGTATATCTGATTTGGGAGAATAATGTTTGTAATGTTCCCGTAACATTTATCTAAATGTTGATAAAGCTTAGGATGTATAACATCCTAAGCTTTTCTGATTTCTAATATTGAGGGTTCTGCGTTAATAAGGAATTTGATTGTAGTTCACCAAGGGGGATGGGCAATATTTGCATATAACTGCGCCAGTTCGGTTTTAAGCCAGTGAGTTTTTCGTCCAACTTATTATTTCTTTTTAGATCAAAAAAGCGGTAGCCCCACTCGTAGAAAAACTCCCGTTGCCGTTCTGCTAACAGCACCCCGATACCTTGATCTACTGAAGTGATGGTGGTGTCTGCAAGGCCCGCTCGATGTCTGATCGTATTGATGTCCGCTGCTGCTCCCTCAAAATTATTTTGCCTGATCTTTGCCTCCGCGCGGTTCAAATATTGTTCGCTCAGTCGAAGCACAGTATAGAGTTCGGATTTAGGTCCATTGACTGCGTAATTATTGACGCCGATTCGATATTTCTTTGCATAATAATACATTTTACCTTCATATTGTGTGCTATCAATCCAGGTGATCCATCTTTTATCTTCTGCTGAAAATTGGTGTAGGAGGGTAGTGGTGAGGAAGGTATTGGGTATGGACTCCGGATATGGAATGGCGTTTGACGCTTCATATGTCATATTGAAGGGGTAGCGCGATGTTGTCATGTCAAATTGTAGGATAGCCTCTTTACTACCAGGCGAAAATACATTGGTTAGGTTATCTTCCAGTCCTAAATCAGGAATGTTATTTAGTAGCGCACTCGCTTGCTGAATACATTTGTCATAGTTTCCCGTAGTGAGGTATATCCTGGAGAGCAGCGCTGAAATGGCAAAGTGATTCACCCTGGTTCTTGTACCGCGTGTGCTCTTATAGTCCAATGGCATCATCGTTTGGGCCTTTTCCAGATCAGCAGATATCCAGCCGTATATATCATTCACCTTATTTCTGGCTCTTTGGATGTTGGATTCCCAGTCGATGTCGGTAATGTAAGGGACATCACTATAAAGACCGACAAGGTAATAGTAGAGCCAGGATCTCAGAAAGAGACATTCTGCCAGATACTTGTTTTTGAGATTTGTTGTCAGGCCAGTTGACCGATTGATCCCATCCACACAGGCATTGATATGATAAATGTGGGCGTAGATAAGCGCCCAAATACCGTTGAAATTCGATGTATTCGTTGAAGTAATGGTATTATTATAGTATGCTGTAACTGCGTTTCCCTGGATAACGGCGGACTCATCAGTATAAGAACTCAATACCCGTGTCAGAAATCCTGTTCCAAAACCATTTTCTCCTTGGATAGGATAGTAAATTTTACTGTAAATACCCGCCATGGCATATTCTCCGGTGGTGCTGTCTTTAAATATTTCTGTGGTGGTAATACTGTTGGCCGGAGCGGGTATTTCCACCATTTTTTCGCAAGCGCTAAAGATCGGAATGAGTATGATGGATATTGCTATGATAATATTTTTCATTGTTGCGTGATTTAAAGTGAAACTTTGATACCTGCCGTGAGTGCGGTGAGCGGTGGAAGACCACCAAATGCGTGTGTTTCGGGGTCTATACCTTCATACGAGGTCAATACCCATAAATTTTGTCCCCTTGCAAATAGTTCACTTTGTTTGATGCGGAGTCTTTTGTTGACCCTTTCAGCCAATTGATACGACAAAGAAATATTGTTCAGCCGAAGGAAGGAAGCATCCGTATAGATTTGATCTGAGATTGAATAATACACATGGTTAATTGTATAAAGTGTAGTGGCTTTCGCAAATCGCGCATGGTCACCAGGTTTACGCCACCGGTCTTGCATGGCGCGTGGTGCATTGTTAATTTGACCTGGGACGCCAACTGAGGTAATGGCATTGGGCGCATTTTGATTCCGGTATTGAAAGTGCATATCGACGCTCCATCCTTTGTAGTTAACGGATGCACCGAAGCCACCATCTATTCTCACCTGCAAATCTTTGATATAAGTATCATCATCAGCGGATATTTTATTATAGTCATAACTGATCTGCCCGTCCTTATTCAAGTCTTTGAAATCATAATCGCCGGTTTCGGGATTGACCCTATCAAAGGACAATACTTTTACGATGGATAGGGGATACCCTATTTCGTACCTGGATTGATAAGGCGACTTCTCAAAATTGGGATAGGAACGCAATTTATTCCTGTTCATACTGGCGTTGGCCGATAGCCGGACAGACAGGTCTTTTTGTTCCACGATTTTTGCGGACAAGGTCATTTCCAGACCATTATTTTCTATCGTTGCAGGTAGGTTGGCGGTGATATTCGGAAATCCTGTGATGGCGGGTAGCGCGAAAGTAATGAGTTGATCGGTGATCCGGTTACGATAATAGGATACGCCGATGTCTACCTTTGATTTAACAGTTTGTACATTCAATCCTACTTCAAATTTCTTATCAGATTGCCACTGCAGGTTAGGATTGGCGTGTTGTCCAGGGAAATAGGAGATAGTATTAGAGTAGGGAATAGTTGCCATCCAACGGGTCAGATATTTGTAATCGCCAATATTGTCTGAACCGGTGGTGCCGTAGCTGGACCGAAGTTTAATGAAGTCAACATATTTGCGATATCTGGCAAAGAACTTTTCCTCCGACAGAATCCACGCAGCGCCGACCGAACCAAAATTGCCAAAACGATTGCCGGGTCCGAACCGGGAGGAACCATCCCTTCGCCCGGAGATGTTGAGGATATACCGATTTTGGATGTTGTAATTGAGGCGACCAAAGATAGCAGCATACTTGTAATCACCTAAATTATCCGTACCAATTTGTGAAATGGAATTATTGATAGATTTTATCAGGAGATCATTGGTGTAGCCCAAACCAAATGTTTTTGATCCGGATTGTCGAGCGGTTTGATAGGTGCCGCCGAGGACTACTTCAACTTCACCCAGTCCCCAAAAGTCGGTATAGGTGAGGTGGGGTTCCACAATGAGGCGGCGACCGAGATTATTACCGAAAAGAGACTGTCCGGTCGGATTGTACCTCGGGTTTTGCGCAGCGATGGGGGTAAATTGTACTTGTGTAGTGGTATTACTGGATTGGCCAATGGTAGTGGAAAAGTTTATTTTGTCAGAAAGAGCATAGGAGAGCGATATACTATTATTTAGGAATTCGGTTTTTGCGGTGTAGGGTATCAACAGTTGTGAAAAAGGGAACGCCTGAGAATTGGGTTCCCAGCCGCTATAGTTAAGTACGCCCGGGGATTTAAATGCGCCTGGGGCATTGGGAGGAAGGGTAACCCCATTGCCGAGTGTGATCATATTGGATTGCACAAAAGAATACATGCCGGAGAAGCCGATATTCAGTTTACGGTTAGCGGACCAGTGTTGGAAATTATATTGCAAGCCGGCACGGAAGTCATTACCGCTGGAGGTATTAATAGCTGTTTGGCGGAAATAGGATCCGCCCAATCGGAAAGAGGTGTTTTTATTGCCACCTGAAAGCGATAGTTGCGCATTGGTGGTTTGCGCGGTCTTACCCCAGAAGAATTTTTGCCAGTCGGTGTTACGGGTAGAATCCCACAGCTCCAGGTCATAAGCCGTTTCAACCGTAGGCTCCATGTTGTCATTGGCCAGGGCTTCATAGCGCAGGGCACGATACTCCTGCGTATTTAGCATATCATAAAACCGCGTAACACGACTGAAGCCAGTGCTGACACTGGCTTCTAAATTGGTGGTGCCGGATTCGGCCCGCTTCGTATTAATTAAAATGACGCCATTGGCGCCCCTGGATCCATAGATGGCCGTCGCATCGGCATCTTTGAGGATGGTGATGCTTTCGATGATGTCCGGCGGAATGGAGTAGAATTGGCTTTGGCCGACTGCCGGACCATTCATGTTATTTTGAAGGAAGCCGGTATTACCGGATTCATAGTCCCGCTCTTGCATCTGCAAGATGGTAAGCGGCACACCGTCCACGATCACAAGGGGTTCCGGCGTCACGTTCGGATTAATGGAACTGCGGCCCCGTAGCTCCATCCGGAAAGGGGCACTGGGGTTGCCGTTAGTTTGGGTGATCACCAGGCCCGGCACCTTGCCCTGCAAGGCTTGGATGACGTTCGGCACGGGCTGGCGCTCTATTTCTTCCGCACGCACCACGGCAATGTTGCCCGTCTGCAGGCGCTCAGAGGTTTTCCCGTATGCACGGAGGACGACTTGATCTAAAGTGGTCACCGCTGGTTTCATGACAACGGTCGCTTCACCCGCAGGCACCGACTTATGAAAGACCCGTTCAAAACCGATAAAGCTAATCAGGATCTGATCACCCGGACCCACCACCAGGAATGCCTTTCCATTCACGTCAGTATGCGTACCCTTACCAGTCCTTTGATTGACGGCGGTGGCCTGAGACAGCGGTTCGCCTTTTTCGTTCATGATCGTGAGCTTGTAGAAACGGTCAACCATCGTATCCCGGTAGAGGATATCCGGCGGCGTGATCTTGATAGGGTCATAAAAGTGGACCTCATTGCTATCCACCATCTGATAACGGATGGCAGATCCCGCTACGCAGCGGTCTAAAATGTCTTTGATGCTGCCGTCCTTTATTGTGAAAGACAGCGACTTGACCTTGTCCGCAGTGGCTTTGGTTAAGCTGAAATTGATGCCTGTTTGCTTGTTGAGCAGGATCATCACATCAAACAGGGACTTGTCCCGCACCTCCAAAGATATTTGGCCGTGAGCCAGGTGCGCATGTGCCTGTAGTAAAACCAGCAGTAAGATGGCAGTGAGTTTCATAACCCTAAATAGTTTTCTGTATCCACGCCCCACGTGGATAATTCCCAATAATTGCATAATTTTAAATGTTTGGTGAATGAGAGGTTTGTTCGCTACAGTACTTTTTTGTTTACCATCCAATGCCTCGGCCTGCCAGCCGGGGCATTTTCTTTTTTCGTGTATGAGGGACATACAATGGACAAATAATCGTTGCTGCTGGTTCGAGCAGGAGCGGGCACACGCACCCATTCTCCGAATGGGCCCGGGTTGTCGATGGGACAACCCAGAATCAGAGAGCCTGGTCGTCAGGGATGGAACGATTCACCACCAGCTTTCCAGGCGGATGATGTGTCATGAAGAAGATTAGTAACTGGCTGTCTCAGCCATCATGTGGGGTTGCAATATCTGGATGAATTTTAGGCAAAGGGCAGCAGCAGTTTATTCGATCATAGGAGCGGGAGGCGCCGGTGCCATACGGGGCGGTATGCTCCTATGAGCGGGTCGTGTCTGCTGCCGAAAAACTCCCAGCGCTGGTGAAAGGAGCGGCGCTACTGGCACCACCCTTTCACCCCACTGAAAAGATCCGCAATTGTTCCGAAAGTGGTTGAACGTCCGGAGATTGCTTTGTATATGAGATACGATCATCGCTATGTTGGTCTTTGCTGTTATTGCGGCGTGATTTCCACCACGTCATTAGGTTGAATTTTATAAGTAAAACCGCCATCCAGGGCCAGCATACTGAGTATTTTTTCCAGGGGCTTCGTCCGGGAGAAGACACCGGAATATTTCCCGTTCACCTTACCACGGAATACCGGCTTGAAAGCATACCACCGCGCCAGGTTTTCCATGATGTCTTCCAACGCATCTTCTTTAAAATAAAATCGCCCTTCCCGCCATGCCAGCGCTTGTTCCATATTCGCTGGCCGAACCATAATGTCTCCTGAAACGAGATTAGCGATACCTTGATAGTTCGGCGCAAGCACCCGCAGGTTGCCTGCAAAGTCGATCTCCACCGATCCTTCTACCAGGGTAGTCGTGATGAAATTGGAAGCGTAATCGTTGACATTAAAATGCGTACCCAGTACACGGATGCGCGTGGCCGATGTTCGTACCACAAACGGTATGTTTTGCCGCGCCACCTCAAAATACGCTTCCCCGGTAATCTGTACCTCCCGGGCCGATCCGGAGAACGATGTCGGGTAGGTCAGGGTCGTATTGGCATTGAGCCATACCCGTGTACCATCCGGTAACGTCACCGAATACTGACTGGAACGCGGCACATACAACGAATTATGCGATACCGTCTTTCCAGGGCTGCTGGAATACACCAGTCCAGTACCCTGATGTTGGATCGTCACCCCACTATCCTGTAGATCCCGGTGTTGATCTTTAGCATCCAACGTGATCTTTTGCTGATTGGATAGCGTTAGCACAGCTGTTTGTCGTAACCCACGGCTGGTATCGGATAAGGCCAGCGTACGGTAAGAAGCATCTTTTATACTGAGTGTCCGCCACCATAGACCACCGCCTACCAGCAGTAAAAATACAGCTGCGGCGATCCAATATCGCGAGATAGTCCGTGTCGGCGCGGCAGGCGTGAACACCGCTGCTGCACGCATCCGATCTAAGGAACGGTCCAGGTCGCTGGTGAGTGCTGCTGCCTCGTCTGCTTTGGCTTGGAAATAGGCGCGTAGCTTCGGCGCCCAGTCCGCTAATTCCGTTCTTTCGAGCAGCGGCTGCCGGTGCAGCGGATCTTGCTCGACCCACGCTTGCAGCGTTTGTTCTTCCAATGCCGTTAAACCGATTTCTGATCTACGGATGATCAGTGCAGCAATGCGTTCATATCTTTCCATGGGACAAGATTTTTATGCTACGATGCCTAAGCCTTACCAAACTCGTCTTATATTAAACAACTCGTAAAAGAAGAAATTCCCGCCATTTTGGGGAAATTTTAGCTTTTTTCTGGGCAACAATTTTGAAGAATGATCTTGGACCAATTTAATTGAGCTGTTGGATGTTCTTTAATGCGACCAATACCGCCAGCAGCAAGGCTGGCTGATGCCGCAAAGCAATTCTTAACCGTTCAATAGCGGCAGTTTTCCGGTTCGATACTGTTTTCTTACTGATCCCTAATTGGACCGCTATTTCCTCCAGGCTATAATCTTGCAGACTGAGCTGAAGCACCTGCCTATAGATGTCGGGTAACTTCTCCACTTCGGCGATCACCCGGTTGAACAATTCGTTTTCGACCAGGTAGGTTTCCAGTCCATACACCGGATGGGCCGTATACTGCATCGCCTCCACTCTTTTGTGTAATTGATGGACCCGCTGTTGATGCTTGAGGACATTGGAACAGGCATGAAAAACGGCAATGCTCAACCACTTTGCGATGGAGTCCATCCGCTCAAAAGACGCCCGATGCTTCCATAAGTTCCAGAACACCTCCGCGATCACGTCTTTTACTTCGTCCTTGCTTTGTAACATCTGAAATGCCTGATGATGTGCCTGGCGGTGCAAGTGCCGATACACGGCAACATAACCAGCCTCCTGGCCACTGCGAAAACGGGCGATGGTGATTTCTTCTTCCCTTTTGTTCATCAGACCTTATTGTATATACGCTTGGTGAATGGATAATCCCAATTTTTTGCCTTCGGCGTGATTGGAGAATAAGATTTATCGGAACCTAAGATCGTTCCAGGCTTCCATGTTTTTGGTGTACGCTGGGCACCAGCTGCTACCTTCACAAATATAACTGAGTTAAAATTGAATTGCTGTTGTCTGGCCGTAAGTTAAAAAATAATGACAAAACTGCACTTTTCTGTTTAGCCAGTCCCTGCCAAAATTTATACGGTCGCATAGTACCGCAGTAAATTCTGAAGACCTTCCTAATTTCAACCCTTCATCGCTCGGTAGACGTTCAATGTAACAAACCCTACCAGCAGCGATGGACCAGGAGGTCATATAAAAATGATCACTGCAAGCGTAAAGCGTACTGTAAGCATTAATGTTGTCTGACCCGTTAAAATTAATGCCGATGTAGTCCAACACAGAACAGTTACTTGCCTTATTGAAGCGCCAGCGCCATACAGCGATGGTTGCTTGGTATTTTATTCATTATGAACATATGGTGACCGCCGTCGGCGGCATGACCCGCCACTCAGTGGGCGCCCATTTGATGATGATCAAGGTCATGGTCAAAACCTACGGCGTGCTTCGGATCTTGAAACGCATAAGAATATAGAACCCTTCATGCGCAGGCAGATCGCAGAAGAGGTCGCCGACAAATTCCCTTTTCCCCGTCCTGATTATGATGCTACGATCGCCCGCCTGGTCAAACAAGAGCAGACTGCCAGTGCCATTACCAGCCGGTTGAGTGCCTTTCTGCAGCATTATCATAGTTTTACATCCACATTATTTTATCTTACTACAAGGGCTGTTAAGCCACGAGCCTGTACAGGATTTTTCCAATAGATTAAATGGTTTGTTCCGCAAATCCACCTTTTCCTTGCTCTCCATCGCTGATCGGACCCAAGCACTCTTGCAGGCGATAAAGCTGCTGTCGCCAGCTGAACAGGAGCGCTGCCAGCAATGTATTTTCCCCAGAGAGGCCGTCATGGATTATTCCGTGACCGATGATCCCGATCTATTTGCCGCCTGCGGACCAAAACTTTGCTGTTGGCGCAAGAATCGATGGATATACCACAAGCCGAACCCGCCTTGCCGGGGGAACTCTTTTACCGTGCCCAAATGCAGCTGGCATTTGATACCCTGCCCATGCAATGTCGCTCGATCTTATACTTTTCTTTTGTGCAGGATAAGGCTGCCCTTATGGAGATCAGGGCGAAAACAGTCCGCAATCAACGTGTCATCGGACGGGCTAAATTGAAAGCGTTGTTATCTCCTTGAAAAATTTATTTTTTTAGACCGGGACATTTTTGTTGCGCCATTCATCTATATATGCCAGGTAACCGAAAATGATTGCAGGGCGATGATACCGTAGCATATATCGATTGATTCCGATCAATAATCGTTTTGATGACACTTTTGTAATCTTTGCCTGTCTATGATCTTGAACAAAATGTTTAACCGCGCAATTGGATAGACCAGTGGGCGGGGGCGAATAATGGAGGATGATTCAATCCGCTGCGCCAAAAGCGCATGAAATATTTCGGGACCATGATTTTCTGCTCATGCCCACCCCACACATTTTTAACGAAGTCGGTGGATTCCGGAAAATTTGCCCATCATGCCGGGGTCGATAGGTAAGTCCTTCTTGTTAGCGTCCAATGCGGACCGGTACGAACTGCCGATCCCTGAAGATGTCGTAGCACTCACCGGCATTCAACAGAATCCGTAGCCCTATATGGTGACCTTTGCGGTGACCTTTGTTGCAAGGAAGGCCGGTCCACAGGACTGGCTTTTTTTGTTGGTGATAAGGATGTTAGCACCCAGTTTGCAGAGCGGTAATAGATAAGGTCACCTTTTTACCGGCCTTGACATGGTGGGATAGGCCTTATCCCTTATGTTTGCCCTGCAAAAAATACCGTCATGATCCCCGACAAAGTATTTAAAAGCCTCCCGCATGTATTCAAGACCTATACCATGCACTCCAAAGGTGGGCCTGTACAGCCAGGCTATCACCCGGACTATGTGCTGCGTAAATACGAAGATTAATTAATGCTAAAGTGTGAAAATATCTCCAGCCGCAAAACCTTTGTGGGCGGGATGATGAAGGCCGCCTATTTTCTACAAGGAGATCGCGCAGGCACCCTTGTATTTGTTATGGTGCCCAAAGACAATACCACCGCAACGGCCATCGCTAAACACCTCAAGCCCTACCTGGAATGGGTTATGCCACATGCCAATTTGCGTACCGTCTATATCATCGAAGCAAAACATTATTATCAGTGTGACGTGGTGATGAAGGTGGGTAGTCGGGCATTCAAAAAAGTTATACTATTAGTGTGATCGTACTGTAGGAGACATTTGACTACCGCGCTTCCCACCATTGTTGCAGAATGATGGATGTACTAAATTTTAGTATGTTTGCCGCGCCTTGGCCCGTGAAATAGATGCTGTCTGTCCACGTCTGACCCGTTAAGCATGCCAAGGCCTATGAAAAGATATTTGTAAATTGCCAAACCTCTGCCATTATGATCTTACAGGGTCTCTTTATCCCTGCTATAATACTATTTTTTTCCTGCTAATTGTTGCCTATGCAGCTTACCTGCATCAGTTGCCACGATGGGTATATGATATTCGTGTCGCGATAATCCAGCTTCAGTGCACAGCTTTGGTCAGCCCTTTACAGTATATGAAAGTGCTGTTTGATCGTTGTGAGCGTTCTATGGAGAGGCTTCGCAATACCCGGCGAAACCCCGTGCCAATAGCAGGCGGTTTCAACCAACGACTATCACGCACGGGGAGGAGGAGGCGACGCCCTACCAGGCGATGTCGGCGGTCAACAAATTAGTTCTTTTCAAAATGCTGACTGGGGATTATCCCAGGATAGATTATGTAATGATGTTTCAAGCCTATTTATAGGAAGATAGCATTTGGATAGATTTTACAGCTTTTTTCGACCGCTTTTCGTTTATAATCCTTTTTTTATTGTTGGTGAGTTTTAAAAGGTGGTTTTCTGAAATCCGCCACCAGAAAAAGTTGTAAAGGTCATGTCAAATCCTGTTTTCCCGACAGATACAAAGAGGTAATTGATAATTACCTCTTTGTCATTTATAAGTATTGCTGACAGTCAATTTCTATAAATTCTTAACATTGATTTTGCAAAATGCATTATTAGTGTTGTCTGGATGCTTTTTTTTAACATCTTTATGAAATGGGGGCAACAATAAATACATTCTTGAAAATCTATAAAAGTCATTTGCTATTAATATGTTGACGACTTTTATTTATAGTTCTTTTAGTCGTTCAATTTCTCTTTTTATTTGATCAATCACTTCATTATTGTAAATAGTTTTTTTGCCGGATGCTGCTTTGATCGAATAAACAAAAAATACATTTCCTCCATACTTGCTTTCGAACTTTTGGTGATTAACCATATGCATTTCTACCCATTGATATTGGTTGATTGAGTGCCCTGATGAAACCGGCTTTATCTGGATGCCGATATATTTATCCTTAACTTGTATAAAAAAGTCAACATTGTATTTTCTATCCCAGCTATCTGGGGCTGGTTCTATTTTCACCCCAACTGCTTTTTCCATTTGCCCATAGATAGTGTCAATTTCTGTCTTATATCCTTCAAAAGTTCTGTTTAATATAAGGTTGTAAACATAGTCAATGCACTCTTCTTCTGTTATGGAAAGTAATTCGTTTTGAACTATTTCGGTTAGCTTTACAAATAGAGTTTGTCCTAACGAATAAATATATTCCCTTGTTATTTTTCCTCCAGCTTTCTTTTTTTGATAAGCATTTTGAAAATAATAATTTTCCCATTCTTTATATTCAATGGGCGCACAAGATCTAATTAATTCTGAAGTAGTACCAACACTATGGGATTTGTTCAGGCCCCATCTGTTTAGACCATAATTTAGGAGTGTTTCACGCTTAAACTTCAAGTTCGATCCATCGACGCCGGAAAGCCATTCTTTTTCCATTGTACTTATTGAATTGAAAGTCGTTGTTTCGTTGTTTGTTGAGCCTGATTATTTATGTTCCAATTTTTAATTAGTGCAGATCTCCTATCATTATCTCTTCTTGTCCTATGCTCTAAGCTGTCTATGTATTGTTCCAGTTCAGACAAGGTTGCAATTTCGAAAAAGCCAGCCGGTTCTGAAGTTACTGCTCCAATAAGATCTCCATCATGTTCAATGCATTCTTTAATGAGAGTTCGCAGTTTAACTTGGTTGCTGCTGGTTGAAAATCCAAGTTGTTGGGCTAAACTCACAGCTCCAATAGCATTATACCTGCCCTTTTTCAAGGCAGATAATAAGTCTTGTCTTTGTTGTTGCGTAAAGGTTTTTGGCATTTATAGATACTTTTAATAAAATGGGGGTGTAATGATAGTTGGTTTATTCAATTATTCTGGAAGGATTATTTCACGAGGGATTGAACTGCAATACAATTTACCTTAATTTTCGAATTTAGAATTGAATACGCAAATGTAATATGTATATTATTTGTTTTATATTGATTAGCAATTGTCTATATTCTTTTTCAACTGTAAAACCTAATGCGAAGTTCCCAGTATATCTAAATTAAACAATATTTTTTTTATTAAAGATTGCAATGGTGGAAATCTAATTAATAATAATATCTGCTTATGTGTTAAACTTGCAACTAAATGCAAAATCATAAGATTTATCATACAATTTTAAGTGGCAATGCCCAAAAAGTTCGCCAAATCAAAAATCATTCCATTGACTTGGTAGTTACATCTCCTCCTTACCCAATGATTGAAATGTGGGATGAGGTAATGTCTGGGCTCAATCCCGAAATCAGACTTGCGCTTTCAGAGAACGATGGCAATACAGCATTCGAGATGATGCATCAAGAGTTGGATAAGGTGTGGAAGGAGATTTATCGTGTATTAAAACCCGGTGGAATTGTATGTATCAATATCGGGGATGCAACAAGAACACTGGACGGAAATTTTGCTTTATATCCCAATCACTCAAGAATTATTGCATCTTTTCTTAAGCTGGGATTTTCTAATCTTCCTAACATTATATGGCGAAAACAAACTAATTCCCCCAATAAATTTATGGGATCTGGTATGTTGCCGGCAGGCGCATATGTCACCTTGGAGCATGAATGGATACTTATCTTTAGAAAAGGACAAAAAAGAGTTTTTTCATCAGAAAATGAAAAAAGTAAACGTCGAAACAGTTCATTTTTTTGGGAGGAAAGAAATAATTGGTTTTCGGATCTATGGGAATTTAAAGGAACTCGCCAGTTTATAGAGAATTCTGAAAGCAGGGATAGAAGTGCTGCCTATCCATTTGAGTTACCGTATAGGTTGATTAACATGTATTCTGTCAAAGGGGATGTCGTATTTGACCCATTTTTAGGTACAGGTACAACAACGATTGCTGCAATCGCATCTGAAAGAAGTAGTGTAGGAGTCGAGATTGATAAGGCATTTTTAACCTTGATAAAAAATAGAATAGCGCAGTTAGATATCGATCGGCTTAATTATTATATTTCAGAGAGGTTAAAACAGCATAATATTTTTGTGAGAGAGTATAAAAAAGAATTTAAGCACTATAATCATTTTCTTAAATCGCCAGTTGTTACTTCTCAAGAAACAGAATTACAGTTCTCTTATTTAATAATGATTAAGAAGAAGTCTGAAGATTATTTTGAAATAGAATATCAAACAATTGAAGCAGATAATATTGACGTGCCAATAATAAGAAAAGAAAAGAAGCAACCTTCTTTAGGGTTTTAATGAAAAAGTAAATGTTTTGATAGAAAGATAGATATTGTATTTGAGATAGTCCAGTGCGTTCATTGACAACAATTCGTGATTCAGCTTTATAATTGTATAAATTTATTGAGAAAAAAATTGTTCCATCATAAAAAGCGGCACTTCTACAAGATCTTTTCAACTGTTTTTGAGTAAAAGCAACACATATTTTTTTATTGTCAACAAATAGATACAAATATTTGCCAGGATAAATATCGTAATTTTTGGAACCAAGGGGCGCAGGCTTGTATCCTGTCTTCCGGAATCAAGCAAAAAGAGCCTTCAGGCTTTGTCTGCCATTAGATCGGATTTTCCAAAAATGCTTTACTATACTCAATTTTTACCTCAAATCTCTTCTTAGCTTCAGGCGTCACAGGCGTAAAGAAGTTCACAAGATTGCCATCCGGGTCCCTGAATAGCAGTGATCTGTTGCCCCAGGGCATGGTAGTGGGCTTTTGTACCACTGTATCCCCAAAAAAATTGGCTAATGCCTCATACTTGCTATCAACGTCTTCAACCTGGAATTCGATGATGACCGACCTGTTTTCGGCGGCTTTGGCTATTTCAATTCCACCAAATAAGGCTAAGGTGTTTGTGCTTCCAATGGCCAATGTTGCAAGGGGTGTGCGCAATTCGGCAAAATCCTCCGTGTATCGCGTCAGCTGTACCCCTGCGACTTGCTCATAAAAGTCAATAAGCCTATTAATGTCAGCAGTGATGATCCGGACTGAAGAGAAATTCATATCATTGATGATTTCATAATTAATAAGACAAAATAAAGCCCACCCAGTGGCAACCCTATGTCAACAAGTGTTTGTCTCGGAATAATTATTAATCATATTCAAACTGCTGTCAGCAGTCTTTCAGGAAGCAGGGCATGCGATTTTCCCGGTATCGATTGGTTGCTGTTACATGTAACCGGATGTGAGACAAAATGGAGACTGGTTATACTTAATATTTTAGCTTCGAGAAGACTCCATTACTTACTGTTTTATTCCCTGTTGCAGTGCTGCTTTCAGGTACTATTTCCGCCGAAAAATAGCCACTCATGGTCCGTTTCTCAGGATCGATGGTAGTGATCGTGATCGTAGCAGAACCGCCGCTGCCTGCGGAGCTCCAGGTGAGGAGTGGAGCATACCTGCTGAAGACCGTGCGCATCGACAGGCGTACCTGAGACTTGCTGGCGCCCTTGCAGATGTAGGTACCTGGTCCGTTTACCTCGTCCAGCAGGATTTCAAGGCTGTGCATGATCACGGGTTCAGGCTTCTTGGGACCTGAAGGTATAGTAATGGAGTTGTACGAACTTGTATTGAACATGTGGAGGTCCGGGCTGTTATACTTACTACCCACTGATGTTTTGCGCAAATGTGTTGTTCCGTCAAATTCATAGGAAATGTAATTGGGCGATTGCGGATCCGAATCTGCGAAAAAATTGATGCGCCCTACGTTCAGGGATTGGTCTCTTTTCACTGTTACTGTAAAGGGTACATCCACATCGCTCAGGTAACCGATACTCTTGCTCATGGAAATCCGGTAATCCCCGGCCGGTAGCTTTTTAATGGAGAAAGCTCCGGAAAGCGGGTCCAACTCGGCCTGGTATCCAGCTGAATTGTCGGATGTTAAAACCGCGAAGATGCTTTGTACAGCTGACACAGGATGGACAATACCGCTGATGGAGGCTGTATTCATAGCGGCGCCGGAGGTGAATTCAATGATGCCCAGGTCTGTGGACTGTCCCTTTAGAAGGGTCAGGCTATGTGGATCGGGTGGGCCGTAGGCGGGATCTGTTGTAAAAGAAACCTGATAAGGGCCTGCAGGCAGGTTTCTGATCTTGAAATAGCCATTTGCATCGGGCCTGGCATTATAGATGGTCTGGGATTGTGTATTGGTCGCTGATATACTGGTGGTATTCACTACAGATACCGGATAGATGCGGCCTGTTATGCTGGCGGTGGAGGAGGGATCGGCAGGTTTAGTGGTGTCGTTTACATCAATATTATCCTGACTGATTGTGTCAGTTTTTCCACAAGCTCCTGATAGCAAGGAAATGCACAGGGCAATCAATACTGCAGACTTTTTCATTTTACTGATTTGGTTCACAAAATTAACAAAGGCGCTCGGGCAAGGCAATCCCGCAGATTGGGTGGTTTTTTAGGGAAAATCCTCAAAATGACCTTTATAAGTATTTACTTTAGGCCGGATTCCCTCTTCCATACTCATTATTTCGCCTATGCTGTTCGATAAACTGGTCGACTATTTTTTGCCGGCTGCTATACGAAGGAATAAAACGCATCCGCGTTTTGAGGAATTTCGTGTAATAGTAAGCTCTGCCGTACTGGCGCTTCCCATCCTGGCCGTTTTCCCGCTTTTTTTGTTATCCCTCGGGAAAGCTTACCTGGGATATTACCTCAACCTGGCGCTTGTGCTGTGCCTGCTGTTCTCTATCAGGTCCTATGGGCATTATCGATTACCCATGAGCTTACTTGCGGTAGTGACTTATTTTATCATTTATGATTTTATAAAAGATACTGGTCTCATCTACTCAACCCATATGGGTGTGATGCATGTCTACTTGCTGGCAGCAATATGGACAGATAAAAAATGGGGGTGGATCGCCATTATTACCAATGTCCTGATCTTTATTATCATTTACCGGCAAACGATTGGTATGTCAGTTGCCGGTGATGCTGCCACTATGCTGGGTAGCCCCCTATACGCACTGATATTGCATTGCTTCATTACTGTTTTTCTCGGCGGTTTACTTGCTTACGAACAGATGTCGCAGGAAAAGAATCGTCAAAAGATAAGGTCCTTGCAAGACCAGAAGATCAGCCTACTGGATGAAGCAGTGAAACAACGGACGGAACAGCTCAGCAACATGCGTCAGGTGATGGCTGCTGATTTTCATGACGAAACAGGTAATATGCTATCAGCCATCACCAGGCAGGCTGCCCTGCTGAAACTTAAATTACAGGACAATCATTCCGCGTTGCCCATAGCAGATAGTATCATCCGGAACAGTAATGATCTGTATGCCCGCAGCAAGGATTTTTTATGGAACCTGAATCACAATAGTGATGATCCGATGGAATTGTTCAATTACCTCACGGCGCACGGTCAGCAATTCTGTAATCAATTCGATATTGCGTTTTCATCTGTAGCAAAAAACGTTGTGTCAGAACAAAAGAAGTTGGCGCCTTTTGCTGCCCTGAACCTCATATTTATCTTTAAAGAAGCGATGACCAATATAACAAAGCATGCAGATGCCAACGAGGTCTCTATTGAAATGCAGTACTTTGATAATAAGGTCATCTATATTATACAGGATAATGGGCGATGGAAGCAGGCGGATGCCCGGCAATCTCATTATGGTCTTATGAATATTGAGCGCCGGTGCGAAAAGAATGCTTTCGGCTTCCGTCTTTTCAGGGAAGAAGGGACCCGTTTAGAGATTACGGCCCCGATTTATCCATTTTTTAGTTAAAGCAATAAGCAAATGAAAAGAATTGTTATTGTTGAAGACAACAGCAAGATAAGGGAAGGGTTTGCTGCAGTAATAGAAAGTTCCGGTAAATACTATTTAGCCGGTAGTTATAGTAATTGTGAAGATGCGGTCAGGAATCTTGAAAAGAATAAGCCAGATGTAATATTGATGGATATTGAATTGCCTGGCATGAGCGGCATTGAAGGCACCCTGAAGATCCGTAAGCAATGCCCTGAATGCATCATTTTGATCATTACCGTGTTTGAAGACAGTGAAAAAGTATTTCAATCGCTTTGTGCCGGCGCCACAGGGTATCTTGTCAAAAATTCAAACCTGGATGATATCATTAAAAGTATAGATGAGGCATTGTCAGGAGGGGCTCCTATGAGCCTGCATATTGCCAGGATGGTTGTTCAGTCTTTTAAGCAGTCGAATAATTCTCCCTTATCTGAGCGGGAAACGGAAGTGTTGCAGGGGATAGCGGAAGGGAAAAGCTATTCCAAAATAGCGGTAGACCTTTTTATCAGTAAAGAAACCGTCAGGAGCCATATCAAGAAGATCTATCAGAAACTGGAAGTGAACAGTAAATCGGCAGCGCTGTTAGTGGCGGGCAATAACAAATGGTTGAATAAACCTAAATTCTGATTGGGTAAAAGGCTTCCTGCCATACTATCACGGATGATCTTTTTCCTGAATGGAACCCGAGTCCAACTGATCCAACCTGGAAATTACAGATATTGAAATGGGAAGTATTACTTAACATCTTTCAATGAAAGGGCTTTCAAAAATATTTCTTTAAATAAAAATAGGATGTGTCAACAGTATGACACATCCTATTTTGCAGACATTGTTCAGAAATGGGAAAACGTATAAAATAGCTGACTACTTGTCAACAAGCACCTCTACCCAGCCCTCAATGCGATTCCTCTTCTTCTCCACCGACAAACCCGCTCCGCAATTGGATCTGATTCCCGAAGTAGATCGCATTCAGCAGCAGCCGGTCTGTGCCATGCCAGTAACTCCGGTAGGTAGGGTCGTCTGCAAAGGAAATGATCTTGCCGGCGCCTTCCTGGCTTACCAGGATGGCCGCTGTATTGTTGATCCGACCGATATTCTTTTTGGAAACATAGCCGCCTACGTAGGAGTTGCTATCGTATTGGGCTACCGTAGCGTATTTGTTGCGGGATGCCTGTAAGATGGTCTGGCTGTTCTTAGTAAAGAATATAGCGCGGTTATTCAGCCCAAAGGCAATGGGATGACTAATGTCAATATCGGCAGAAAAAACACCTCCGTTGATCCGGCGGGCAGCTTCGGTAGACTCCTGTCCGGCGTAATCGATCCTTTCCGTGGATTTTGCTTCACTGCTATCAACCAGCAGTTTTTCCTTGAGTATTTCCTGCTGTATTGCCCAGTCGATCGCGTTCTTGAAAAGGATAAGGGTACCGCCTTCGGCTACCCAGTTCTTTAACCTCGTTGTGGTGGCTTTGTCCAACGCGGCATAACTGCCACTGGGAAAGATGAGTACCGTATACCTCGACAAACCCGCCCTGGCTACACTGCCTATATCCAGTTTCGTAGGCGCTATGCCTACCTGCTGATTGAGCAGGAACCATACCTGGCCCGCTTCTTCATAATTGATACCTGTCCCGAATAGTACGGCTATGGATGGCTTGCGTACGCCTTTCAGGTTATTGCTACCCAGGTCGATGCCAGCCGCATTGAAGCCGGTATTGACAGCAACAAATTCAACGCCTGCCTGCTCACCCGTCTGCTTCACCAGCCGGTATAAACTGTCGGCCGTTATTTTCTGTGCAGTGGTGGGCACCAGCAGGGAACCGTAACTAAAGGGTTGCTGCCCGGCAGCGGTTTGGATAGTGAATGGCCGATGGGCGGACTTCACGATGATGTCTTTGTCCAGCAATAGTTGTAATGCTTTTGAGGCATTGTATTCCGACCAGCTTACTACATACCCTACTGTGCCTGGATTGCCCTGTACGCCACCTGTCAAAGTGGGCACAGCCGTAATACGCGCGCCTTTGTTACCGGCAATCGTTTGTTTGGCATATTGCAGACCATAGGCATGAATGAGCGACCAGGAAGTATTGTCATAATACTGGCTGTCCACTAATGGAGCCGTTTCTTCGAAGATGGAATGCACGATGCGGAAATTGGACTGGTCGGCAGGAACGATATAGGATCTTCCCTTTTCAAAATTCTTGCCATTAGCCACTACCCGGTTCTGCACTTCATATACTTCCACCTTATGTTGCAACAGCAGTTCAAGGAATTGATGGGTGAGCGACTGGTCCCGCGCATCGCCAAAGATCCACTGTTTAACAGGATAGGCTCTTCCCTGGGTGAGGGCCGACTGGAAAAATTCTTTCTGCAGCCTGAACAGCCCTGCCTTTTCGGCAACAGCGCCACGAACAGTGGCAAGCCCCGTCAGCAGCTGGTTCCGGATAGTAAAGGAAAAGCTCAACAGCCCCGTTTCCGTTTCTGTCAGCAGACCCCGGCTGCTGGCCTGCTCAAAAGTTACCCCTACCGCCCCGAAGAAATCAGGATAGGTGGACCCGTAAATGGGCGACAGGTTATCAAACTGCTCTTTGGTAAAATACAGAGAGCCGATCTTGTCCAGCGCTTCAGCATGATATTTTGCCAGCGTTGTATTGAAATCGTAAGAAGCCTGGGGAACAATAGGACTTTGTGTCCTTTTGGGCGAAGGCTCAAAATAATAAGTGCTGTTGGCGCCCATCTCATGAAAATCGATATGCACGTTGGGATACCAGCGATGGAAGAATTGCAACCTGTTCCTGCTTTCTATTTGTGTTCCGCTGAGCCAGTCGCGGTTAAGATTGGCCAGGTAATGGTTGGAGCGGCCATTGGGCCAGCCTTCCACATGTTCCTTGTCCAGCGGATCGGCAGTAAAAGGGACAGAGCGGTAGGCATTGTGCCAGTTGGCTGCTCGATCCCTGCCATCCGGGTTTAAGGAGGGGTCTATCAGCACCACTGCCTGAGACAACCATCTGCTGGTTTCCTCATGCTGACTGGCCGCCAGGTAATACGCTGTCAGTATAGCGGCTTCGCCACTGGAGGTCTCGTTGCCATGCACACTATAGCCCAGTAATACCACCACCGGCGCCTGGCCTGAAGGGATCGCTTTGCCCGGATCAGCCAGGGTAATATGCTCTGTACGGATAGACTCGATCCTGGCATAATTCTCCGGTGCCGTAATGGTCAGGATCACCTGCTCCCTGTTTTCATAAGTTTTGCCGATCACTTCCAGGTGTACCCTGTCAGATACCCTGGCCAGTTCCTTCAGGTAAGCCACCAGCTGGTCGTGCCTGGTATAGAAGCTGCCGATATCATAACCCAGGAACTTTTCAGGCGTTGGGATTTTGGGATCGAAAGGACCACCCTCGGAAAAATAATAGGGCTGTTGGGCCAGGGCTGGTACGGAGAATAGAAAAGCGATAATAAAGAGCGCTTTTGCAGTAATGAACAGTCTCATATTAAAATGATATAGTTTGATGAAGGAATAAAGTTTATCAGTAGCCAGGATTGTTTTTCCCTTCCAGGTCAGGATCGGAGAGGACATCGGACAGGGGCAACGGGAATAGCCAGTAGTCCTGGTTGGTAATGCCTAAGACAGCGCCGGCCCTGCCGGTACGGACCAGGTCGAACCAGCGGTGCGACTCAAACGCAAATTCAATCCCGTTCTCTTCCTCTATTGCCAGTAATATCTCTTCTTTGGTTTGGGCAGTGGAGGACGCTACATCAGCCCTGCTCCTGACCTCATCCAGGTCGGCCAGCGCATCTTCCAGCTTATCCTGCTGTGCTCTTGCTTCCGCCCTGATCAGGTATAGCTCGGCAATCCTGATGAGGTAAGAAGGGTCTGTGCTGACGCCTACCGTGTTGTATAATACGCCATATTCGTTAGTGACTGTGCCGGCGATAAGCGTATTCCTGCTGCCGCCAATGGCAGGATCGTTGACTTTGGCGATGAAGCTGGGGGAAGGCTTCAGCGTATACTGACCGCCAGATGAACTGGGATACCAGAGGTTCCAGAAAGTATTGCGGTCATTATTGGAATAAGCCAGTTCCAGTACAGACTCCCTGCTTTGGAAGGGTGTGGTGAAAAAGGATCTATAAGGTTTTACCAGTTCATACTTTGAATTGCCGATCACCTGGGTGGCATACAGCTCTGCTTTGTCCCATTCCTTCCTGTACAAGTGCAGCCTGGCTCTTAATGCCCTGGCAGCACTTTTCTGCGCCCGGTTGCGTGTAGTGGCATCTTCCGGCAATAAGCGCTCAGCCTCTGTCAGATCGGTCAATACCTGGTCGTAGGTCTTGTCCAGCGTACTGCGCTTTACCCCTTTGATGCTGGAGATGGTGGTAGTGGGCGTCAATTGCAGCTGAACGCCGCCCCAGCCCCTGGCCAGGTCAAAGTAGGCGAGGGCGCGGATAAAATAGGCTTCGCCCAATAGCTTATCCTTTTCCGTAGCAGTCAGTAAGGGATCCGTTAAGCCGGGTACTGCTGCAATCACTGCATTGGCGGAATTGATGGTCTTGTAAATAGCCTGGTAGGCGCCAACAGTAGTGACATTGTCTGCGGGGATGGCATTCTGGTCCAGTTGCAGGTACTGGCTGAGGGTGCCGTTGAAGACAACGAGATCGGCCGTGATGGTGCCCAGTGTGGGATATAAGCCGGCATTGTAACTCTGTACGCCATCATAGGCGCCCACAACGGCCGCCCGTGCGGAGTTTGCATCTATGATGGCCGTTTCAGAAGGGATCTGGTTATTGGGTGATTCGGTTAAGAATTTTTCGCAGGCGCTCAATGTAAATAACAGTGAGACCGGTATGCTGAAATATTTTCCTTTCATAATTGCTGTTCTTTTAGAATGATACATTCAAACCTACCTGTATGGTACGGGGCTGGGGAACGGTTGCCCAGTCGTACCCGGCCGTGTTCTGGTTGGCGCTCTGGGAGCTGACCTCCGGATCCAGGCCGGAATAATTGGAGATGGTGAACAGGTTGGTCACCTGCACATAGGCCCGCAGGGCATTCAGCCGGAGGCGATTGGTGACGCCTGAAGGGAACTGGTAGCTGAATGACACATTGCGCAGCCGCAGGAAAGACGCATCCTCCAGGTACCGGCTGCTTAAGCTGGCCACAGTGCCGCCATAATTATTGGCAGGACCGCCGTTCTGCGTAGGATTGCGGCTGTAGGTGGTCAGTCGCGGTATATCTGTGATATCACCAGGCTTTTGCCAGCGTTCCAGCTGGATGGGGAGAAAACCGATATTGGATTGTGTGCCGCCATGCACCAGGAAGAAATTCTGCATGTTCATTATTTTGTTGCCTTGCGTGAAGAAGAGGAAAAAGTTGAGTTCAAAGTTTTTCCAGGCCAGGGTATTGTTCAAACCACCGGAGTAATTGGGGTTGGCATTGCCTACGATCTGCCGGTCGGCCGAAGTGATGAACCCGTCTTTGTTGACATCTTCATACACGGCATTGCCGGTCTGCGGATCAACATAGAGCTGTTTATACAGGTAGAAAGAGTTGATGGGATGACCTTCGCGGAGTATGGAGGTGTTCCGGCCTGAGGCGCCGAGGGTAATATCAGATGCCAGCTTTTCTATGCGGTTCCTGTTCCAGGAAATATTGAAGTCGGTGGTCCAGGAAAAATCGGCTGTATTGATATTGACGGTATTAATGCTCAGCTCCCAGCCTTTATTCCTGACGGCGCCAAAGTTCTGGAGATAGTTGGTAAAGCCGGATCTGTAGGGGACGGGCACATTCAATAGCAGGTCGTAAGTATACTTATTATAATAATCCACTGTTATTGTCAAACGGCGATCCAGTATGGTGAACTCCGTCCCAATGTCCAGCTGCCTGGTGGTTTCCCAGGTCAGGTCGGGGTTGGCCAGCTGGAAAGGAGCTGTGCCGGGCTGTTCAAGATAGTTGTAGCCGGTAGCCCAGAGGCCGGGCGCCGCATAAGCGTCAATGCCGTTCTGTGTTCCCGACAGGCCAATGCTGGCGCGCAGTTTCAGGTCGTCAAAGATGCCCAGCCGCTCAACAAGATCTTCCTGCGAAAGCCGCCAGGTAAAACCACCAGAGGGGAAATAGCCCCAGCGGTTATTGACCCCAAAGCGGGAGGAGGCGTCGGCCCTGATGCTGCCATCAATGGTATACTTATTATCGAGCGTATAACTGGCCTTGCCAAAAAAGGAGACCAGCTTGGCCAGGGATTCGGAAGAAGAGCCGGAGCGGTTTGCTGCGGCAGAGATGGCTTTGATGCTATTGGACGGGAAGCCTGTCCCGGTGGCATTCGTATTCTGGTTCAGGATGGTATTAATGGAATTACCTACCAGGGCATTGACGGAATGACGACCGCTGAAGGTCTTGATATAGGTCAGGACCTGGTCGGCCGTGAACAAAGTATTTTTTGTTTCATTCGAAGATGCGGATCCGTTGGACGCAATGCCGGCGCTGATCAGCGTATTGGAATAATTGTTCTCGTACATGCTGTTGTAATCCAGGCTGTAGCTGGTTCTGAACTTCAGTTCCTTCAGGATGGATAACTCGGCATACACGTTCCCGATACTGCGCCAGCCAACGGCGTTATTGTCCAGGTTCTCGATCAACGCTATATGATTATCGAAGCTGCCGTATCGGGCATAGGTCCCATTGGCATTGTAGATGGGCAGGAAGGAGCGGGGGAAAATGGCAGAATTGATAACGCCTGTGGGACTGTTATCGTTCACACTTACATTCCGGTAGGTCCTGCTGATATTGATGCTGGTGCCCACTTTCAGCCGTTGGTTTACCTGGTTATCGTAATTCAGCCGGGCAGAAAACCTTTCAAAGTTAGAAGGTCTTATAATACCTTCCTGCTTCAGGTAGCCAAAGCTGGCATAGTAATTACTTCTTTCACCGCCGCCCTGAATACCTACTTCATAGTTTTGCGTTCTGGCTGTTCGGAAGAGCCCGCTGATCCGGTCGTAGGTTTGCAGGGTGTCAGGGTCATAGGGCAGTATAATGGTGGCGGGATCAATGCCCTGGTCGATGGCTGTATTGATGCGGGATTCATTTACCAGCAGGCCATTCTCCGGGCCGGATACCAGTTTGAACTTCTTCGGCGCATCGGACCATCCCTGTGCAATATGCAGGCTGACCTTTCCGGCAGTATTTTGCTTACCTCTTTTAGTTGTTACAATCACTACGCCATTGGCGCCCAGGGAACCATATATGGCTGTGGCATTGGCATCTTTCAAAACCTGGATAGTTTGAATGTCAGCGGGGTTGATATCTGCCAGTGGGTTGGATTGCTGCTGGTTACCGAGGCTTGTCTTTATCAGATCAGTATTACTGATAATAACGCCATCTACTATGTACAGCGGATCGGCAGCCGCATTGATGGAGTTGTTGCCTCTTACCCGGAAAGTAATGCCGCCACCGGGTACCCCGGAATTGGCTGTTACCTGTACGCCTGCAGCCTTTCCCTGTAGTAGCTGGTTAAAACTGGCAGCAGGAATATGTTTGATATCGTTCACGGAAATACTGGCAATGGAACCGGCAATAAAGCGGCGGTTCTGCGTACTGTACCCGGTAACAATCACATCGTCCAGTTGCCGGCTGGAGGGTTGCAGGGAGATGTTCAGGATAGACGCTGCTGAAAGCCTGATCCGCTGAGGTTCATAGCCGGTGAAGCTCACAACTATAAAGGAAGTGGTGTTCCTGAGTGTGAGTTTGAAGCTGCCATCTTTTTGGGAAATGGTTTGTTGGTTGCCAGCGGTGATGGTAGCGCCTTCCAGGGGCGCCTGCTGGTCTGCATTGGTAACAATTCCGGTAATGACCCGGTCTGGTGTCTGCGCATACAGCGGCGCCACCAAACCGAGCATAGCCATGAATGCTACGCTTTGTAAGATAATTCTCATAAGCGAAGTTTATAAATGATAAATCAGAACCTTATTAAGGCGCGTTTGGGATTGATGTTATGGGATGGAAGCAAACGGTGGCAGGGATCAACAACAACAGCTGATAGCAAAGCTGTATAGGTAATAACAAACCGGTGAGGTCTGGTCAGTGTTTGTACACCTGTAGGAGGGATGGAGAGCGATGCGCATGAATTGTGCTTTAGTCTACCAATTTAGTGGACAAATATAAGTGAAAATATCAAACAACAAAATTTTAAGTCTGCTGTTGAATGGAAGGATCTTCTGCCCGTAGGGAAACTTTAACTGCCTGCTAATGGCGGCCATTGCATTTTAGTTTACCTTCGGGGCCCTGTTCGTGTTGATTAACCGGAAACTGGAAACAGGCTGCCGGTTTCAAAAGATAAATATGCAGATCGTGACAACAGTACCAAAAAACTCCCCCGCCAGCAGGTTCTCTAATCGCGCAGAGAATTATGCAAGGTTCAGACCCGGTTATACCGATGAATTATTCCAGTTCATTGAGGAAACAGTTGGCCTTTCTGCCGAATCCCGGATAGTGGATATTGGCTCCGGTACCGGCCTGTTTGCTGAGCCCCTGCTGAAAAGAGGTTTCAAAGTAGTTTGTATAGAACCCAATAAGGATATGCGAAGAGTAGGAGAGGAGCGATTAAAAAAGTATCCTTCTTTTACAAGTATCAACAGTACCGCAGAAGATACGGGGTTGTCTCCTCACGGAGTAGATCTCATCACCATCGCCCAGACCTTTCACTGGCTGGATACTACCGCTACCCGCCAGGAATGTGAACGTATCCTGCAATCGGAGGGCCAGGTATTACTCGCCTGGAACCGGCAACGCAACCAGACTGTATTTGAAAAAAAATATACAGCGCTGCGGAACCGTTACCGGATCGGCGATGAAGGTCCTGTACAAATAGATCCTGTAGAGATCAAACGATTCTTTACCCCACTTGAACCACAGGTAAAACTGTTCTCCAATGAACAGTTACTGGACTTCGAGGGATTGAAAGGCCAGTTATTATCCAAATCATATATTCCCTTACCGGGGCATGACAGCTATGATGATATGATCAGCGAGCTGATACAGTTATTCGTAGCAGATAACGTGAATGGCCTGGTACGTATCGAATACGAGACGCTTTTATATTGGGGGAGAATCGCCTGATCAGCAAGTGATCCTGGGTTCTCCCCCAGATAGTCTTTTCATTATATTTATTCTTTCATCACTATTTTTCAACTGCTCCCGAAAAGTCAATGGCATCCATCGGGCGCCTGTTAGTAATTTTGCCCGATCATTGCTGCGCTTGTTGCCCGATCTTGCGCAACAGTCCGGCCAGCTCCTTCGGCTGCGACAAAAAAGGGGAGTGGCTGCTGTTAACAGTATAAACCGTTTTGATGCCTGCCGCGGCTATCATACTGTCCTGCAACCTGGGTGAGATCACTTTATCCTGGAGTGTTTTGATGTACACTTTCTCTACGGCGCCGAAGTTTTCCCGCGTCCACGCAACCTTTCCTGTAAAGGGAATGGCAGGCTCAGGACGATAGTTGTCAAGTACACGTTGTTTATCGGCTTCGCTGCCATCATGGATAAAAAGCGAGGTCAGGCTATCGCGTTTCACATCCAATGTTAACCGGTCGGCTGAAGGGATCAGTAAAGGCCCCAGCCGGGAATCAGGGTCCAGGGCTGCCAGGTCAGTAAGGGCCTGCCCTGGTGATGGCAGGAAGGCGCCGATGTATACCAGGGTCCGGATCCTGGATGGGATCTTCTCTCCCACAGCTGTGATCACCATTCCACCCATGCTATGTCCTACAAGGATCAGGTTGCTGTCCGCCGCTGCAATAGCATCAATTACTTTATCCCTGTACAAGTCGAGACTCAGCTGATACGGAGCTGTTGTGTCAGTGCCGTGGCCTGGAAGCGTTACTACAATGACTTTATTGCCGCTTCCGGACAGCTCAGCCTGGACGGAATCCCACACATAAGGGGCCTGCCATGCTCCATGCACCAGTACATACGTGACGGGGACTACTGTAGCCGGCTTTTCTTCATTGTTGCCGCATCCTGCTGAAAGGATCATGGCTGTCGCCATTAGGGATACTGCTGCTTGTTTCATTTGAGTGGTTTTAATAGTGGTTGAAGTCTATCCGTGCTGGCCCGGCGCGGGCATGTCAAATCCATTTAAGATCATGGCAATAAGACTATAGCCGCCTACCAGGAAAAAAAGCTCTGCTACGCCCGCCTGTCCAAGCAGGAGAACTGCCTGTTGGTAGGTAGCATCAGGAATAATATGGCCGCTGACCAGCGCATGGGCAATGATATGGGCTATGTCCTCTGCTTCCGTTAAACCAAGGGGGCGACCGCCAGCTGCCAGGGCCGCAATAGTCATTGGTGCAAGTCCGACAATGCCAGCCATGATCTCATGCGCATATAATTCAAAGCGGGCTCCCAGGGCGCCGCCTACAGTGAGGATAGCCACTTCACGGACTGTTTTGGGCAGTGTTGCGGCTGTGTCCAGCGTTCGCAGGAAACTGAGTGCGGGAATGCCAAACTGCGGGTATTGCAGCATGGGGGCAAACGGGCCCAGGAGGGCGCCTTCTGCGTTCAGCATGTTGACCTGGTGCTGGCTTCTGCCAACCAGGCCGGCAATTTCATCATGCACATAGCGCAGTTCAGGACTGAGCTCAGCTGGAGGGATAGGTTTGATACGCATGATCGATATTTCAGTTTTACAAAAGTTCATTGGCAAATTGCCCGTCTATCAGGATGAAGGCCATCCGGCAAATGCTGGCGCTTCTGTTGGCCCAGGCATGGTTTGTACCGCATTGGATCACGATGTCGCCGGCCTGGATAGTGGTTTCCCCGCGATCAAGGACCAATGTGATCTCTCCTTCCAGTACAATCCCATAGTCCAGGGTTTGCGTGCGGTGCATTAAGGGATGCGGTGCTCCTTCTGCAGAAGTGGACGCTTTTTCGTCGCCCATCGACCGGAACTTGGCAGCAGCATCGGCGCCTGTCAGTTGTCGGATCTCTTCGCCTTCAGGAGGAAATTCAATGACCCGCATCCTGGTCCCTTTTTTCGGTGGCGGCAATACAAGCCCGGCCTCATCCGGCTCCAGTGACCGCGACTGTATCAATACAGGCGTTTCCTGTGTATGCCATAACTCAAAAAAGGTAGGACCGCCGGGGCCTCCCACCAGTTGCGTATGTGTAGGTGGGGCATCAGCTATGATGATGGCTTTACCCTCAGCATCATGACCTGTCACGATGCGTCTGAATGATGGTGTTGTCATTGGTATGGATTGTATCAATTATTGGGTTTTCTGAATACAAATACACCGAGGTAGTGAAACAGTAAGCCCACAGCCCAGGCAGGAGTTGACCATAAAGGCCAGGGATAGGTCCTGTCCGTTAAGTACCATACCAGCCAGATAGCGGGTGTGGCCAGCAGGAAAACAATCAAATGAATTTTGAAGCCCTTTGCAGCATTAATGGGTGCAGTTGCACCCCATTTGGTTGAATGTGTCATACGAATGGTTTTGCTCCGTCAGACTATTTGTATGCCATTCAACAGGAACAGGAAGAGCAGGTAAAGAAAAGCCGGGCAGGGAGCTGATAGTCAGGCCGTTTTTATTTTTAATCTACACTGCAATAGTAGAACTGAAAAGCAGGCAGCCCCGAACTTATCGGGGGGATACCCGAAAACCCCGGTATTTTCGGGGCTTTACCTATATGTATTGCTGTTGGTAACCGAGGTTTGCAGGAGGACGTTTTTAACGGTGTGACAGGAGGGTGTTACTGCCCTTCGGGATAATCGGTAAAATCCTGCCTTTTGATATTCAGCCTGGCCATTTTTGATTCCAGGGTGCTGGGTTTGAGGTTTAATAGTTCAGCAGCACCCCCGATACCACGTATCCGGCCCCTTGTTTTTTTGAGAACAGCACTGATGTAATCTCTTTCTGTTTGTTGCTGGACATGCTTTACTTCCTCAAAGGTATTGATGGGACTGCTGCTGCCGGGCTCCTGGCCGGCAGCGGGAAGGCTCCGCATCAGTTGCAGTTTCGATCTTCCGTCGTTGAGCACCACTGACTGCTCGATAATATTTTCCAGTTCCCGGATATTACCGGGCCAGTGATAGGCAATCATTCTTTCCATCATGGGATCAGCAATACCATTGAATGGTTTGTTCAATGCACTGCAATAGGTGTTAGCAAAGAACAGGGCCAGGGCTTCAATATCAGTCTTTCGATCGCGAAGGGCGGGCAGGGTAAGGGGGAACACGTTCAACCGGTAATACAGGTCGAGCCGGAAATTGCCTTCCGCTACTTCTTTTTCCAGGTTTCTGTTGGTAGCAGCTATTATACGGAGATTTACTTTTATAGCAGTACTGCCGCCAACGTATTCAATTTCCCGTTCCTGCAAAACACGTAATAATTTTACCTGCATGCTTAGCGGCAGTTCTCCGATCTCATCCAAAAAGATGGTGCCGCCATCGGCCAGTTCAAATTTGCCTTTTCTTTTCTCCACAGCGCCGGTAAAAGCCCCCTTCTCATGCCCAAACAATTCAGATTCTATCAGTGTTGCCGGGATGGCAGCACAATTCACCTTTATAAAGGGGCCATTTTTCCTGGGGGAGAGCCAATGAATGGCCTGCGCTACTTTCTCTTTGCCGGTGCCGCTTTCTCCCAAGATCAGCACGGACGTATTATAAGGCGCTACCTGCGCTGCCAGGTCCAGGGCAGATAATAATAAGTGGTGATTGCCGATGATGTCCCTGAATGCCTTGTTATCAGGCTGCTCATCCTGTTGCTTCTTAGCATTTATCTGCGGGTGCATCCATTCGCCGGCAGCCGTTTCTGCATAGATGGTTTTATTGGCTACCGCTTCCAGCCATGTTTTTAAACGGGTCAGCAGGGCGATATGTCCCTTGTTGTAGCTGTCCATATTCCGGCTATAAAAGGCATAATGCAGGGATAATCCATAACCCAGCGCCACAGGGAATACCAGGCAGGATTCCAGCTGTAACCAATGCATCAGGTTTCTTTGCAGCAGGTTGGTTGCGGTATTGGCAGATCTTTCGTAATTATAGATCAGCGGGCCGCTGTCGTTCCCGCTGTTTTCAATAATGCCGGAAAGGGTAGTCTTGGTAAGGCCGGAGATGGTCATCAGTTCTTTCTCACCAATAAACTGGTACTCATTGAAACCGGTTCGCAGATAGCCTGAATCTGTGAACTGCTGTTTATTCAGCGGCCTGATGCCGCAGGCAATAAAATCGAATGGCAGGTGCGATTGCATGATCCCGGCAATCTTCAATAAGGATTCCCGGGCGCCCAGTGTTTCAAGGCTGATGGCTGTCAGTTCCCGCTGCAATAATTCCTCACGCCGTAGTTTGGATTCAAGGCTGTGCTGATGCAGGTACCAGGCAATTTCCAGGGCAACCAGCAGGTCTTTCTCCCTGACGGGTTTTACCAGGAAGCCATAGGGTTCTGTTCGCTTTGCTTCTTCCAGTATTGGCTGGTTGGCATTGGCGGATAAATATATAAATGGAATATTGGCAGCTCTCAACTCCCGCGCGATATCAATACCGGACAGTTTTCCTCTAAGCCTGATATCAAGTATGACCAGGTCGGGTTTTTGGTGACGAAGGTATTCCCGCGCTTCTCCCACCGAGGCGGCTATACCATGAATGCTATACCCGGCATCTTCCAGTATCAACTGCAGGTTATTGGCAACAATAAACTCATCTTCTACAATCAGTATTTTTTTACTCATAATTCATAAGATGGGTTTGTTAAGGGGCTGAAGCGGATGGTAATATGTAGCCCCTGGTTGCTTTCAATGGTAAAAGTGCCGTCCAGTTGCCTGGCCAATCCCCGCATCAGGTTAAAGCCCAGTGAACTGTTTCCCGTTATTTCAGCATCCGGCGGCAGGCCAATGCCATTGTCTGTTATGCTGAGCAGCAGCTGTTCTGTGGCAGTATGTTTCAGGCTTATCCGGACAATTCCTTTATGCTGCCCCGGGAACGCATATTTCATAGCATTTACAATGCCTTCATTGATGATGAGCCCCAGGGGAATGGCTTTGGATACATCCAGTCGGACCGGCTCAATATCCTGTTCAATAACGGCGCGGCTGCCGGTATCAAATCCATCCTGCGCGTAACTGATCAGTTCGTCAATATACTGACGCATGTCAATGGAATAGGTATTGTCGGATTGATACAGTTTTTGATGGATCAGGGAAATAGCCTGTACCCTTCGCTGGCTATCATTGATGGCCATCAGTGCTTCCTCATTGTCTATATACCTGGACTGGGAGTTCAGCAGGCTCATGATGATCTGCAAATTGTTCTTGACCCGGTGATGAACCTCTTTTAATAACCATTCCTTATCGGCCAGCAGGTCCTGCAACTGCCCGTTCTTTTGGGTGATGATGGTATTGCTTCTTTGTTTTAACCGGTTCTGGCGATACAGTAATATGGCAATGATGATAACGGCGGCAATGCCGGCGAGGGTTACATTGGTTACAGTCCTTGTCTGTTTTGCCTGCTGGTTTAAAACAGTGATTTGCTTTTCCTTTTCCTGCGTTTCATAAACAACCTGGAGCTCTTCCGCCTGCCGTATTTTGGTTGCTTTGAAATTGGAATCGATCAGTTTTATATATTCCTTATAATGGGCTATTACGGCTGCCTGATCACCAAGTGCTGAGTCGGCGGTGATCAGCATACTGTATATGTTCAGGTCGTTTCGTAAAGAGCGATGCCCGTAGGAAGAGATCCTGAAGTGATTCTCCAGGAATTCCTTTGCTTTATGATACTGGCCACGTTTTAAATAGAGTGCAGCCAGCTGGTTATTGACGCTGCCTCTTCTGAACGGTCCCCGTACAGCTTCAGTGATATTTTCCAGGGAATCCATTTTCCGGATGTGAAATTCCGCTGAATCGAACCTGTTCAGGTTGATATAACAACCTGACAATATATGGTGATAATAGAACAGGTCCGAAACAATCACCGGAGAAACCTTTTGGGAAATAGCAGTTACCTGGTCGAGCGCTTCTCTTGCGCGGCCGGCTGCATTCAGGTAACTGATCTCAATCTGCAGGATATTATACAGGGCCGGGTTGCGGTCTGTAATAAATTGCCTGGTGGCTTTTTGTACCATTTCAACCCCTTCTTTATCCCTGTTCTCGGAAATATACAGGTTGGCCAGGCGGCTGTAATAATAGGCCCAGCCAATGCTGTCGCGGCAGCTTTCAGCCACTTTGATGGTCTGGCGGGTATAGCGTAAGGGTTCTCCGAACTTCCCCTGGAAGAAAGTGATCATAGCCAGGTTGTCCGTACTGTATTGGGTATAAGGGAACCCGATAGCTTCTTCCAACAATAGCGCTTTTGTAAAAGCCTCATAAGCCTGTTTGTCCTGCCCTGTGGCACTGAAAATATAACCCAGGTCAGTCCATACGTTGATAGCGCCTTCTGTATCACCCAGGCGCTGATAGCTGTCAGCCGCCTGCTGCAGATCTGCCAGCTTCCTGTTGAAGTTTGCCTGTCCGGGGATTGTAAATATGCCGCGATAGGCAATGGCCCTGGCTTCCGTTTCTTTATCACCTGCTTTCCTGCACTGGTCAAGCAGGGACGCGCAGAGGGAATCAGCGTTTCGGTCGGCCCCCTGGAGGTATACTTTTTCCAGCAGGCAAAGGGCTATCCGTTCCCAGCGTTGTTCCTGCAGTTCCCTGCTTGCTGCAATAGCCTTATGAACAAAGTATTCAACACTGTCTTTATACCGGGAATAGCTGCCGGGCTGAAAAGCGTAATAAGCGCCCAGCAATAGCAATACCTGCAGCTGTTTTTTGCCGGTTGTTCCGGACAGCAGCTGCATGCCGGTACCA
The DNA here is from genome assembly GCA_029202545.1 of Candidatus Pseudobacter hemicellulosilyticus. Taxonomy (GTDB): domain Bacteria; phylum Bacteroidota; class Bacteroidia; order Chitinophagales; family Chitinophagaceae; genus Pseudobacter; species Pseudobacter hemicellulosilyticus. The sequence continues at coordinate 2,546,341 of CP119311.1, forward strand.
GGAGCGCCCTGGTTGATCCAGCTGGATTGGTGGCGCAGCTTTTCGTCGCCAAATCCTTCTGCCAGTATGGAAAAACGGCTCAGGCCAAGGGAGCGACTGGCTAACAGCAGACAGCTATCCTGGTCCTCCATGGCCTCTTTGGAAACATAGAGGTAGGTGGCGCTCAGCCAGAGGTTAAGGCGTTGCCAGGATTCCTTGTCCCGCTCCGGAGGATAATACGAATAGGCTGAAATGCCCGCCTGTGCCGTTGGTTGCGACCGGCCGCCGACAGATAACAGGAGGCTGCATAATAGGAGTAACAGGGTTGCCCTGGGCATGTTTTTGTTTTTTTGAGGGGCCTCTCCCAAGTTAGCAATTTCAGGGATGACGCCAAAAGCAGAGATGGGAGAAAAAGAGTATATGAAGGAACTGTCTATTGGATTTCAGAAAGTTTGCCATTATTGAATTAGTTTTTCGACTTTCGGCTTGGTCCGCAGTATAATTAGTACAAACCAGCCCCTGATGCACGAGCCCCGCCTTACAGAATGGATAACAAAAAGCCAACAGGGCGATGCCAATGCATTTGGTCAGTTGGTGACCTGTTACCAGGCGCAGATCTTTGCTTACGTATTCAGGCTGGTGGGTAATCCCGATGATGCAAAAGACCTGGTGCAGGAAACATTTTTAAGGGCCTGGACTTACTGTAAAACCTATCAATCCAGATTCCGGTTCAGTACCTGGTTGTATACCATTGCTACCCATTGCAGCTACGATTATCTGCAAGCAAAAAAGCAGGTACTGATGGTGCCGGAAGAGAATATGGCGTACCTGTGCGACCAGCTGGCTTATTCCAACCTGGAACAGCAGCTGTTGAACAAAAATATTGCGGGTATCATTGCCCGGCTTACGCAGACACTTACACCCAAACAGAAACTGGTATTTACCCTGAAATACCTGGAAGGACTTGACACGGAGGAGATCACCCTGATCACCAGGCTGAGCGCTGAAAAAGTGAAAAGCAATCTTTACCTGGCTAAAAAAAATATGCAGGAATTATTACTCAAAATGAAGATCCATGAAAAGTGACAATGAATTTGAGCAGCTACTGGCCGCTTTGCAGGAAAATAAACCGGCTTTGAACGCAGCCGATGCGGCCGCGCTTACCAGCGCTATCACAGCAGGCATTGCCAGCAAAAAGCAGGCAGGTATCCCTCCTGGGAAACTGCTTTCTATCGCCAGGGTTCTTTCGGGTGCAGCTGCTGTGTTATTGTTGTGCCTGTTTTTTTACGAGGAAACAATCACGCCTGGCAGCCGGCAGCCAGGTATTGTTTATACTACCTATTACAACGAAACGGCCAGTTCCCGGGACAGTGTTCCTCAAACCGATTCTATAAAATTTCTGCTGGATTATTACCGGCAACAAAAAAAGGGTAAAAGCGCTTTTACTCTTTTTAAAGAGCAATACACCTCGCTGGCCAAAAAATAACAATTCAATGAAAACAACAATTAAGCTGGTAATAGCAGCTGCCTGTTTACTGCTGGCAGCCTGCAATAGAAATATTGATATGACCACCGTGCTGAACAGTGATGGGAGCTGCGACAGGATCCTGGTGGCTGAAGTGGATGAAAAATTCATACAAGGGGATACAAGCCAGCAGCCTTTTGTGATGGACCTTGCAGGCTGGGAAATACAATGGACCTATAAGGACAGCAAAAGGAGCAGCTGGCCGATGAGAGACTTCACAAAAGAGTCGAAAGACAGTGCTGAAGCCATTATTGCTATAGCCCGCCGCCATTTTAACTCCGTGCAGCAACTGGCAGATTCTTTCAGGATCAAATCTTCACATGCCTGGAACCGGATCACGATAAAGCCTGTACTGGAAAAGGAATTCCGCTTCTTTTATACCTATTACCATTATAAAGAGTCGTTTTCCGGGCTGCCGGTGAAATTGGTGGTGCCGGCCGATAAATACCTGAGTGCTGAGGAAGCCGGCTACTGGCTGACCGGTAAACCGGATATTACAAGAGGAAGGAATGGGATAGAGGTAAAAGAATTGTTGAGCAGTATTGAAGATAGGGCTGATAAATGGTTTTTGCGAAATTTATTCGAGATCCAATACGGCGAACTGCTCCATCACCTGGAGTTGATTGCCAATCATCCTGGCAAAGCGGCTATGGCTATGGAGAAGGATAGCGTCTTTGCTGTGTATTACGCGGATTATACAAAATCGAAAATTGATATCGATTTGATGACGGTATTGGACAAGTACTTTAAAACAACCGCATTTGGCAATTTTACCAAAGCCGGTAACGATAGCCTGGTGCAGCAGATCAATGAGCCGGAATCTTTAAAAGGGCTGTTCGATTATTTTGATGCCTCTATTGATTACAAGCTGGTGATGCCGGGCGCTGTGATCACATCGGATGGTCTGTTGTCCCACGATACCCTTAGCTGGAAAATCGATGCTTACCGGCTACTGTATGGAGATTATACTATTGAAGCCTCGTCTAAGAAAACAAATGGCTGGGCATTCCTCACGGCGGCGATCATTCTGATACTGGCTGTTAGCTTGTTCTTTGTAAAAAGGCGGCCCCGCCATTGATGGGAAGATCCCTCCTGGAAATACCGGGAAATACTGCCTCCGCATTAAAATTATTTTGCCGGTGGGAAGGCTGCTACTCTTAGCCTTGTGGAACCGTAGGGGACCAATTGAATTGTTTCTATAATGGGTGACGGGGTGTACTCACCCGGCACGGGCAGTGGCGGCGTAAACCTTTCTTCAACCAGTTGCCAGCCGGCCAGCTTGCGGGCAGGCACTTCAATCACTACCGGCGCATTGCCGGGATCCAACGGATAGCCTTTCACTGTTCTTTTAATGATGCGGAGCGACCCGCTGTCTTTGGCCGCCAGTGCGTAGTTCCAACTGCCGGCCGGTGTCAGGGACAGGGCCGGGAAGCTGGGGTCTGGCGATCTTTTGCCTGCCAGGTTGGGATAGGTGGCGGTATCAATCGTTACTTTTTCAGGTACGGCAAATGCATAGAGCAGTGGTCCGCGTTCAACGGTAAGGGCCTGGTTATTCCAGGGGATCAGCCTGGCGGTCATCGGCAGCTGCAGGACTATCTTATCGTTTTTACGGAACTGGCGTTGGATAGTGGTGAAGGTCCCGGGCTTTCCGAGGGCGGTGTATGGTTTCCCGTTAATAGTAACAGTAGCCTGCTGGCACCAGGCCGGAATACGAAAAGTAAAAGGAAAATTTACTGGCTTGTCCATATTAAAGCTGAAGCTGATGCTTTCGCTGAAGGGATAGCCGGTGGTTTCTGTGATCGTTATTTTTTGCTTGTTGAATTCCAGCTGCTCTACAGAGGGGCCATACAGGGCTGCTACCGGTCCGCCTTGTTTGTTGCGCATCCACATGCGGGATACATAATTGGGCATGAGGCGGTGGATATTTCCGGCGCAGCACTCCGTTTCATGGCAGGGCCAGTACGCCATCCAGGTAGAGCCGTAGGCCAGCTTATTGGTATTGGAATTGCCGGTGGCTATCACCTGGTTGACGCTGGAAAAATATTGCAGGTTGCGGAAGTCTTTGGAGATAGCGCCGGGACCTGCATTGAAGACTGCTTTCTCTATTCGGTCTGCATAGCCGGCGTCGCCGGAGGCCATGAGCAGGTAGCCGATAGCCCAGGTATAGTCAATGATATCACAGGTTTCATGGCTTTTGAACGGGTCTTTGCCGGCCAGGAATTCATTGGAGCTGGGCACGCCGTCGGGCAGCATATGGTCGCGGTCCAGTTTGGCAAAAGCATTGATGGCTGCGGCCAGGTACTGTTGTTTGCCGGTATAGCTATAGAGGATGGCGGGCAGTTTGGCCATTTCCATATAGGTGACGCCATGAATGATGATGGTATCGGCGGAAAGGAATTTGCTTTCGTTGAGGGGGAAATCGCCAAGGGCCCAGGCATCCTCTGCCAGTTTCAGGAGCCTGGCATCTTTTGTAACGCCGTAGGTCCAGAGAATACCTTCAATATTGATGATGGAGCGTTTGAGTTTGCCCGGTTCTTTACCGAGTTGTTCAGGGGTATAGGTGAGAAAGTGAGCTTGCAGGGCATCGATGAGCCGCTGATCGCCGGTGGCCAGGTATTCCGCCTGCAATACCCGGAAGTAAACGGCAAAAGGCCATTGTGTGGGGAACTGGTCTGAGCCCAGTCTTTTAGTAGGTTGTGCATGAGCGATAGTATGGTAGATGCCGGTCCTTGCTTTATTGATAAAGCCGGTATCGTTGAGGAGGTAGCCCAGTCGCAGCAGACCATCCGAGTAGTAGGCCGTTTGTTCATAGCGCCACCAGTTATCGCCATGTTCTCCCTGGCGTTCAATGCTGCCTGCCCATAGCGGTCCGTCGTAGGGATAGGAGAGTACATCCGGGTGACCCGTAAGGCCGGTCCGCTGCCGTTCCATAAATTCCTGCAGCCAGCCGGTGGCCTTCACGGCGGTGATAGGGCGTTCGTCAAACCTGTTATAAGGCGCTTTAACTACCGGCTGCTGTGTCATGGCGCCGGATGCCAGGCAGATCAGGGTGAAGCAGATGATTATATGTTTCATACTGAATTTGTTATGAGCATTTTGGGTTATGGACGAACCAAGGGAAGACCGGGATAAAATATACGAAGGGATAAGATACGAATTTTACGGGTACGTACCCGTAAAATGCTGATAAAATAAACTAAAACTTCCGTGGGCGCATATTTCAACCGGCCTGCGTGTGATAAAGGGTATTGAATAAAAAAAGAAAACCTCCTGCCGGTCCGGGTTTATCCCAGACCAACAGGAGGCCCTTGTCATTCCTGGCTCTTTATTTTCCCAGCTTATCCTTCAGCTGCTTCATTTCCTTATACTTCACCAGGTCTTTTTGCATATTCTTAATTGTATTCTCGTAGAGTGTTTTCAAAAAATTATCCGGCTTGTTGGTTTTAATGCTCAGTTCTGCGGCTTTGATCGCTTTCTCCTGCGCAGCAATGGCTTTGGCGGGCTCATTGAGGTGGTAGTACCCTTCGGCTATTGCAGTCCAGTGATGATCGTATGATTTTTCCTTGACCACCTTGTTCAGGTAGTTAACAGCTTCATAGTACAATTTGATATCGAGGCCGGGTTGGGAAGCCACCATTTTAGAGAAAGCAGTACGCACATCTTCGCTGGCTACAGCAAAGCTCTTTTCCGGTTCTATGGCTTTCATAAAAGCTGAATCCGCTGTTTTTTCCTGCACATAGGCCACGGCGGTATCGGGATCGTAGCGCAGGTAGGCATGTAAGATGCTCCAGAAACTCTCGGTCTCAAAACCGGGCATTTCTTTCTTCAGTTTGCGGGCTTCATGCCAGGCCAGGCCATAGTTCTTGCTCATGGCATAACCAAGGACCGACTTAGCCGCCATCTGCCTTACCTGGCGCTCCTGCACTACCAGGTATTTTTCCCTGGCTGCCTGGTGATCATATTTTTCAGGATTATTGATAATAGCGCTTAAAGCGGTGTCCAGGTCGCTGGGATGTCCTATCCAGGCTATTTTACCACCCTGGTCAATCACGAATGTGGCAGGGATACCATTCTGCCCGGCAGCCCTTAGCCATTTCTCAGAGATCTGATTTTTGGTGGGATTGTCCATGGCTACGGTATAATCCATATCATTCCCTTTCTTTTCTACAAAATCCTGTACTATACTGTAATCAAGGCTGTCGATCTTCCTTTCCCATACATCCACACCAATGAAAGTGGCTTTATCCTTGTACTGGCGCGCCAGTTCACTCAGGTGAGGCATGGCATTGGCGCAGGGTACACACCAGGTGGCCCAGAATTCCACTACGTATACATGTCCTTTTTCAAAGTTCTCCACAGGTTTTCCTTTGAGCCATTTAAATACTTCCAGCTCCGGCGCCGGATCGCCAATGGTCAGCAGTTTAGGCTTGTTACTGGTTTGTGCGCTCAGTGTTGCCAGGATGCCGGAAAATGCCAGCAGGAATACAAATGCTTGTTTTATCATGGTCTTTTAATTTGTTTTTGCAATAGCGTGCCTTGCCGGCCTTGTCAGGCGGCGTTCATATGCGGAGGAGGGTGCGTTTAATGCTCCAGTCCTATTCCGCCAATCACTACATAGGTGAAGAAGCCCGTCATAAATACTTTCACTGCCGTGAACCGCATATACCTGGCGGTAGAGCTGCCTACGTCCAGGGTGCCGGCGCCGGTGCTGCTCAGTCCGGTGAAACTGCCTTTGTCGGTCCAGGTACTGCCATCGTTGCTCAATTCAATTTTGACCTGTGTGGGGTAAGCGCCGGAAGTGGCATAAGACCTTGGCGTAACGTAGCTCACGCCGCTGAAGTCAATGGCCTTGCCAAAATCGATCACCAGGTTCTGGGGCATCGGCTGTATAAAGCTGGACATCCAGAAGGTGGCTTCATCATTATTGTCCAGGACATTCTCCGGTTCACCACCGCCGGTAGTATAGGAGGACGCGCTTACTATCTTCCAGCCACTCTTGCTGATGGTGGGACTGGCGCCGGTTTGGATCACAATGAACAATACCTCATCCGGCGTTACAGCTTCTGTACGCCCATCCACCTGCTCAATGATCACCGGCAGCACATATTGGGTTTCCGGAGAAAGCGATGTTTGTGAGAAAATATTGACCTGCACGGAATCTGATTCCGTAGCGCCTGCGGGGATGCGGCCCAGGGGCTGGAAAAAATAATAGGCCGTGGTGGGCAGCACCGTGGCGCTGCCATAGCGGGAACGGAAAGCTACCAGCCTGCTGGTATCTATGCGGAAGCTGACATAATGATCTTCTGTAGCAGGCCCGCCATTTAATACGGCTTTCAGCCCAAGCACTATGGTGCTGTCCTTCACAATGGACATTTCCTGGTAGAGGGTATCTTTTTGGGCAATATGCTGTATGGATACGCTGCTGGCTGGCAGGAAAGTCCTGGCGCCATCTTTCTGGCAGGCCGTCAGCAGACCTATGAACAATATATAGAGTAGTCGGTGCAGTTGTTGCATTGCCAATCAGTTTTGTTGTTGAGATAATAGACAGTTCATTAGTGATCACTAAGGATTCTGTTCCATGCCGGGATTATAGGTCAGTACTTTGACCGGAACCTGCAACGTATACCGGGCGCTGTGCGGCTCCAGGGTGGCAATTACATTGCCCTGCGCATCATAGCGGTGTACAGCGGGCATACGGTCTTCCTGGTCCAGGCGGCGTATATCCAGCCAGCGCAGCCCTCCGGAAAAGGGCAGCTCAAAGCGGCGTTCTTCCAGGGTCTTCTGCAGGACAAAAGCAGGATCTTCCGAATCATAAGGCTGGTAAATGGAAGCCGGGAGACGGTGCTGGCGTAGCTCATTGAGCTGTTGCAGGGCCGTTGCCAGGTCATTACTGCGTGCTGCTGCTTCAGCAATGATCAGTTTCATTTCCTGGATGGAAGTACCATTGTTACCGTCTATACTGGTGAGGACCATGCCTCCGGGAAAATAGAAACTGAGGCTCCGGCGGGTGAAGCTATAGTCGCCCAGGTCAGTATAGAACAGGTTCAGCCGCCTGTCCAGCGTATTGAATGATTTGAGGTGTTCAATGGTGGGGCGGCTGCCTACTGTTCCTGATCTGCGGGCATAGATGGCATCGGGCCTGACAGACAGCAGGGGCATCTCACGGGCTGTGCTGAGCTGGTTATAGTCCATCATGCTTACGCCAAGGCTGTTTTCCAGGGCCAGGACTGCATACTCCCTTGCTTTGCTATAACTGCGCACATTCAGGTAGATCCTGGCCAGTACGCTGTAGGCGCTGGCTGCTGATCCCCGGTAGCGGTTCTTGCTGTTGTCCAGCGGCAGGTTGGGCAGGGCGGTATTGATGTCAGCGATAATGAAATCATATACTTCTTTCACGGAGCTACGGGCTGGCACTATCTGCGCCACATCGTCAGAAGTGACCAGGGGAACGCCGGGGTCATTAGCGGCTGTGGCGGAATCATAGGGCTTGCCATACTCATTCACCAGGTAGAAGTATTCATAGGCCCGGGCCAGCAGCGCTTCTGCTTTAAGGTTGGCTTTCTGCCTTTCTGTACCACCGGTGGCGTCATCCACGCCAGCTATTACGGTATTGTAATAATTGATGATGGAATAATGCTTGCCCCAGATGGAGCCATCTTCTGCAAACTGGGGTGTCCAGAGATACAGGAGGTCATTGGCGGCGGTAGGCGGCACATCAATATTGGCCAGGTCTACCAGGTCGCCCAGCAGGTTCAGCTCTGAGTTAAAGCTGAGCCAGAGGGTGGGATCATTCATCCACTGGTCGTAGTGCGATACTGTTTTCAGCAGGGTATAGCCTTTGGGCGTTACGTCCAGGTATTTATCGCATCCCGTCAGCAGAAAGCTGCAAAGCAGGACCATACTGAATCTGGAATATATAAAAGCTCGTTTCATAATAGTCAGTTTTAGAAGCTGGTGAACAGGGCGATGGTATAAGTCGGCGTCAGGTAGGATTTGGCATAGCTGCGGGTAGCCATACTGTAATCGAACTTGTTCAGCCCGATGGTATAGATATTGGAAGCCTGCAGCTTGAGCTCAAACACGGAGAAACCAGCCTTCCTGATCATGGGTGTATTGGCCAGGTTATAGGATACGGTCAGGTCTCCCAGTGTCAGGTAATCGCCATTCACTACATCCACATCCGCATAGTTATACGCATAACCGGCATAGGTGCCGCTGAATGCTGCCAGGCTCATCACGCTGGTCAGTTTTTCATCGCCTGCCTGTTTCCAGTAATTGCCCGATCCTTCCAGCGGCCGTACGCGCCTGGGGTCTGGGCGGGGCTTGAATACTTTGAAGCCGCCATAGTAATTGATCATACAGAACACATAGAAATTACCAATGTCAATGCGGTTGCTCAGACCGGCGTTCATAACAGGCAGTGAAGTGCCCATATGGCGGATCACACCATAGTCGGGGGTGGTCATGATATCGTTGATCTCATTGGAGATCTCGGTAGAATATACCTGGCCTTTTTCGTCCATCACCTGCGGGTAGCCGATCTCGTTGAGGCCGGCCCAGCGGTAGGCGAAGAGGGCGCCGATAGGATAGCCTTCCAGGTAGCCGGCGCCATTCAGGTTGCCCGGGTAGAAATTCAGGTTTTGGTATACTTTCAGCACTTTGCCTTTATTGCGGCCCAGGATAAAGCCGGTGTTCCAGTTAAAACGGTTCCTGCTGATCCAGTCTGCATGCAGGCTGATCTCCAGGCCCCTGTTGTTGATAGAAGCGGTGTTGAGCCAGGTAGGACCAGGTCCGATAGTGGGATCAATCTCAGCACTGGCCAGCAGGTCCGTACTCCTTTTATTGTAGAAGTCGATGCTGCCGTTAATGCCCTTGAAGATGCCAAAGTCAATACCTGCGTTGAAGTTCTGCGTTTGCTCCCAGCGCAGGCTGCTGTTGGCGAAGGCATACCGGGAGAGGGCGGTGGACAAGGGTGAAGTATAGGCGTTGGTGATGCTTTGGGCAATCACCTGCGGCAGGGACATCTTAGCTACGTTACCATTAAAGCCATAAGCCACACGCATTTTCAGCTGTTTTACCCAGTCCAGGTCTGCCATGAAATTCTCTTTGTGGATATTCCATGCAGCGCCTACAGACCATAAAGGCTTGTACTTGTATTTGGGATTGGTGCCAAACAGGTTCGACTGGTCAATACGGATACTGCCCGTGAAGGAATAGGTATTCCGGAAGGAGTACACGATATTGGAATAGCCGGACAGGTACCGGTTTTCAGCATACTGCTGCCTGAACAGGCTGCTGTAGGCAATGGCGCTGCCACCGGGCAGGAAAGGACTTTGAAAGTCAGTGGCAAGCGTGGCGTGGTTGACCGGCTGATGCAGCAGGGTTTCATCATTGTACCCAAAATAGGCGGCTGAAGAACCCTGGTCAATCATATTGCGTATCTCACCACCTATTATACCATTCAGTGAATGATCACCGAATACCTTGTTGTAATTGAGTTGTGCGCGCAGGGTATAACCGCTGGTGGAAAAATTTTGCTGCTGCAGGAAGCCGCCCAGCGGGACATTGTAGACCAGGCTGCCTGTCCCGTCCTGGTCTGTATAGGAGTTTACATACTGCCGGGCTTCTGAGGACCGCTCGGAAGCATAATGTTTTCTTTCCGTTTTGGAATGCTCATAGATACCGCCAAACTGCAGGTTGAAACCCTGACCCATATTGTAGGTGAAGTTGGCGGTTACCCGGTTATTGCTGATGCGGTTCTTGTCGGAGACCTCTTCCGCATCTACCAGCGGGTAATACAGCTGGTCCAGCAATCCTTTGGACTGGATGATCTCATTGTAAAAAGGATTGATGCCGGAGCCAGAATAAATGGGCAGGGGCGAACCATTCACATCTTGCAGCTGCTCATACGGGTAAATGGTATTGATATCCGGCACGGGGGCGGCTTTTGACTGCTGCTCCTGGAGGTCGGTGGTCAGGTCCAGCGACAGCCGATCTGATAAACGAAGCGTAGAGCGGCCGGTGAGCTGGAAGCGGCCATTGTTATTATTGATCTGGTTGGCTCTGTTCCCGGTATAGTTGGCCGTGATGTAATACAGGGCGCCAGCTGTGCCGCCGGACATGTCCAGGTTATAGGTCTGGGTAAGGGCGGTCCGCAGGAACAGGTTGCTGTAATCATCGGTATTATCGTAGCTGCTGAGCTCATTGAATTTGCTGGCCGCCTGGTAGGGGGTGATCACATTGGCGGCTTCCTGCGCCATCACATAGTAGGCGGGGACCCAGGCAGAACCAGTGGAGGTCCTGTTCAAGGCGGCCCAGGTAGCGTTGTTCACACTGTTCTTGTACCTGTCCCGGTCATAAGCTATTTTCAATGCGGAAGCGTCATCGGCCCAGCGATAGCGAGAATAGTCTTCTTTGGGCGTAAAGCCGGTAGTGCTGCGGAAGCTGAACCTTGCCTTGCCGGCGCTGGCCCGCTTGCGGGCAATGACAATAACGCCGTTGGAAGCCCGTACGCCATAGACGGTAGAGGCGGCGGCATCTTTCAGGATAGTGACGGATTCAATTTCGTTGGGGTTGATCATGTCCAGGGTCAACTCCGTGGGATAGCCATCTACAACGATCAGGGGCGACTGGTTGCCCGTCATGGTAGAGATACCGCGGATATTAAAGAGGTTATTGCTGGACTGCACGCCATTGGCGTTGCTATTGAAAGAAATATCATTATTGATCATCAGACCGGGCAACCGGTTGGTAAGGCCCGACAGGAAATCCGTACTGATACGGGATTCATATTGTTTGGTGGTAATGGTAGAAACCGCGCCGGTGCTTTGCTCCGGGCGGATGCGCTGGTAGCCGGTATTGACTGTGACCTCTACGTCCTTCAGCTTTGAACCATCCGATCTCAGGGTCACCGATACCTTACCCCTGTTGATCATAGCTTTGCTGATAGTAATGGTTTCACTGGCCATACCCACATAGGAGAAGACCAGGACATCCCCTTCTTCCACGTTGAGGGAGAAGCCGCCATTGGCGTTGCTGGTAGTGCTGAAATTCCTGCCTTTTTCATCAGTCCCTTTAAACCTGTACAGGTAAATGGTAGCTCCCTGTAAAGGATTACCCAGGGAATCTGAAATGATACCGGTAATAGGAACAGGCGGCGCCGGTAATTCCAGGAAGGGGAATTCAGGCTGTTCAGCCGGTTGAGCTGCAAGCGGTTTGTAGGACAGCAGTATGCTGCTGCCTTCGATGGTATATCGGATAGGCTGTCCCTGGAACAGCTTATCCAGGAAGTCTTTTATGGGTAGGTTCTTTACCTCAATGGTCACAGGTCTGGCCTTGGCCAGGACGGCGGAAGGGTAGATCACCACATAGCCGGTCTGGTCCTCAATCACAGAGAAGAAATTCTTCATGGGGACATTCTTCCCGGAGAAGCTGATCTTCTGGGAAAACCCGTTAGCCGATACGTTCAGGAAACAAACTGTCAATAATGGAAATAGCAATTTCATTACTTTCAGGGTTTTGGTGGCGTACCGATGCCTCAGCCAGGCCGCTCGGGTACCGTTAGCAGTTTTTAGCATACTTTTGTAATGTTTGAGTGATAAAAAGCAGTCTTTAGCGAGACCATTTGTTTTGTTGTTACTCATACGCCTGGCCAGAGATGTTCCACCATCCCTGGCTTTTTGTTTGGAGTAACAGGTTTAATGAATCTTGTTTTGATTGAACGGGTGGATATTGACCGGTCCTGCATGAGCAGGCCGTTTCCGGTATCTGGCAATTATCGAAGTAAGATAGGTATAGGTCCTGTGGTCATTGATACTGACCTTTTCATCCAATTAACCGGCGCTCAGTGTAAGTGTCCGGTCATCCAGTCTGCTTTTAATGCCCATGTCTGACAGCCATTGCAGCACAACGGATAACTTGACATCCCTTTTAAGCTTTCCTTCAATGCTGGTTGCGGGTAGAACCCCCTCATACAGCACTTTAATATTATACCACCTGGAAAGTTCACGCATCATAGTGGACAGGTCGGCATGATTGAAATTGAAAAGGCCGTTCTTCCAGGCGATGGTCTGGTTAACATCTACATTGTCAGCAATGCTGACCGCAAGGGTCTGCCGCGCTACCTGTGCCTGCTGCCCTGGTTTCAGCAACAGGGCGGTTCCGTTACCGCCAGCGCCTGGCGCTGTGGTGGTGGCTGCGGGGATAACCCGTACGCTGCCTTCCAGCAGGGTGGTGCGTATGGTCCCTTCCTCTTCATAGGAGTTGATGTTAAAGCTGGTCCCCAGCACCTGTACGCTGGTTTTGCCGTTTACATCTACAAAGAAAGGGCTGGCCTTGTTGAGCGCTACTTCAAGGTAGGCTTCGCCGGTGATCCTGATGGTCCGGTCTTTACCGGTGAAGCTGGCAGGATAAGATACGGAAGAAGCGGCGTTGAGCCAGATCCTGGAGCCGTCTGGCAGGACCAGGTGGTACTGGCCGCCTGGGGGCGTACTGAGGGTATTGATCATTACGCCGCCTGAAGCCTGTCCTTTTGTATCGTAGCGGAGTTCGCCGTTGGCCAGTTTGACAATGGAGGCGCTTCCCTGCTGTGCAATAGCGCCATTGGCGGCGCTGTCAAGCGTGATGACGGTCCCGTCAGCCAGTGTGAGTAAGGCTTTGCTGGTCCCGGGCAGGATATCTGCCGGGGTAGTTTTATGGGATGATCCGGTATTAGTAGCAGTGGATGTCCGGTCGGCAGTCAGGAACCAGGTCATTGTTCCCGCTCCTGCCAGGAGCAGCACTGCCGCGGCCCAACCCCACCTGCGCATAAAATGCACCCGGTGTGCGGTACGCAGGGTAGCAACGGGATCTTCCGGTACAGGCGCTTCCATGGCCTGGGCCTTCTCCTGCACCTGGATCCAGGTCTGCAGGTCGTTTTTCAGCTCCTGCATATTCAGCAGCCGGTTGAATAGGGCGCGATGCTGCGGTGAGGCAGCCTGCCAGGCTTCCAGCTGGGCCTGCTCTTCGGCACTGAGCGAGCCGCTGAGCTGTTTAAGGGCTAAATGAGCAATAGTTGATTCGGAAAACGACATATATAATACAACAATTGGTGTTGCACTAACGTGCAAAAAAGTCCAGGATTTTTTTATAATAATTGTCGGGAAGTGATAGCAGGGCCCAGGCCACCGTCCAGGCTGGCGCCTGGCTGGCTATCCAGTCCCTGATCAGCTGGAGCGCTCTGCGCTTCTGGCTGCGTACGGTTGCCGGGTTCATATTGAGCAGCCGCGCAATCTCGGCCGGGCTCTGCTGGTCGTGATAGGCCAGCTCAAAAACACGGCGGCATTCCCGGGGCAGGTTGTTCATGGCCTGGCCCAGCTGGTGCAGCATCTCGGCTTTGATGATATCAACGCTGAGCAATGGGTTTTCCTGTTCCTGTCCGGGCTCCACTTCCTGTAGCAGGCGCTCATAGCGCTGTTGCGCTTTTAAGCTGTTGAAGGCCCGGTTGCGGACGGATACATACAGGAGTTTGCGCAGGTGCTCGTCTGATTGCAGCTGCGACCGGGAATGCCAGACGGCGATAAAACTGTCTGCAACGGCTTCCTGGGCGTCTTCCCAGCCCAGTCCCAACCTGGTAGCATAAAACAGCAGGCGGGTTTTCAGCTCGCCATGTGCGGTGGCCAAAGCAGCTGTATCGCCGCCGGCAATCCGCCTGAATAATGCGTCCTCCTGTCCTGTACCGGGATGATCCAATGGGTTGAATTGTGTTATTTCTTCCCAAACTTATTAATAAATTCCTTAACCAGCCCCCTGCCGGTAGTACTGCGGTAACGGTGATCAGGGCAATTGGTAGCAGCTTGCGGTAGCTTTCCAACTTCTGGAAGGATAATTCAAGATAAGATCATTGCCGCGAGCTGCGCCTGCCATATTGTACCTGCCGCCGCTTAATTGGCCGATCCATGTTATAAGCTTGCGCCTTATACGTTTTTTATCTGTCTCCATCGGTTGTTACTGAACGTATGATCGGGCATTATACCGGGATACGTAAGATGGCTATTGGCAGATCCTAACTGAAATTTTACCGTAATCATTATTAGTCGCCTAATTATTTAAGAATGAAGAAAATTGCAATTCTATTCGCATGTGCTGTTCCTTTTGTGGCAGGTGCCCAGACACAAACAGGTATCCAGTTTGATGACTCGCCTAACTGGGAACAGGTGAAAGAGAGATCGAAGCGGGAGAATAAGTTCATTTTTGTTGATTGTTATGCTACCTGGTGTGGCCCCTGCAAGCAAATGGAAAAAGACGTCTATGTGAACGATTCTGTGGGCAATATCCTCAATCAATCCTTCATCTCTGTAAAAGTGCAGATGGATACTTCTAAAAAAGACGGCGCCTACCAGGTCAGCTGGTATGAAGATGCGGGAAAAATTGCCAGGACCTATAAGGTGAACAGCCTGCCTACCTACCTGTTCTTCTCCCCGGAAGGCGAACTGGTACACCGGGATTTTGGCTACAAACCCAAAGAAGATTTCCTGGGTATAGTCGCTGAGGCCAAAGACCCTGCCCGTCAGTATGACAAGCTTTATGCAGACTACAAAGCAGGGAAAAAAGAGTATGCAACAATGCCCTACCTCATCAACAAGTCCAAAATGCTGGGTGATAAGGAAGGCTTTAACCTCCTGCTCACGGACTATTACAATCATTTGTCCAAAATGAGTACAAAGAAATTGTATACCAAAGAGCATATTGAATTTGTCGCCAGCACTATTGACAAATCCAGTCGCCAGCTGTTCAGCATGTTTTACCCTGATGGTAAACGTGTGGACGCCGTGATGGACAAAAAAGGCTATGCTGGTGCGGTTGTCAGCAAGCTGATAGAAAAAGAAAAAACGTATCCTTTCCTGGCTGCTGCCGCCAAAGAAAAAGTAGCAGAGCCGGAATGGGCTAAGCTGCATGAACAGATCAGGGCCAGCTACGGAACAGCTTTTGCTGACAGGAACCTGCTGGACGCAAAGATCCTCTGGTATATTGAAAGGGAAAATTCACAGCTGGTGACCCAATACCTGAACCAGAAGATGGTCACCTATGGATCGGATACCACCGATATGGGGGAGGATTTCCGTATGAACAATATGGCTTTCTTCATGGTGCTGCAGGATGTTTCAGATACTGCGGAATTGAATAAGACCATCGGGTGGATGTATGGGGTAGTGAACAGGGCAAAGACCCGTACCACCGCCTATCATCATAGCTATTGGCCTATGTATCTGGATACTTATGCCAACCTGTTATATAAGGCCGGCAGGACTGAAGAGGCGTTGAAATGGCAGGAAGAGGCTATCAAAGGCGCTGAGGAAATGAAAAACAAAGGCTGGATAAAAGAGCATACCCTGAACTATGAAAAGATGAAGAAGGGCGAACCCACCTGGCGGATCAAGAAATAATAACCTTTCCCGATACTATTATGACCGATGAGGCCCTGGATATCCGGGGCCTCATTTTTTATTTTATCCAGGCCTGGCAGGGAGCAGACAGTTGGAAAATGGGGGGTGCTGTTGCCCAATCGTACTGATTTTTTTGCTGTTTTATATTACCATTTTGTGAATTGTCGGCCTTTTGTGCATCAGGGGCTATGACCGGATTGATTGAATGGACCGGGTTCTTTATTTTTGCTGTATTGTCACCGTAAACCCCTGAACGCAACATGAAACAGAAACTCTTTATCCTTTTGCTATTACTGCCTGCGCTTGCCTGTAAAAAAGACGCCGATGAATTCACAGGCGCCATTCCCGGCAAACTCGAAAAAATATATTACCACCGTAATGCAGACCAGGTAAGGGTCTATAAGTATAGTGAACAAGGGCAGCTGGCCAGTTATGAGTACTGGTTCGACCAGGTGCTTATTGAGCGGCACGACTATACCTACCAGGACAATAAGCTGATCCGTATCCAGGATTTTGAACGTTTCCAGGATGGCAAACCCCTGTCACTGGTCCAGGACCGTACCCTGAGCTATGATGAGCATAACCGGCTTGTCCAGGTAGCCATTGGCTACATCAACAACAAACCTCACTCAGGAGGCATAATTGTTTATCCCTCCAGATATGAGTTTGGATACACAGGCAGCGCCACCCGCTTCACTACTGTAAAAACCTTTGCTATTGATGATAGCCAGACGGAGCCTGTTGCAGAAGCAGCCCTGGAATACGATGTTAAAGGGAATATAAGTCGTATAACCACTTACACTGTTGCCGATCAGGTAAAAACGCTGGCTTATACTACCAGCTACAGTTATGCCGCAGTGGTCAATCCCCACTACCGTTTTGAGAGCCCGCTTGATTATGTTGCTTTCTATTCTCCCGATCTGTGTACTGGTATTGTGGCCACTGGCGCAGATGGCCAGCAGACCTATAACTATGCCCGCGAGTACGAGCAGGCTGATGGAAAACTGACTTATACCAGGGGAACCGATGCGGATGCCAGGTGGTACGAATATTATAAGTAAGCGCTATTTACTACAAATAATAAACCCGCCAGGCCAAAGCCCGGCGGGTTTTATTTTGCTGCAATATTGTAAATGCCCGACTTTATTTTCCCGGCATGGAAGGCCTCACCTCAATCTTGCTCGGCAAAGTCCGCGGGTTCATGTTCAGCAGGTCCACTACCAGTTTACCGATATCTTCGGGCTGGATCTTCCAGGCATCTTTTTCCGAAGGCTGGTGATTGTTGAATTCAGTGGCTACTGAACCCGGCATAATGGTGCTTACTTTAATACCGTATTTGCGTAAGTCAAGCATCACTGCCTGTGTAAAGCCTACCAGGCCAAATTTGCTGGCATTATAGGCCGAGGCATTCTCAAAGAAATTGGTGCCGGCCAGGCTGGCAATGGTGATGATATAACCCTGGCTTTTTTTCAGGGGATCAATGCTGGCCTTTACACTATGGAACACGCCGGTCAGGTTGGTGTCAATAGTGGCATTCCATTGTTCTGTTGTCAGCTGATCAATGGGTGCAAAATGACCAACGCCTGCATTGGCCACCAGTACATCCAGCTGGCCAAAATGGCTGACCACCTGTTCAATGGCTTTTTGTTCCGAGGCCAGGTCCTGTACATTGGAGACCAGGGCAAGGACATCAGCGGCATCGGCTGATAAAGAAGCAGCCGCTTCCTTTACTGCCTGTTCATTCCGTCCTGAAATGGCAACCCTGAAACCGTTGTCCAGCAAGGCTTTCGCCACGCCATATCCTATTCCTTTACTTCCGCCTGTGATATAGGCTACTTTTTTATTCGTATTCATAGTTTGAAATTAAGACATATTTTTTTGGTCTTATCCGTCATTTGATGGTAATTTGTTCTGCTTAACGCTTGTCCCCGATTGCATGCCAGCGATGATCAAATACACCGACCAACAGCTTGTGAACTTGCTGAAAGCCAGCAATGAAGCTGCTTTTACAGCAATCTATAACAGGTACTGGGATAAATTGTTCAGCATCGCTTCCCATACCCTTGGCTCAGCACAAGAAGCAGAAGAAGTGGTGCATGATGTGTTCCTCAAACTCTGGCGCCTGCGTACTACGGATCCCTCCATTGATAATTTACCTGCCTACCTGGCCACTGCTGTCAAATACACAGTGCTCAACCGGCTGCGCGCCAATGGCCGCCGCAAACAGTTGCTGGAAGGATGGCCCGCTGCCGATACAGCAGATAATCCAATGGAGACCAGTCTGCGGGAAAAAGAGCTGATGGACGAGCTGGCCCTGACCATTCAGCAGCTGCCAGCCAGATGCCAGTTCGTTTTCCGGCTGAGCCGGGAACAGCAGTATTCCGCCAAAGAGATCGCCCGGGAGCTGGGTGTTTCTGTCAGCACCGTAGACGCCCACCTGGGCAAGGCCCTCCGTACGCTCCGCCTGCATTTCCACAAATTACTTTTCCTGTTTTTTCTCTTCGCCTGAAATTTTTTTACAGCCCACTAATAGTAAGTAGCCCTGAGCGGTGTCATGTATAGTAAATACCTGATAGTGCATGAACAACCAGCCTCCATATGATCCGGAATTGTTAGCCCAGAAATGGATCAACGGAACTATTACAGACGAGGAGAAAGCCTGGTTTGGATCCTGGTATGCACAATTTGATTTCAGCAGGGTAGAGCTGACTGACCACTGGGCAAAGGATCCGGAGATATTGCGTAAGGTCATGCTGCACCGGCTGAAACAGGAGATCAGGTCGGAAAGCGATCCAGCGCAGGCCCCCGTATTATCCCTGCCTGCCCGGAAGATACCCCGCTGGATACCCCGCACTGCCGCAGCTGCTGCAGTGGCGGCCCTCCTCATTACTGGCTGGTATCTCCTGACACCAGCCGGCCCGCAACCCGCCCAGACGGCCGGTATGCAGCAGCAACGCTTACCGGATATTGGGCCCGGTGGCGATAAAGCCGTGCTTACCCTGGCAGATGGCAGCAGTATCGTACTGGACGATGCCGCCAATGGAGCGCTTGCCAGCCAGGGGGCCGTGCAGGTAGTGAAGAACGATGGACAGCTGTTGTACCAGCGCGGCGGTCAGCCAGTGGCAGACGCTGTTACTTACAATACGCTGACCACACCCAAAGGCGGACAATACCGGCTGACCCTGCCCGATGGCTCAAAGGTCTGGCTCAATGCCGCTTCCTCGCTGCATTATCCCACCCTATTCAAGGCTGATGCCCGGGAGGTGGAAGTAACGGGTGAAGCTTATTTTGAAATAGCAGAAGATAAAAGCCGGCCTTTCCGCGTCCGCTTTCCCACCAGTGCTGGTGAAGGGGCAGTGGAAGTGCTGGGCACTCATTTCAATATCACCGCCTATACAGATGAGCCGGTGGTGACCACCTCCCTGCTGCAGGGAGCGGTCCGCGTCAGCAACCAGCAGCAAAGCCGCTTACTGGCCACGGGTCAGCAGGCCGTGCTGGGCGCCGCTTCCGGTAAAGCCATCCAGGTATCTGAAGCAGATGTGACCTCTGCCGCAGCCTGGACCAATGGCTATTTTATTTTTGATGGAGCGGAGATCCAGTCCGTGATGCGGCAGGTGGCCCGCTGGTATAACCTGGAAGTATTCTATGAAGGCCAGGCCAGGACAGCACATGGTTTTACCGGTAAAATTTCCCGGAAGGCCAACCTGTCAGAATTGTTCGGTATCCTGGAATACGCCGGGGTACAATTCAGGATCGATAAAGTGCCAGCCGGCACAACACCCGGTAAAGTGGTGGTGATCCAATAAACCTTATTCAGCATTTTTTTAGTGTGCAGTGATCCAATAAAAAAACCGCTCCGTGTACGAGACGGAACGGCGAGTATTTGGATTACGGACAACTATACAAGTCGGACAGACTCATTTATTGTTAAACCCAAACGTAACAAAGCTATGCCATTCAGTAGTTTTTGCAAAAAACTATGTCCCAACCGAAGACGCCTGCCGGTCTTCTGTTTAAAAACGTTGCTCCTTATGAAGTTCATGGTGTTCTTCTTATTGGTAGCCTGTATGCAGGTAGCCGCTAAAGGATACTCCCAGAAGATCTCCCTGCGGGTCACCAATACCCCGCTGGAGAAGGTCCTCCGGGAGATCGAAAAGCAGGCCGGCGCTCCGTTCTTCTATGACCGTAAGGTGATCCAGAAAGCGGCCCCCATTACGCTGACCCTGAACGGCGTCAGCCTGGAGCAGGCGCTGAACGAATGCCTGCGACAGGAATCCCTGCTTTACAAAAATATTAACGGCACTATCGTGATCAGGAGCCGGCAGCCCATGCTCACGCTGAGCTCACTCACCGTGCCCGACCGCGTAGTGACCGGAAAGGTCTTTGACGATAACGGCAAACCGCTGGGCGGTGTGAGCGTGAACGTGAAAGGCACGGGCATTGGTACCGTCACTTCAGAGGACGGCAGCTACTCGCTTAAGATCCCCGATGACGCCAGAACGCTGGAGTATTCCTTTCTCGGCTTTGCCGTGGAAGATGTGCTGATAGATGGTCGTAACAGTATTGACGTGCAGCTGCGCCGCAGCACCGCTGATATGGATGAAGTGGTAGTGGTGGGCCTCAATAACAAGCAGACCAAAAGGTCTATCGTAGGCGCTGTGGCCACTATCCAGACCAAGGAGCTCAAACAAAGTCCTGTGGCCAATCTCAGCAATGCGCTGGCTGGTCGCCTCCCGGGCCTGTTCACGGTGCAGTCCTCCGGTCAGCCCGGTTCCGATGGGGCTGCTATGTTTATCCGCGGTCTCAGTACCTATGGACCCAATAAAGCACCGCTGGTGGTCATTGACGGGTTGCCCCGCGCCAACGGCAATTTCCAGCAGATTGATGCCAACGAGATTGAATCCGTCTCCATTCTGAAGGATGCCAGCTCCACAGCCCTCTATGGTATCCAGGGCGCCAATGGCGTAATTGTGGTGACCACCAAACGTGGTAAATCCGGCAAGCCCTCCATCAACTTCACCGCACAGACCGCCCTGCAGCAGCCGGTGCGTCTGCCGCAGCTGATGTCCTCCTACGAGAATGCGGTGTATGAAAACACCATTGCCCGCAATGATGGGGAAGCCATCAAATGGACGGACGACCAATTGCAGAAATTCAAAGACGGCAGCGATCCCTACCAGTATCCCGATGTCAACTGGTTCCGGACCATGCTCAGGGATAACGCCTGGCAGCAGCAGTATAACCTGAATGTAAGTGGCGGCGGACCCCAGGTGAAATATTTTGTCTCCGGCAGCTATATCAAACAGGGTACTTTGCTGCAGCATGAGGACGATAATATCTTCGGTGTGAAGAGCAAGTTCGACCGGTATAATTTCCGCTCCAACGTAGACCTCAAGCTGACCAATATGCTGGACGTGCAGGTGGACCTGGCCGGCAGGCTGGAAGAGCGGGTAGGACCCGGCAGCGGCTTTGAATCTGTGTTCTCCAATATCAACGCCATCGGCACCATGGGTTCAACCATGCTCAATCCCAACGGTACTATCGCCGCGGGTGGCGTAAAACAGCTGACCGCTTCCAATCCCTACGCGCTGGTCACCCGCTCCGGTTATTACAATGAATACACCAACGTGATGTATGGTACCCTGAGCGCCCGGCACAAGCTGGATCTTATTACACCCGGCCTGAGCATCCAGGGGATGTTCAGCTTTGAGAACAATAACTTCAAAGGCACTTACCGCCGCGCTAACTATGATGCTTTCTGGTACAAGGGACTGGATGGCAACGGGGAGCCGCAATACCAGCAGCAGACCACCCGCTCCTCCCTGTCCACTTCCGGTTCGGCCAATATCTCCCGGTATAATTACACGGACCTGCGGATCAATTACGACCGCAGCTTTGGTCAGCACAATGTATCCGGCCAGATACTGGCCAACAGGACCCTCACCGTTACCAACGATGAGCTGCCCTACGCTTACCAGGGTGTCAGTACCCGTTTCCTCTATAATTTCGATCGCCGCTATTTTGTGGAAATGAATATGGGCTATAATGGCTCAGAGAATTTCCCGGAAGACAAGCGTTATGGCCTCTTTCCAGCAGTTTCCGCCGGCTGGATCATCAGTGATGAAGCCTTCCTGCAATCGGTGGGCGTCATTGATATGCTGAAAGTGCGGGGCTCTTACGGCCTGGTAGGGAATGATAAGATCGGCAGCGCCCGCTGGCTCTACCTGTCCGATTATGCTTCCGGCGGCAACTATTATTTCGGCGTTAACCCGCAGAACGGTGGCGGCTTCAATGAAAGCAGGATCGGTAATCCCAATGTTACCTGGGAGAAATCGGCCAAGGCCAATATCGGTATTGATGCGTCTTTCTTTAATAATAGTTTGCAGATCACGTACGACCTGTTCCGTGAAGTACGCAGTGATATCCTCACTGCTCCCGGCACCATTCCCAGTTATGTGGGTGTGAACAATGTGTCCCCCCGCAATACCGGTGAAGTGCTGAACAGGGGGATGGAAGTGGAAGTACGCTACAATAAGAAGTTTGGCAATTTCCGTTTCTTCACCACCGCACAGGTCACTTACGCAAAGAATAAGATCCGCGCTTATGATCAGCCCCTGCCGCAGTATCCTTACCAGAACCTGGTAGGGTATGAGATCGGCGCCTCGCTGGGATATAATTCACTCGGTTATTTTCAATCGCAGAAGGACATTGAGAATAGCGCCATCCAGGATTTTGGCGTAGCCCTCATGCCCGGCGATATCAAATACCAGGACGTGAATGGGGATGGGGTGATTGATCCCTCCGACCGCATTCCTATTGTAGCCAATAACGTACCGCCGCTGATGTTCGGCTTCTCTATCGGTGGGTCCTGGAAAGGGCTGGATGTAAGCCTGCTCTTCAACGGTACCGATGGCGGCATATCCTATATTGGTCCCGGTGTGTCCAGTGTCATTTATCGCGAAGCCTGGACCCCGGAGAATGCCGCTACTGCCAAAGCGCCAGTGCTGCACAGCACCGGCAATACCTGGCAGCCTTCCAATTTCTGGTTCCAGAGCTCGGATTATATCAAGCTCCGCAACGCAGAGATCGGTTATACCCTGCCTTCCGGATACCTTCAACGATATAAGATCGGGTATGTGCGGTTCTTCCTCAACGGGCAGAACCTGGCTATCTGGGATAAGATCATTGTCAAGGACCGTGACCCGGAAGCCACGGATGGCGGCAATGTCAGGTATCCCATTCAACGCATTATCAACTTCGGTTTGAACATTCAATTCTAATTACAGCTATGAAAATTGCTAACTATATTTCTACGGCCCTGGTTTTTATGGCAGTCATGGCCCTATGTGCCGGCTGTAAAAAGGATTTCCTGGAACGGGCGCCCAGCGATCTGATAACGGCCGATGAGACCTTCGGCAATATCGAGAACGCAGAAGATTTCCTGAACAATGCCTACGATATTTTTCCCAGCTGGTTCTACAAACCTGTAGATGGCGGTGTATGGGCGCTGGCTTCCGGTACTGATGAAGCCGAGCAGATCTGGGATGCAGACCGCGATGTCAACTTCTTCAACACCGGCAATGTGAACCCGCAGTATTTTCCCATGTACGACCGGTACTTTGATCTCTACGCTACCATCCGCCGCGCTAATATCCTGCTGGAGAATTACGACAAGATCCCCGATGAGATCGGCTCCGGCAGCCAGGAGATCACCCGGAAGAAACGCCTCAAGGGAGAGGCCTTCGGCCTGATCGCCTATTGCTATTTTGAACTGTTCAAGATGTGGGGTGATGTGGCTATTGTCAAAACCTCCCTTGATTTCAGTGATCCCAATGTGAACCAGCTGCACCGCAGCCCGGTGAGTGAGGTATATGCTTATGTATTGCAGAATGTGGATTCGGCAGTCAATATCCTGCCAGCCAGCTACCAGTCGGACGCCCTCTATGGCCGCATGACGTCCACGGCTGTCAGGTCCATTGCTGCCCGCGCCAGCCTCTACTATGCCAGTGCGTTGTTCAATAAGGATAACCTGAAAGAACGTTGGGAGGAAGCGGCTCGTATGAACAAGGCAGCCATCGACTATGCCGGGCAGAATGGCTTTGCGCTTTCTGAAACAGCCAGCGATAAGTTCTCCGCCTACGAACGCGTATTCCAGGATACCCGTAATTCAGAAGTGCTGTTCACCCGTTTCGGGATGAATACCAGGAGTTATTATGATAACTGGGACAAGATCACTGAGTCTACCGGCTTCGGTGGCGATGGCGGCACCCAGCCGCTCCAGGAAATGGTGGACTCCTATGAAATGAGCAATGGCCTGCCCATCACCGATCCCGGTAGTCTCTATAATGAGCAGCAGCCCTATCTCAACCGTGATCCCCGTTTTTATTATACCATCAACTACCATGGCCGCAGCTGGAAGGGCCGGAATTTCAATATGAAGAATGGCGGGCAGGACCGCATCACCTGGACGCCCGCGCCCAACTACTATGTGCGCAAGATCCTG
Organism: Candidatus Pseudobacter hemicellulosilyticus; assembly: GCA_029202545.1. GTDB lineage: Bacteria > Bacteroidota > Bacteroidia > Chitinophagales > Chitinophagaceae > Pseudobacter > Pseudobacter hemicellulosilyticus. The sequence continues at coordinate 2,570,771 of CP119311.1, forward strand.
GCCGAAGAATACAATCTCTTCACCTATTCCAACTATCGCTACCGCCCCTGGGTATTGTTCCGGATAACAGAGCTGTACCTGAACTATGCCGAAGCGCTGAACGAAGCGGATGGGGATATCACGGAGATCTATGGGGCTGTCAATAAGATCAGGCGCCGGGTCAATATGCCCGACCTGCCTGCCGGATTGAACAAGACCCAGCTGCGGGACCGTATCCGCCGTGAACGCCGGGTGGAACTGGCTTTTGAAGGACACCGGTTCTGGGATGTGCGCCGCTGGAAGATTGCGGAGTTCACAGATAATGTGGAAGTGCATGGGATACTGGTCAATGACGACAATTCCTATAGCACCAGCCTGATTGAAAAGCGGAATTTCAATCCCGCCAAAAACTACCTGCTGCCCATCCCGCAGCCGGAGATAGACAAGAACCCCAATTTTGTGCAGAACCCCGGTTACTGATCCGGCTGCCTTACCCTCAATTTTCAGAACAATGAAATACCTGAGCATATACTTTATTGCAGCAGCCGTTCTCCTGGTGGCTGGCTGCAGCAAGGATGAGCTGCCTTTCAGCAATAGTGCCGGCAACAACAGGATCTTTATGACGCAGGCCAAAAAGGCTTTTTATGAAGCCATCGTCAACCAGCGCACACCGGCGCAGTCCGATAGCCTGGTGCCTTTTTTCATGAATGCTACCCTGGCCGGCTGGGGTTATGAATATGCGCCGGAAGATATTCCCCTGGAATTTGAACTGGACTACAGCACCTGGGATTCGCTGAATGCGGCTCGCCAGGAGGCTGGTCTGCCTCTCTGGGAACGCGTGCCCGACAGCATCTTCAGCTTTCCGGATGGCAACGCTGTTATTCCCCGGGGAAGTTATTACAGCAATGATATCGCCTTTACCATCAGCGCCCGCAAAATGCCCGACGGCCATAATTACCTGGTGCCGGTCCGCCTGAAAAAGGTTGGTGCAGGCTTTACGCTCAACGAGGAGTTGTCCATTGCCTATTACCAGCTGAAGCTCTCGCCGCCGGTGGAGCTGTCGCGCCGGGGCTGGACCATCAAGGAGGTCAGCTCCCAGGAAACAGTAGGGGAAGGACCTAACAACGGCCTGGCCCGTTTTATCCTGGATGGCAATAAAGCCACTTTCTGGCATACCAAGTACCTGGATGGGCTGGACCAGCTGCCCCATCACCTGGTGATTGATATGCAGCAGCCGCAATCCCTGCTGGGCCTGAATATTACAGGCAGGCAGGGATCGGAGCATGGCAATCCAAATATTGTGGATATCCAGCTGAGTGATGACGGCAATACCTGGAGCCAGCCCATCACGCTGGAGCTGGACAATACCGAAAGGACCCAGATCCGGTATTTTAAATCGGCCCAGACTGGCCGTTACCTCAAGCTCACCGTGCGTGTGACCATGGGGAATACCGCTTTCACTTACCTGAGTGAGGTGGCTGCTTTTTAAGCAGGTGCTTTATTGATTGACCTATTAATTGATCTATTACTATGCAGATGAAATACCCTGCCTGGATATGCCTTGCCCTGCTGATCCTGAATGCCGCAACCTTGCTGGCGCAGACCAGCTACAAGGTGCAGAGCCCTGATAAAAAACTGACAGCCCGATTTTTTGTGCGTGATGAAAAAGCGGGATACCAGCTGGCTGTCAACGGCCAACCCGTACTGCTGGATTCCCGGCTGGGGCTGGTGACCAGTACCGCCGACCTGTCCACGGGATTAACATTGGAATCCGCTTCAAAACCTATCCGTGTCCGGGATCAATATGTATTGAAGAATGCTAAACGGTCATCTATATCCGTAGACGCCTGGGAGCGGCGTTTCACCCTGCGAACAACCACCGGCCAAAAGCTGGTGGTTATTTTCCGGCTCTCCAATGATGGCCTGGCCTTCCGGTACGCGCTGCCCGGCACTGCCGCCGCTCCGTTGCGTATCCTGGAAGAACAAAGCAGCTTCCACTTTCCGGCCAATACCCGTGGGTGGCTGCAGCCCATGGCTGATGCCAAAACAGGCTGGGAACAAACCAATCCTTCTTACGAAGAATACTACCAGAAAGACATTCCTGCCGGCACTGCTTCTCCCACAGCGGCGGGCTGGGTTTTTCCGGCCCTCTTTAAAACAGGCGACAATTGGGTACTGCTCAGTGAAGCCGGGCTGGACCGCAGTTACAGCGCTACCCGCCTGCAACAGCATTCGTCCGATAATGAATACCGGATCGGTTTTCCGCAGGCCGCAGAAGTGCTGGTGAAAGGCGCAAAGCCCGGACCGGTGCATAACCTGCCCTGGGAAACGCCCTGGCGCATCATTGCAGCAGGCAGCCTGAAAACACTGGTAGAATCTACACTGGGCACTGACCTGGCGGCGCCTGCCATCAAAGTGGATACGGCATTGGTTCGTCCCGGCAAAGCCGCCTGGAGTTGGGCTATTTATAAAGATGATTCTACGGTATACGGCGCACAAAAGCGGTTCATAGATTATGCCCATGATATGAACTGGGAATACTGCCTGGTGGATGCATTGTGGGATACACAGATCGGCTACGATAAAATCAAAGAACTGGCCAGCTATGCCGCCGCTAAAAAAGTGGGACTGCTGCTCTGGTACAATTCCGCGGGCAACTGGAATACGGTCAATATCACCCCCAAGGATAAACTGCTGACCCGGGAACAGCGTCGCAAAGAATTTGCGTTGCTGCGGGATATGGGTATCAAAGGTGTGAAGATCGATTTCTTTGGCGGGGACGACCAGTCCATGATCGGGTATTACCTCGATATCCTGGACGATGCAGCCGATTATGGCCTGCTGGTCAATTTCCATGGCTGCACCCTGCCCCGTGGCTGGCAGCGGACCTATCCGCACCTGATGACCATGGAGTCCATCAAAGGGTTTGAGTTCATTACGTTTGAACAGGCCAATGCGGATGAGGAACCGGCGCATGCTGCCACTATTCCTTTCACCCGGAATATTTTTGATCCCATGGATTTTACGCCCATGGCCCTGCACAGCATCCCGAAGATCAACCGCAGGACCACAGCGGCTTTTGAGCTGGCCCTGTCTGTAGTATTCCTCTCAGGCATCCAGCATTTTGCTGAAACGCCGGAAGGCATGGCCGCCATGCCTGGCTTTGTAAAGGACTACCTGCGGCAATTGCCTGCCTACTGGGAGGATACGCGCTTCCTGGATGGATATCCCGGTCGCTATTTTGCCGTGGCCCGTCGCTCCGGCCAGCGCTGGTACCTGGCGGCTATTAACGGCGGAACGGAGCCGCGATCTTTACAATTGGACTGTAGCTTTTTGCCACCCAATAAAAAGATAATACTGCTGGCCGATGGGCCTGCCGGTTCTCTTACCCGGCAGGAGCTTACGCTGCCAGCCAATAAAAAACTGCCAGTGACATTACCGCCTCATGGCGGGCTGGTGCTGCTGGTGGACTGATCAACATTTTTTCATCCTAAACATTGTTTGTATGAAATACCTGATCCTTGGATGGGCCATAAGCCTCTTTGGCTGTGCCAAACAATTCCATGAACAACCTGTTGCGGATTCCGCAAAGACGGCTTTCCTGCTGGGCACCGGAACCGTGACTACTTATCCCTGGCCCGCCAGTCTGCCGGCGGCGTATAAGTCTACCGTCTTCACTGTTACCGCCAATGGCAGCGGCATCAATCTCTACAATGCGGGCAATAACAGCTGGAACAATCCTGTCAGCTATGGTCAGTTTGATATGTCGGGCGGTACGGTGACCGTCGCCGTTACCCCTGGATTTTCTTACAGTACGTTTAAAATAGTGCCGGCTTCCCTGGGCTTAACAGGCACCAAAAGCGGCAGCACCATTACGTTTGAGCTGCCCAGTCCGCAGCAGGTGACCCTGGTCTTCGACAATAATTACCAGGGCCGGGTACTGCACCTGTTCGCAGAAAAAGCGGAGACCAATATTCCCAGTCCCACGGATCCTAATGTGGCATATTATGCGCCTGGTTATTATGATCTCAGTGGCTCATCGCCCATTACCCTTGCTTCCAACCAGACCCTGTACATCGCCGGCGGCGCGGTGATCCGGGGTCGCGTAAAAATTGACGGGGTCAGCAATGTGACTGTCCGTGGCCGGGGCATTCTTTTGAATGATTATAACAGCGCCACAGATAATATTGCCCTGGCCCTGGGTGGCGTAACCAATGCCACGGTCCGGGATATTATTGTCAGCAGGAATATCGGTAGCTGGACTTCCTCCATGCACGGTTGCAGTTTTGTGAATGTGATCAACTACAAAGCGGTGAGCCCCAAATTCGCCAGCACGGATGGCTTCAATATCAACAGCAGTCATGATATCCTGTTTGATAGTGTATTTATCCATTCGGCAGATGACGCCATTGCCATCAAGGGCATGTCCAATGTGTCGCCCGCCAGTTCCCTGCCCGTGTACAATATCACGTATAAAAATGCCAAGCTCTGGGCCGATGCCAACAATGCTATCGGTATTGGCGCAGAAACAAAGGCATCCCGCTTTGAAAATATCCGTTTCGAGAATATTGATGTGCTGTACAATTTTGACGACCGGGATCATCCCAATGTGCTGCCGGACCGATCGGCCATCAATATCTTCTCCCTGGAAGGCACGTATTTTAAGGATATCCATTTTGAGAATATCCGGGTGGAGAAAGCCAAAAGGCTGATCAACATCCATATGGATGAGACCTTCTACTTTGGCGCCCTTACCGGCAACTGGACATCCTATCCAGGCAATATGCGGAATATCACCTACAAGAATATCACGTCTACTTCCGACGGCAGCAATGAGATCAAGCTCCAGGGCTGGAATGATGGACATCGCATTGATACCGTCCGCTTCGAGAATATACAGATCAACGGCAGCTACGTCAATAACTTCTCCGACAGCCGCTTCAACATCAACCGTTTTGCCAATGCATTGACACTGGTGCATCCCGGTGGAACAGTGAATGGGGATAAGTACAACGCCTCGGCAGATTTTGCCACTACCCAGGGCAAGCGTCACTGGTATTACCGCGGCTGGAAAGCGGGCGTAGGGAACTACAACTATACCTGGAACCCGGATGCTTCCAATCACTGGCGCGGTCCCAATGCCTATGATGCTATCTGGAATGGTAGCGGCAATGTATACCTGCACCCGGACAACAGCAGCCAGGCCATGCTGGAATGGCAGGCGCCCAAGGCTGGTACGGTGCGCATCACCGGCCTGGTCAAAAAAGGCAATACCGATGGTGGTGATGGCGTGAACGTCAGCATCTGGCAGAACGGTACCATGGTATGGCCATCCACCGGCTGGCAGACCATTGCCTGGAATGATGGCACAGGTGTGTCTCATGACTTCACCATCAATGTGGCTTTCGGCGATGTGATCTCTTTCCGGGTAGACCAGCGTTCGGATCCCGGATGGGATACCACGTTCTGGGGGCCCGAGATCATTTACCAGTAATTTTTCTCACCAAAACTTTCTTCTGTCTCATGTATAAATGGCTTTGTATCCTGCTGGCCCTGACAGGGCCGCAGGTGCTGCCGGCACAGGACCGGCCGGTATATCTTTTTTCCTATTTCAAAGACAATGGGCAGGATGGACTGCACCTGGCTTACAGTGAAGATGCGCTGCAATGGACGGCGCTCAATAAAGATGCTGCGCTGCTGTCGCCCGCGCTGGGCCAGAACAAGCTCATGCGGGATCCCTGTATCATCCGTGGTGGCGATGGCTTGTTCCACCTGGTGTTCACCATCAGCTGGAAGGAGCCGTCTATTGGTTATGCTTCTTCCAAAGATTTGGTGCATTGGTCGCCCCAAAAGCAGATCCCGGTATTGCAGCAGGATAGCGGGGTGCGCAATTGCTGGGCGCCGGAGATCACCTATGATCCGGCCACAAAGGAATACCTGATCTATTGGTCGTCCACCATTACCGGCCGCTTCCCGGCTGGTACGGAATCGGAGGACGGGTTCAATCATCGGATCTACTGTGTCACTACCAAAGACTTCAACGCTTTTTCTGAAACCAGGTTATTGTACGAACCAGGGTTCAACGTGATTGATGCGTCCATCGTGCGTGATGGCAAACGCTGGGTGATGTTCCTGAAGGATGAAAGCCTGCAACCTGTGCCGGCCAAGAACCTGAAGCTTGCGTTTGCCCGCAAACTGGCTGGTCCTTACAGCCCCGCCACTGCGCCCATCACTGGTCAATACTGGGCGGAAGGACCTGCTACGGTGAAGAAGGACAACCAATGGTTGCTGTATTTTGATAAATACCAGGAGGGCAGTTACGGGGCCATGAGCAGTACTGATCTGCGGAACTGGAAAGATATTTCAGATAAGATCAGTCTGCCCAAAGGCATCCGTCATGGCAGCATCTTTACTGTCACCCGTGCTGAATTTGATCACCTGTTAATGCATACGTTGAAATGAAGCAATTGTTGTTTGTGCTGTTTGTATGGTGCTGGTCGGGACCGCTGATGGCCCAACAGCAGGAGCCTGTTATTCACCTGCAACCCTGGACATTCAATACTGGTGCGGATCCTGCCTGGCTGCAACCTGACTTTAATGATAGCCACTGGCGGCTGATGCCGGTGCCTGCCCATTGGGAAGAAGAAGGCCTGCCGGATTATGATGGCTATGCCTGTTACCGGACCAGGGCTGTCATCCCTTCCTCCATGCGCCGCCCTTCGGCGCTGGGACTGCGTTTTGAGATGGGCGCCATTGATGATTTTGATTCCGTGTTTGTGAATGGGCATTGTATTGGCGCTTCTACTGAATTCAGAGAGGATAGGGTATATGTAGTATTGTACGATGAAGGTATCATTCGCTGGGACCAGGAGAATGTGGTGGCAGTGAAAGTGCTGGACAAATATGGCTGGGGTGGTATGTACCGGGGGCAGCCCAGCATCAAAAATGCCGGCCTGGATGAATTTGTGCATATTGACCGCAACCTCAATTACTGGGATTTTGGCAAGGATGGCCAGCTGTCCAAATCTATCTCCATCAATGCTAAAAGACCTGTGCTCATTGAAGGTTCGCTCAATATTACCCTGGTTGATCCTGTCAATGGCAAACGAAAGCAATTGTTATCCCGGGCGGTCAGGTTCTCGAAAGAAAAACCTGCTGTCATGCCCTTTGTACTGCAACTGCCGGCGCAGCGCTCTTTCCAGCTGCAATATACTTTCCGCAGTAAGCAGGGGAAGGCCACACTGACTACAGGTGAAACGCCACCATACCTGTTGACGCCTGTTGCTTCCGAAAAACCGGTCATCAATGGACCTGCCCGGTATGGTGTGCGGCCCGGATCGCCAGTATTATACCGGATACCAATAACCGGAGTAAGGCCTATGCGGATAGAGGCCCTGCAATTGCCGGAAGGATTAACACTGGATACAGGTACCGGTATTATCAGTGGCCGTATCCGGCAGGAGGGCAGCTATGAAGTGCTGCTGAAAGCAGGCAATGCCGCAGGCAGAACAGAGCGGCGGTTTCAATTTGTAGTGGGGCAGCAGCAGGCCCTCACACCGCCCCTGGGCTGGAACAGCTGGAATGCCTGGGGCATACGGGTGGATGATCAGAAGATACGTGCTGCGGCCAATGCGCTGGTGGGGGAAGGACTGGCGGACTATGGCTGGCAATATATCAATATTGACGATGGCTGGCAGCATCCCCAACGGGCTGCCGACAGCAGTATCCGCAGCAATGAGCGCTTCCCGGATATGAAGGCGCTGGCGGATCATATCCATGGGCTGGGACTGAAATTCGGCCTGTATTCCAGCCCCGGACCTGCTACCTGCGCCGGCTTCACGGGCAGTTACAAAAACGAAGCGCTGGATGCCGCTGCCTGGGCAGCCTGGGGGGTAGACCTGGTGAAATATGATCTCTGCAGTTACCAGCACCTGGTACCTGACCGGGAGCGGATACATATGCAGGCGCCCTATGACCTCATGGGCCGCTGCCTGGCGCAGCAGCCGCGAGATATTCTCTACAGCCTTTGCCAGTATGGCTGGGGCAAGGTATGGGAATGGGGTGAAGCGGTGGGCGGCCAGCTCTGGCGGACCGGTGATGATATTGAAGATACCTGGAGCAGTGTTTCGTCCATAGGTTTTGAGCAGGAAGACAAGCGGCCTTATGCCGGTCCGGGACACTGGAATGACCCGGATATGCTGGTAGTAGGCACGGTAGGCTGGGGCTATCCCCGTCCTTCGCGCCTGACACCGGATGAGCAATACACGCATGTGGGATTGTGGAGCCTGCTGGCAGCGCCGCTGCTGATCGGCTGCGATCTGCAGGACATCAATCCCTTCACCCGCAACCTGCTTTGCAATAGCGAGGTACTGGCTATCAACCAGGATCCGCTGGGTTTGCAGGCCAGCAGAATCTACCAGGTGGACAGTATCCAGGTATACAGTAAAAAAATGTCGGATGGTTCTTATGACATAGGAATAATTAATGGGACGAGCCAATATAGAGCGATCACTGCCACTGCTGCGATGCTGGGCATGAAAGGCGGCTTTACCATGCGCGACTGCTGGCGGCAGCGGGACCTCGGATCCTATAGAGGACCCTGGAAACTGGGGCTGCCTGCCCATGGCATGCTGCTGCTCCGTTGTCAGCCATTATAATTTCGAACCAAAAAAATAAAAATGCTTAGCCGATCAGTGTGCTGCCTCCTATACTGTTTCTTCATGATCCATTCAGCAATGGCACAGGAAACCAATGAGCCTGCAGTAAAGATCAGTCAGTGGAAATTCAGCTTTGGGCAATCCCCTGAATGGATCCAGCCGGATTTCGATGACAGGGACTGGCCGGGCATCCAGGTCAATGCAGCCTGGGAATCGCAGGGCTTTGGGGAACGGAATGGGGATGCCTGTTACCGGGCCCGCGTGCTAATCCCTTCTACTTTACAGCAGCCGGATAAAGCAGGACTTTGTTTTTCCATGGGCGCTATTGACGATATGGATTCTGTATTTGTGAATGGCCATTTTATCGGGGCCACACGCGTGTTCACGGAAGAACGGTTCTATTTCCTGCATTACAACAGTGGCGTCATCCGCTGGGATGCGCCCAATGTGATAGTGGTAAAGGTCTTTGATGAAACCGGCTGGGGAGGAATGTATAGGGGCGAACCAATGATCAGGGCTGCCCATCGCAGTGAGTTCATCACCCTGGACCCGCTGCCGGGCGAATGGCAATTAGCAGATGACAACCGGATCAGTAAAAAGGTAAGGCTGTATGCCAAAGCCAGTGTAGTTTTTTCCGGTGGGCTGCGCGTAGAACTGGTAGAACCCTGGAGCAAGGAGAGACAGCAGCTGAAACAGTGGCAGGTATCCTTTTCTGACAAAGATACTGTTGAGCAATTCCTGGACATACCATTGCCGGCAGCAGCTTCCTACCAGCTGCTCTATACTTTTGAAGAAGCCACTACTGCCAGTCAACAGACCGTTCGTGAGAATCTGCCGTATGTGCTGACGCCGCCTGCGCCGCAGCAACCTGTCATAGGTGGGGCCAAAGTCATCGGCCTGCGGCCAGGTTCGCCACTGTTATACAGCATTGCCGCTACCGGCCAGCGACCGATGCGCTTCACGGCCAAAGGATTGCCCGCAGGCTTGCAGCTGGACCCGGAAACCGGCATCATCAATGGCGTACTGGAGCAGGAAGGAGAATACCAGGTGATGCTCATGGCCCGCAATAAAAAAGGCAGGCATCAGTCTACACTACTGATCAAAGCCGGGCAGCAGCTGGCGCTGACCCCACCCATGGGCTGGAATAGCTGGAATGTCTGGGGCGTACGTGTGGATGAAAAGAAAATACTGGACGCAGCCAATGCTATGGTTCAGCAGGGACTGGTCAACTATGGCTGGACCTATATCAATATGGATGATGGCTGGCAGGCGCAACGCGCTGCCGATGGTCATTTGCAGCCCGGCCCGCAGTTCCCGGATATGCGGCGTTTAACGGATTCCATTCACCGGCTGGGATTGAAAGCCGGTATCTATTCCAGCCCCGGCCCCAGTACCTGCGGCAATTTCACCGGGAGCTACCAGCAGGAGACCCGGGATGTGGCCGACTGGGCCCGCTGGGGTTTTGACCTGGTCAAGTATGACTGGTGCAGCTTCGGCAATACGCCCGAAGCTAAACGTCCCGATGGGTTACAATATCCCTATAAGCAATTGGACAAGGCGTTGCGTCAACAGCCGAGGGATATAGTGCTCAGTCTTTGCCAGTATGGAATGGGCGAGGTCTGGCAATGGGGCCATGAAGTGGGCGGTCAGCTCTGGCGCACCGGTGGCGATATCACCGATACCTGGCCCAGTATTCTTGAACTGGGCTTTGGCAACAATGCCAAAGCAGCCTATCAACAACCTGGCCGCTGGAACGATCCGGATATGCTGGTCCTGGGCCGCCTGGGCTGGGGTGAACTGCGCCCTTCCCGGCTGACTCCCGATGAGCAGTATACGCATATGAGCCTCTGGTGTATCCAGGCGGCGCCGCTCCTGTTGGGCTGCGATCTGCAACAGCTGGATCTTTTCAGCAAAGGGTTGTTATGCAATACGGAAGTGCTGGCCATTAACCAGGACCCGTTGGGCGCTCCGGGTATGGAGTACTATCACCAGGATAGCCTGGTCGTATTCCGGAAACCGTTGCAGGATGGCAGTGTGGCCCTGGCCATCGTCAATCTTAAAAATGACTATATCAATGTTCCCCTGACTGCAGCCATGCTCGGCTTGCCTGGTGCTTACCGGCTGCGGGATTGCTGGCGGCAGCAGGACCTGGGCGTATACAAAGAAGGGATGAACGCCCGGCTGGCGGCGCATGGGGTATGGCTGCTCAAAGCAATACCCAAATGATGTTCAGAGATATTTGTTAGTGATTATTCCGGTAAGCGGAGGGAGAAACGCCTGTCTGCTTGCGGAAGAATTTGCTGAAAGCCGCTACGGAGCCATAGTTGAGCCTTGCCGCCACCATGCTGATGGTATTGTCCGGCTGCTTCAGCAGCAGGCAGGCCTCATTGCTCATGGCGGCGGCTATCAGGGTACCCGGTGTTTTGCCGGCTATCTTTTTGCAGACCTGGATCAGGTACTTGCTGCCGATAAATAATTTACCCGCATAAAAATCCAATCCCTGTTCCTCGCGGAAATGGAATTGCACCAGTTTCATGAATTGCAGGAACAACTCTTCCTCGCGGCCCAGGGCTTTGCGCAGGGCCGTATTGTGGTAACGTACAAAGATCTCCGCCGTTTCATACAGGAGGTTAAAGATGAGGTTCTGTACCAGTTGCTCCTGGAAAAGGCCGTCCTGCCTGGTTTTGAGGTGCAGGGCGTCCAGTTTGCCTTGCAGCAGCTGGCTTTCTTTTTTCTTCAGCTGTACAAAGGCCAGGGTGTCAAAACTGAAAAAGCCCAGCTGCTCCAGTTGGCGGGCGTCCAGGATATTCTTCAGCAGGAAACTTTTCTCAAAGACCAGCACCCTTGCCCGGAAATCAGGGCTATGGCCAACTACCTGCACAATGGTGGATGGAATAGCGGCAAAAAAGCTGTTGGTCCGCAGATGCACCGGCTCGTTGTTCAGCAATAGTTCCGCCGTGCCGGAAAAACAGATGGCATAGATATAGAAATCAGCCCGGAACCCTTCCGCAGGATACCGGCTGATGCCGGCGCCGCTGGAAATAAAATAGGGCTTCTGCTGGTCTTCCTGTCCAAACAGGCGGAGGGTATGACGTATATTCTTATTGCTGTTCCGCAAGCCGGGTCGTTTTTTCTTCCCGGCAAATATATCATTCATAACAGTATAATTATGCGGCGGCTATCCCGGCCCTGGGCTGCCGGCTGATCTTCCATTGCAGCAGGATGACCATCAGCACAAAACAGATCACTGCAATCCAGGTTAGGGCGGTCAGCTGGGGCTGGATATCCGAAAAGCTTCCGCCATACACGGACAGTTTCCGGAAGCCATTCAGGAAATGGGTCAGGGGCAGTGCGTTGGCGATCTTTTGTACAAAGACCGGCATGCCTTCCAATGGCCAGGTAAAACCACTGAGCAGGAAAGAGGGCGTGGCTATCACCATCAGCAGTTCGGTAGCCCGCAGCTGGTTGGGAATGGCTAATGATACCAGCATGCCGAGGAACATGCAGGCCAGGCTGAACACCGCTACCAGTACGGCCATACCACTGTTAAAGACCGGGATATCGATATCGTAGAGCACAAAGAAAGAACCGACTACTCCCCACATCAATGTTGTCAGCAAAATAAAGGGCGTTATTTTCAGGAGGATATGGTACAGCGAAGACCGGCTGTGACGCACCAGCTTCCCGAAATACCCATCCTCAAAATCCCGCGCAAATACCAGTCCCAGCCCCAGCAGGATCACCTGCTGCATAATGGTGCCCAGGATACCGGGCAGCATGAGGTAGAGATAATTGCCGGCAGGGTTATAGAAGCGGGTGTAATTGACGCGGAAGGGCTCAAAACGCTGGGCGGCAGTCTCCCGGTCCATGCCGCCTTTTTTCAGGGCCTCTATCTCAATGCCGGCGCTCAGGGTGCCCATGACGGTCTGGATGGCCCTGCTGGCAAAATTAGCTGTGACGAGGTTGGCCGTATTGATATCCGCCATGATCTCAGGATAGCGTTTTTGCAGGATGGCGGATTCAAAGCCTGCCGGGATGGAGATCACTGCCACATATTCTTTGGAAGGCATCTCCGCTGCAATATTGCCGGCGTCAAACTGCACTTTCACCACCTGGATACTTTCATTATCGTCCAGCGCATCAATGAACTTGCCGCTGGTGGCGCTATGGTCTGCATCAATGACCACTACCGGCATATTGGTCAGTTTTCCCTTCCGGTATACATACACAAAAGTGATCCCGTATAACAGGGGCGCCCCAAAGAAAATGACCACCAGTACCTGGTTGGAAAAGATCCTTTTGAATTCGGTGCGGAGCAGCCGGATAAACTGTTTCATGGTAATAGCTTTAGGGTTGGACCGGTCCGCGTTCCAGGAGCACGGTGGAATTATTGTACAGGGCCTTTGCTTCGGCCGGTTGCAATGGTACCAGCTTCAATTCATAAAATCCTTCTCCCACCTGGCGGTTGGGGGAGGTGCTGGTATTGTCTGCATAACGGGGCAGCTGTTTTACCGCTACTATTTTTGCCCGGATGGAAGTGCTGGTATTGGGGACCTGGATGGTAAAGCTGTCTCCGGTCTTATAGGCATTGATGCTGTTCTCCCCGATGGTGAACCGGAAATAGGTATTGTTCAGCTCATAGCCGTTGACCAGGGTATAACCCGGTGTGGCCAGCTCTCCTTCTTTGAGGGTGATGCTTTCCACGGACATATCAGCGGGGGCCAGCAGGTATCTTTCCTTATCGGCCTGCAATACTTCATTGCGGGCCCCGATGGCCCGATCCAGCTGGCCTTTGGCGCTGCGGATGGTCTCAGGGCGGGTGCCGCTGACCAGTTCCTGCTGCCTTGCTTTGAGGGCTTTCACCTGTGCTTTGGCCGCATTGTATTTGGCGCGTACTTCATCATATTGCTGGGCAGGCACCAGGGAGTCCCGGTACATATTTTCCACCCGCCTGAAAGATTGGTCAGCAAATTCCAGCTGGGCCTGTGCGGCATCCAGCTGACCGGCCACCTGGTCCAGCTGGTCCCTGGTGGCGCCATGATGGGCCAGGTCCAGCTGGCCGCTGGCGCTGGTGATGGCGCCTTCAGCCTGTTCCAGTTTGGCGGCAATCTCGGGTACGCCGAGGATGGCCAGGGTATCGCCTTTTTTCACCTGCATGCCTTCCTGTACCAGCAGCTTTTCAATGCGGCCGGCTACTTTGGGCGCTACAGCAATGGATTCAAATTTGACCTTGCCCTGCGGTAGTGCGGGTTGGGTGGGATTGCCCGACTGGCAGGCTACCAGCAGGATGCCGGAAAAGAAGCCGCTGCTTATAAATAGAATACGTTTCATCTGTATTGCGTTTAATGATGCTGGTTAAATATGTTGAAGAAGCACACCGTTGATATCGGCGGATTGCAGTACTGCCCGCCGTTGTTCATAGAGGGCCTGTTGCAGACCGAACCTGGCTTTTTCCAGGTCGTTCAGCGCATCCAGGACTTCTTTGATGCCGGTGAGCCCGTTGCGGTACTGTTTGTTGACGAAATCGTAGGTGTCTTCCGTGAGTGCAATCTCTGCCTGTTTGAGGGTGACTTTCTGGGTGGCCAGCAGGTAATCTTCCTGTGCCTTGTCGCGCCCCAGCGTGATCAGGTCCTGGGCTGCTTTCTTCTGCACTTCCAGTGCTTTGCGGTCCAGGGCGGCTTTGCGGGCGGAATTGCGGGCGCTGAGGCCGTCAAAAATATTCCATTGCAGGCGCAGGCCGGCAAACCATTTGGGGTCCAGCAGGGAAAGGTCCTTTTCCCGCAGCTCATACTGACCAAAGGCTGCCACTTTGGGGACATAATCGGCCAGCGCTGCTTTCTCCTGGTAGTGGGTGGCTTCAATGCCTTCGTTGAGGGCCAGGATCTCTGCGCGTTCTGCGGCCGCTTCCGTGACCATGGTGGTCAGCGGCGTCAATACGGGTTGTAATTGACTGAGGTTGTCCGCGCCGGCGCCGGTCAGCTGTTGCATTTTCTGTTGCAGCAGGCGCTTGCTGGTCTGGTTCTCCAGTTGTTTTAACTTCAGCTGCTGTTCAGCCAGTTCAATTTTTTTACGATCCAGCGGGGTAGCCAGGCCATTGCTGATAGCGCCTTCCACAAAGCGGCGCTGTTCTTTCAGGATATTGGCTGAGGCTACCAGGATATTGTCGGAGCTGGACACCAGGGCCATCTTATCATATACATCGGAAATGTCCAGCCAGAGGCGGGCCTGTTGTTTTTGAGTAAGGTGGCTGACGGCCTGCTGCTGGTGCTGGTAGGCTTTGAGGCCATTGCTGACCTTGAAGCCGCTGAACAGGAGCCATTGCCCGTTAACAGTGGTCTTCAGGATATCCTTACGCTGGATAGGATCCACGGGTTGCAGCTGCACGGTGGGCGGCAGGGTAGCGTTGAAACCCATACCCAGTTTTTCCTTGATGAGCAGGGCCTGGGTGCCCATCAGCAATTGCTGGAGGTTTTCGGGAAAAACGATATCGTCGTTCAGCCGGGTATAAGTACCGGTAAAACTGACACGGGGCAGGTAATTGAAGCGGACCGATTGCCGGTCTACCTGGATCTGTTCCTGTTTGAGCTGGAACAGCTGCAGGGAATCATTCTGCCCCGTTGCCTGCTGGTACAGGTCTTTAACGGTTTCGTTGAAGAATTGCGCGGATGCCTGGAAGGAGAACATGGCGCACCAACCGATCAGGACTGTTTTTTTCATATTGTCCGGTTGTTTACGTTGATGAAAAATGACAACACAAAGCTACCAAAAGCCTGCTCCGGGATTTGTCCAAAATTCAGTATGTGTTGTCTGAAAGGAGGATTCGGGAAATGTGTCCGGGGAAATGGGGCCGTTTGGCGCTGTTCGCCGGAGGCGATGGAATAACAGTCACTCGCCAGAGGCGAGCGACTGGGGTGCGTTATTTCAGTGTGAGGATCCAGTCGGACACCAGCTGCAAGGCGGCCGGGTTGACTGTTTCTTCCAGCTGGCCATATTCCTGTACGCTGCCGGTACTGGCCTGCTGGAACAGGTGATTGAGGCCGGGCAGGTCAATGACCTTGGCTTTTTTATTGCCTGCCTGCTGGAGGGCGGTGCGGATAGCGGCCAGGTTGGGCTCACTGCTCACCTGGCTGTCGAGGCTGCCATTGATGGCCAGCACGGAACATTTCACTTTAGACAGGTAAGTAGCAGGATCAATGCCGAGGAAGTAGCGATACCAGGGCGAGGAGATGGGACCGGCAATGCCTTTGGCCGCATCCTGCAGGACATTGGTATCTGCTGAGGGGGCTGCTTTGGTCAGCTGGGTGATGATGGCTTTTTCCAGGGCGGTCGCGAATTCTTTTTCGGGCAGGTCTTTCAACTGATGGATATCTGAATAGATGGCGCGGTTGATGGTCTCACTGCTGCGTACCATGCTGTCCGGAGCGCCGGAAAGTCGCAGCTGGTCAGCATTCTGTCTGACCATCAATTCAGGAATGGGAACGCCGGGGCCGGCCAGCATCACTACAAACTGTACGTCCTTGTTCCTGCTGGCTACCATGGGAGCAATGATGCCGCCTTCACTATGTCCTAACAGGCCGATGGCGGCGCCTTTAAGCTCAGGTCTGCTCTTCAGGAAGGTAACGGCAGCTTCTGCATCGTTAGCGAAATCGGCGGTAGTGGATAACTGGAAATTACCGGTGGATTTTTCTACGCCGCGGTCGTCGTAGCGGAGGACGGCAATGCCCTGGCGGGTGAGCCAGTCGCTCCATACCAGGAAGGGCCGGTGATTAAAAGGCGCTAATTCTTCATTGCGGTTCTGCGGACCGGAGCCGCTGATCAGCACCACTACTTTTTTGACCTTGCCTTCGGGCAGGGTGAGGGTACCGGCCAGGGTCACCCCGGTGGCAGTACTATTGAAACTGACTTCCTCTTGTTTATAGGGAAAGCTGGTGGGGTCCTGTGGACGTTTGACCTTGATGGCTTCCCTCTTTTCAGGGATATTGCCATTGGTCAGCACCAGGGGCAGGTTGGCGCCGCCCTGCGAAAAGGTGCCGGTGATCCGGTTGCTGTCGGGTTCAAACAATCCTTTATACTGAATGCCCAGGTTGGAGGCGTCAATGAGCAGCTCCTGACCATTGAGGGTGGTCTGTTTGGTGGCCAGTCCTTTGGCGCCCTGCTTGGGGCTGTCCATGGTAGTGGTATAGCTGCCGTCGGTTGCCTGCTGAATATGAAAGATCAGGGGTATCTCCATGCCCTGGAAAGAGAGTGTTCCGGACCAGCTGCCGTTGATGCTTTGGGCAGTCCCCCCAAGGGCTGTCACCAGCAACAGACAAAAAAGGATAAGTTGTTTCTTCATGCGGCCTTTTTTTGGTTCGTACCAAATATACCAATTTGCAGGGCATGCTGGTACTGATCTGGCGGGAATAACGGTTTAATGCGTTGTGTTGAACTGTTGATCACTATAACGGAATGGCAATAAAAAAGGGTACCTCAGTGCTGAGATACCCTTCCTGTATTTTTACGGTGTAACTTACAACGTAGCAATATCAATTACAAACCTGTAGCGCACATCGCCTTTCTCCATCCGCTTGTAGGCAGTGGTGATATCCTTGATATTGATCAGCTCAATATCTGAAGTGATATTGTGCTCGGCGCAGAAGTCCAGCATTTCCTGGGTCTCTTTAATGCCGCCGATGCCGGAACCGGCAACGCTCTTGCGACCACCCAGCAGTGAAAAAGGATGGATGGACATGGCCTCCGGCGGAACGCCTACCGTGATATGCGTACCATTGGTCCGCAGCAGGGACAGGTAGAGGTTCATATCATGCGGGGCGGACACGGTATCCAGGATGAAATCGAAAGTATTCTTTACGGCTTTCACCTGTGCAGGATCAGAAGTCACTACAAAATGGTGAGCACCCAGTTCCTTAGCCGCTTTTTCCTTGGAAGGAGAAGTGCTGAGTACAGTGACTTCGGCGCCAAAGGCCACACCGAATTTTACCGCCATATGGCCCAGGCCGCCCAGGCCCAGAACAGCCAGCTTATGACCTTTGCCTACTTTCCAGTGGCGCAGGGGCGACCAGGTAGTGATACCGGCGCAGAGCAGCGGAGCGGTAGCTGCCAGGTTGAGTTTCTCGGAAACATGCAGTACAAATTCCTCCCGCACAACAATGGTATTGGAGTAACCACCGTAGGTGGGAATACCGCTGCGGTCATTGTTATTATAGGTCTGTGTATTGCCTTCCAGGCAGTATTGCTCCAGCCCTTCCTTGCAATTTTCACACACCTGGCAGGAATCCACCATACAGCCAATTCCAGCCAGCTCACCTGTCTTGAAGTTCTTTACGTGGTCACCCACCTTGATCACCCTGCCCACGATCTCATGACCGGGCACCATGGGGAAAATGCCGGGGAACCAGTCGTTCTTGATCTGGTGGAGGTCCGAGTGGCATACGCCACAATACAGTATTTCCAGCTGGACATCATGTGCGCCTACTTCCCTGCGTTCAAATGCCCAGGGCGCCAGGTCTGTCTCCGGCGTCTGCGCAGCATATGCTTTTGCTTGTATCATAATTAAACGGCTTTAGTTGAATGGATACGCAAAACTATGGCGTGCCGGCAAACCGGCAATTGTACAATTCAAATTAATCATTATATTTTTCAAACAATGCCTGAATGCGGCCGGTTAGGAGAAAAACCTGCCCCGGCAAACCCGGCATTGATGAAGCTGGCGGCCGGTTGATCAGCCGGATCAGCCGGCCGCCATGCTGCCACTGATGGAATGCCAGAAAAAGCCTGGCGCTTAACGCAGCCCGAGGCTTTTCAGGTACCATTCTTCTATGGCTGCATCCAGCTTTACAGTACGGATCAGTTCCGGCATATGCGCATATTGTTCACGGAAGCTGTTGACCAGCGACTGGAAATTCTGTGGTTCATATTCCAGCAGCAGGTTGGTCTCTTCCGTACGGGCCCAGGCTCTCGGCAGCACCAGTCCGGCATTCTTGAATTTAAGTGCGGTGGTGGCCTTGCTCAGGCGTTTGAACAGCTGGGGCAGGCCATTGATGTCTGCATATTTTCCGGACGCATATTGTACGGTAACGATAGTCTGCTGATCAGCCGGGAGGGAAGGCAGCTGGATGTTCACGCTCATTTCTCTTCCGTTATAGCGCCAGCTGACGCTATTGCCGCTATTGTTCCAGTTCACCGCCTGGCCGTTCAGCAGTACCTGTTCGGGCATCTGTGCACCGTAGAGGGTCAGCTGGTAAGTCCTGGTCGGTTTCATGCCGGGATATTGCCCCTGCCGGGGTTCAATAGTGAGGGTCAGGCTGCTGTCTGCTTTGATGGCAGTACTGACCGTTGTCTGTGCATAATGGGTGTCATATTGCTGATCGTTGCCGGCATCCTCATAGATCTTCGTTTGTCCGGCGGCGCCAGGGAAGATGCCGATGCGCAGGGTGTCCGGGTTTTCATCCAGGTGCTGCACATTGTCCAGGTACATGGGCAGTACGGTCCCTGCTTTTACATAGATGGGGTATTCGTCAATGGCAAAGCTGCGTTCCAGGACCTGTCCGCCTTTGAGCCGGGTGCCGGTATGCCATTCGTACCAGTCGTTGCCGGACGGCAGCCATACTTTTACGGTGCTGCGGCCATCTACCGAGGGCGCACCGATAGGCGCTACCAGGATATCATCCCCAAACTGGTACTGCCGGTCAAGATCATAGGCTTCCTGGTTGGTAGGGTAGTCGTAGTACATAGGCCGGCAAAGCGAAATACCTGTTTCATAGGTCTTCCTGGCCATGGTATAGATATAGGGCGCCAGGGCGTAACGGAGCTTGATGGCATCGTACTGTCCGTCGAAGTATTCGCCCCTGAAATTCCAGATCTCTTTATTGAGCAGGGCATTCTTCATGGAGTGGGTGCGGAAGACCGGGCTAAGGGCGCCGTATTGCATCCAGCGGGTATATAGTTCGGGATCCAGCCCGGTGAAATTCTTCGGGATCTGGTGACCGCCGATATCATGGCTCCAGTAGCCGTAGAGTACGTTGGAAGCGGCATTGGTGAAATAGGGCTGGTATTCCAGGGATTTCCAGGTAACATAGGCGTCGCCGGAAAAGCCGATCTGGTAGCGGTGGTTACCCAGTCCGCCCCAGCGGTGATAGAGCATGGGTCTTTCTTTACGGCTGCGTTCCATGGCGGTAAAGAACATATAGTTGAGCCACCAGGTATTGCTGAGGCCTTTGATCTTTTTGTCTTCACCCCACTGCTGCCAGTCGAGCCACCAGAAGTCCACGCCCTGTTGTTCCATGGGTTTCAGCACTACATCAAACAGGGTCTGCATGAATTGCTTGTCGGATCCAATGTAGGGGATATTGCGGCGGGCGCTGGTGTCAAAATTCATTTTTTGGGCGAACGCAGCGTATTGCTCTTCAAAAGGGGCGATGCCGGAGGCGGGGTGCAGGTTGAGGGTGGTCTTCAGGTGCCGTTCATTGGTCCACTGCAGGAATTTTTCAGGGTGGGTGAACAGTCCTTTGTTCCAGGTCCAGCCGGTCCACCATTTTGACTGCCCGAATTCATCGCGGGGAGCGCCTACGCTATCGGTGGTATGCCAGTCCATATCAATGACCAGTACATCCAGGGGAACCTGGAACCTGTTGAAGTTGCGGACCAGGTCGCGCAGTTCATTGTCGGAATAAGCCCAGTATCTCGACCACCAATAGCCGAAAGTATAGCGGGGCGGGAGGGGGACTTTACCGGCGACTTTAATATAATCTGCCAGGGCTGTTTTGTACTGGTTGCCATAGCCCATGAAATACCAGTCGATCCCGGCATTCTTTCTTTCTTCCACCCAGGGCCAGTCGCTCTTATCAAACAGGAAGGAGCGGGAATCATCCAGCAGGTGCCAGCCATCGCGGGCCAGCAGGCCGTCTTCCAGCTGGAGCTTATTACCGTTATGATAGGTATCCCCATCATAACCGTCCAGTGTGCGGGCGGTGCCTTTGAGGTTGGCTTTCTGGACCATGCCGGGTTTCCAGTTGAAGCCGGTCTTGCCGGCGGCCAGGTACCGGACGGTCAGGTTATCGGCATTGAATTTTCCTGCCCCCAGCTTGTACCGAAGTTCAAGCGTGCTGGTGCTGATGCTGAGCCAGCCTCCTTTGGTAGATTGTTTGAAGGAGGGTACCGGTAGCCGGCGGTTGACGATCACAAAAGAGGCGTTGTTGGTAAAAGCTCCTGTGCTGTCCCATTCCATCCGGATGAGGCCGGGCGTGAGCACGGTGAAGCGAACTTCTTTGCCGGCGCTGACAATGGCACGTTCATCGGGACTGGGGTTGTTCTGGGCCTGGGTGTGCGAAGCAACAAGAAGGATAAGGCACAGGAGCGAAAAGCAAGGTTTCATCTGGTTAGAAATTATAATTTCTGTCTTCGTGGGTCAACACGAAAACGCAATGTTAGGAGCGGAGCAAAAATAGGGAAACCATGGATGGACAGGAAATATACAGGGGCATTCTATGCATTAATGATAGATTAATTCCAGGCTGCCGGATAGGTTTGCACAGGATATCAGGAGTGGGGCTGATCCTGGTCAGCAACCAGGAACAGGCAGGTGGTTATATTCCATCAGTTGGCCGGTATGGCCCTCATGAGCCGTATGACAAACAGGAGCATTTTGCTGATCATAAAAATTGTACACACGCTGATCTGGCTTTTCTTCAACGTGGTTATCTTCTATATGCTCTATGCCGTGAGTATGGATAAAATAGACAGGTGGTTATGGATCGGGTATGGGTTACTGACGGGAGAGATACTGGCGCTGATCAGTTGTCGCTTCTTTTGTCCGCTGACCTTGCTGGCCCGCCGCTATGCAGGTACAAGCACTCCGGAAAAAGACAATTTCGATATCTTCTTACCGCTGTGGCTGGCGCGGTACAATAAACATATCTATGGAAGTATATTGGGGCTGATCATGGTACTTACGGTATACCGGCTCCTGACCTGAAACTTTGCAGCGCCGCATCTCATCTCCCGGAGGGAAAAGTTGCCTCCCTGTTTTCCAGCTTGTCACTGTTTGTAGTGTTTGTGCAGTGCTGCATCTCATCTCCCGGAGGGAATAGTTGTTGTGCAACGCCGCATCACATCTCCCGGAGGGAAAATCTTCTCTGTATTGCTACTCGCCTGTAACAGTTTGTTGCTTTGGCAAAACCCTGTTATTCATCTCCCGGAGGGAAAAGTTGCCTCCCTGTTTTCCGGCCTGTCACTGTTTGTAGTGTTTGTGCAGTGCCGCATCTCATCTCCCGGAGGGAAAAACTTATCTCCCATCCAATCCCTGTACCTCTCAGCGCTTCTTTTTATTTTGCAGCTCTTCCACCCGGAACGCTACGATGCGCGCTATCAGTTCCAGCGGCAGGGGCTGATCCAGCGGGAACTGGATGGCGCCTTTGGAGCAGGCATAACCCGCCAGCTCTTTTTTGAAAAATTCAATGGCATTGGGCGTTGGATAAAGCCCGATATGTTCTTTCCAGACGGCGAACCAGATCAGCAGCCCATTAAGCTTGTAGCCAGGCATATTGTAGCTGATGACCTCTTCCGCGCCGGGCGCCTGTTTTTTGATGGTCTTACGCATTTGCTGCGCCACTTTGCGGGCGGCAGGAGCCAAAAGGGCCAGGTACTGGTCTACCGATTCAAATCTGGCAGCTGCTTTTGCTGCCGGGGCTTTAGCGGCGGTCCGGGATCTTGTCATATGCGCAGGTTTGAGGAACAAACTTACAGTTGTTCGGGCAAAAGACTCGGGTGAGGTGCGACAAAACCACAGGTGTATTGTGACTTTTCTTTAAGTTTACGTGGTTAAAAACGCGTGCCCTATAAACGAACTGTCAAGAGATAAGACCCTTTTCTCCCGTATTGCCGGGGGAGATACACAGGCGTTCAGTGAGCTGTTCCGGTTGTATTACGATCCCCTGCGCTGGAATGCCGGCAAACTCCTTCAATCAGCTTATTGGGCGGAAGAGATCATCCAGGAAGTGTTCCTGCAACTATGGGCGCACCGGTCTGATCTGCCCCTGGTAGAACAGCCTGCCGCCTATCTTTACCGCATTACCGCCAACCGTTCCTTTGACCGTATCCGGCGCCAGTCCCGTGAAGTGCAGGCCCAATACCTGTTACAGCAGGCCGGACATAGCGGGGAAACAGAACAGCAGCACCGGTATGATCTGGTCCGGCTGCAACAGCTGGTACAGCAGGCGGTAGACAGTTTGCCGGAGCAGCAGCGCATCATCTATCTCCTGCAGCAGGAACAGGAACTGAGCTACCAGGAGATGGCGGACCGCCTTGGCCTGAGCCGTAACACGGTGCGCAATCACCTGGCCCGCGCCCTGCAAAATATCCGAGCCTACCTCCAGGAGCATGCCGATCCGCTGACGCTCTTATTGCTGGCCTGGCTGTTTCATTAAAAAGTTCTGCAATAGTTGTAGTGATGTTGCCGATTGGGCCGCCCCTGGCTTGTCCGTTAAAAACAGTGTCTGCACAGCCAGTTGGTCTGCCCCTGGTTCGTCCAATAAAACCTTGTCTGCACCCCTAACGACCTGCCTCTGAAAAAAAAGTTTTGCCGCCACTGGTACACTCCTCTTTTTAAAACGCCTTTAATCCGGAGCCTATGCCCCAGCCAACCAAAAATATTGAACAACTCTGGCAACTGTATGTCACCCGCCAGGCCAGCCCTGACGAGGTGAAAGCCCTGTTTGCCGCTATTGAAGCCGGTGATGATGCTGCGCAGGCGCAGTATTTTCAGCAGGCGCTGGCCAATGCCGGTCTGCAACCCGACCAGGTTTCATCTCCGGCTGAACTGGATACTGCCTGGGCGGAACTGCTGGCCCTGCTGCCCGAACAGCATGCTGCAACAGAAAAACATGTACATACCCCGCACCACCGTGTAACGCCTCTTTGGCAACGATGGCTGGTAGCGGCTTCCATAACCTTGCTTGTAGGATCCGTAGCCTATTGGACAGTGCTGCGTAACACTGCAGGGCCTTCTACCACCGGAACGCCGGCAGCACCCGTTAACCTGCCGCCCGGCGGTAACAGGGCCCTGCTTACCCTGGCTGACGGACAGCAGCTGACCCTGGACATCCTCCGGGGCCGTATCTGGCAGCAGGAAGGACTGGCCGTTTCCAACCAGGCCGGTCAATTGGATTATTCCGGCAGCACCCGGTCCGCCCAGCTGCATACCCTGTCCACTCCCCGGGGCGGCCAATACCAGCTCACCCTGCCTGATGGCAGTAAGGTCTGGCTGAATGCCGCTTCCAGCCTGCGCTATCCTACTGCTTTTACCGGCGGGGAAAGAAGGGTCAGGGTCACCGGTGAAGTGTATATTGAAATAGCGCCGGATGCGCGCAAGCCCTTTTTTATAGAGGCCGCCGACCATTGTACCGTGCAGGTGCTGGGCACCCAGGTCAATATCAACAGCTATGCCGATGATGGAGCTGTCCGCACCACGCTGCTGGAAGGCAGTGTGAAAGTGATAGCCGGGGGAAAAGCCCTGTTATTGCAACCGGGCCAGCAGGCCGGCTGGCCCATAGCTGCCGTCAATAAGCCCGCTGTCCTAAGTCTTTCCTCGCCCGATCTCTCCCAGGTAATGGCCTGGAAGAATGGTCTCTTTAACTTTAATGATTGCAGCCTGCCAGTGGCCATGCGCCAGCTGGAGCGCTGGTACGATATCCAGGTAAAATATGAGGGTCCTGTACCCGGGCTGCTGCTCCGGGGTAAAATGGACAGGGCCGTTATGCTGCAGGATGTGCTTGAATTCCTGTCGGGCCTGGGATTGCAATGCCATATGGAAGGTAGAACACTTATCCTCCGCCAATAAAGTCACCGCCTGCAGGCGTCCATATAGCAGGCCCAAAATAAAACCGTTCCGAGGTGAGAGTCGGAACGGTTACGATCTGGGCTCAAGAACAATTATTGTCCCGTTCAGGACTGTATTCATTCACCCAAACCGCCCCGCCTTTGCCAAGGCTGCGGCGGGTAAAATGCAAAATAATGCTTTTTAAGGCTCATCAGCCGGTCCTACGCCGGCTGCCCACCAAAACTATGCTGATCATGAAGCTGACCGCATTACTACTTACGGCTGCTGTATTACAGGTCTCCGCCAATTCCCTGGCGCAGGACATCACTTTCTCGGCAAAGGCCCAGCCCCTGGAAAAGGTACTGGCCGCTGTAGAGAAACAGACCGGTTATGTGTTCCTCTATTCCAAAAAAGAACTGGAGCAGGCGAAGCTGGTGACCATTGAGGCCCGCCAGCTGCCACTCACAGCATTCCTCGATAAGCTCTTCCTGGACCAGCCCCTGAAATATGCTGTCCGCAGTAAGAGCATCTTCCTCACGCCAAAGCCGGCCCGGGAGGCAAGGCCTGCCGCACCTGCCAGCAGGCCGGCCGCTTTTTTTCCCATTACCGGTAAGATCCTGACGGCAGAAGGCAGGCCCCTGGCCGGCGCTACCATCAGCAACCTCAGCAGCAAACAGAATTTTTCCTCTGATGCCAATGGCCGCTACCGGATCAACGCCAATGACGGCGATATCCTGGTGGTCAGCTATGTAGGGTATCATACTATCACTATGGGCATCCGCCAGTCTGAGAATGGCGGTGCTACCGCGGTACTCAGCGAGGGCCATATGGGCGCCGTCCTGAATTCTTCTGAAGGTATCCTGGTGACCCTGCAGCTGACCGATGCAGCTATGACAGAGGTAGTGATCAATAAAGGCTATTATACGGAAAGCCGCCGGCTCTCTACCGGTAATGTGTCCAGGGTCAGCTCCCGCGACCTGGAAAACCAGCCCGTAGTGAATCCCCTGCAGGCTATCCAGGGCCGGGTGCCGGGCCTGGAGATAGTACAGCAGTCCGGCGTGCCGGGCTCCAGCTATAAACTGCAGATCCGCGGCCGCAACAGTATCAATTCCGGTAATGATCCGCTGATCATTGTGGATGGTATCCTCTATCCCTCCCAGCTGGTGGAAGGATTGCTGGGACCGGTGAACAGTATCGGCAGTACGCTCAACTTCGTTAACCTGACGAACATTGAAAGTATTGAAGTATTGAAAGATGCAGACGCCACTTCCATTTACGGCGCCCGCGGCGCCAATGGCGTGATCCTTATCACTACCAAAAAAGGCAAGGTAGCTGCTCCACGGGTTGACCTTGGCTTCACGCAAGGTTTTGGCCGGGTAGCCCGTAAGCTGGACGTATTGAACAATGAACAATACCTGGCCATGCGCAAGGAGGCTTTTGCCAATGATGGCGAAACGCCGGATGAATACAATGCGCCGGACCTGATCTACTGGGACCAGGATCGTGATACCGACTGGCAGGACCTGTTCACCGGCGGCACTGCCCAGTACCGCCAGGCCCGGGCTTCTATCACGGGTGGCACCGAACAGCTGCAGTACACGGCCGGTGTCAATCACCGCCGCGAAACCACTGTATTCCCCGGCGACGGTTCCAACAGGAACAATGCCGTTCACCTGCAGCTCAGCAGCATGCCTGCCGGCAAAAGATTTCAGTTCTCCGCCGGTGTCAACTATTCTGAAGACGCCAGCGATCTGCCGCCGCTGGATTTCAGCCAGTATATCCTCCTGGCGCCAAATGCGCCCGAACCCTATAATGCGGATGGCACCCTCAACTGGGGCGCTACTGATGTATCGCCGTCTACCTGGGACAATCCCTTTGCCCACCTGCGCCGCATTTTCCGCAATAAGACCAATAACCTGCTGGCCAATGCTTCCATAGGATATAAAATTGCCGATGGCCTGGATTTCAGGGCCAGCTTTGGTTTCAACAGGCTGCAGCAATCGCAGGTATCCACCTATCCTGCCAGCACCATTGATCCTTCCTGGGGACCTACGCCCAGCACCGCCAGTTTTGCCAACAGCTTTACCCGCTCCTGGAATATTGATCCCCAGCTCTCCTACGAAAAGAAATTTAACAGCAGCACCCTGCAGGTGCTGGTAGGCAGCTCTTTCCAGGATAATGTCAGTGAAGGGAACAGGATGGCCGGCGAAGGATATGTGAATGAGAAACTGCTGGAAGATATCAACTCTGCTTCCCGTGTAGTGGCCCTGGGTACGGCTATTGCCAATTACAGGTATGCCTCCCTGTTTGGCCGGGTATCGTACCGCTACCAGGACAAGTACCTGCTGAATATTACCGGTCGCCGTGACGCTTCCAACAAATTCGGTCCCGGCAAACGCACAGGTAATTTCGGCGCCGTTGGCCTGGGCTGGATCTTCTCTGAAGAGCATTTTGTCAGCAGCAGCCTGCCCTGGCTCAGCTTTGGTAAGCTGCGTGCCAGCTATGGCAGCTCCGGGAACGACCAGATCAGCAATTACCAGTTTGTGAACACCTATTCCATTATGGGCACTTCTTCCAATAACAATCCCTACCAGGGCGTGATCGGGCTGGCGGCCGACAATCTTTTCAACCCGGATTATTCCTGGGAGATCAACCGCAAGCTGGAAGCCGGATTGGAACTGGGTTTCTGGGAGAACCGAATCAATGTCAGCGCCAGTTTCTACCGCAATGAGTCCGATAACCAGCTGGTAGGCTATGCGCTGCCTTCCTTTACCGGGTTCACCAATGTACAGGCTAACCTGCCTGCCCTGGTACGCAACACCGGCTGGGAGTTCACCCTCAGCTCCGATAATATCCGGCAGAAAGACCTGCGCTGGACCACTACCGCCAACCTGACCATCTCCCGCAATAAGCTGGTCAGCTACCCTGATTTTGAATTGTCCGGTTATTATTACCAGTATGTGATCGGTCAGCCCCTGGATATGGTAAAGCAGTACAAATACCATAGTGTGGATCCTGCTACGGGCGAGTTCCAGTTCCTGAAAAATGATGGAAGCCTGACCACCATGCCGGACAGTGAGGACCTGCTGGCCAGTATGATCTATACACCCCGGTTCTTCGGCGGATTGACTAATACGGTCACGTTTAAGCGCTTTACATTGGATTTCCTGTTCCAGTTTGTAAAACAGAAAGGCCGTTTTGCACTGACCAACGGTGGCTACGCCGGCGCTTTCTATTCCGGCAACCAGCCCACTACGGCGCTGGCACGCTGGCAGAAACCCGGTGATGTTACCAATATCCAAAAGTTCAGCCAGAACTACAGCCTGGCCAATTATTCTGAGTACAGCGACCTGGCCTATACAGATGCCTCCTATATCCGCCTCAAGAATATCTCCCTGGCCTATGAACTGCCGGAGAAAATGCTGCGGCCCATCCGGATGCAGCAGCTGAAATTCTTTGTGGAAGCGCAGAACCTGCTGACCATTACTTCCTACAAAGGACGTGATCCGGAGAACCAGTCGCTCACCAACCTGCCGCCCCTGCAAATGTTCACTTTCGGGATACAGGCCAGTTTATAATGACCAGTAACTAATTGACAATAATTA
Source organism: Candidatus Pseudobacter hemicellulosilyticus (assembly GCA_029202545.1). Lineage (GTDB taxonomy): Bacteria > Bacteroidota > Bacteroidia > Chitinophagales > Chitinophagaceae > Pseudobacter > Pseudobacter hemicellulosilyticus. The sequence goes on from CP119311.1 coordinate 2,598,826, forward strand.
TAAATCATTCCGTTCATGAATCGTTTTTCTTTTATACCGCTTTTGTCCACCCGCCTGTTGAGGCCAGTCGCCAGCCTGCTGGTGCTTGGCAGCCTGCTGGGCGGCTGTTCCAAATTTGTAGAAACGGATATCCCCGGTAATAAGCTGACCGCCAAAGATGCCTTTGCCGATAATGCCACTGCCGCTTCCGTACTCACCCGCGTACTGGCGGATATGAGCGCTTCCTATGCTATCAGCGGCACCAGCGGCGTCAGCCTGCTGAGCAGCCTGATGGCGGATGAGCTGACCAACTATGATGTTTCCAATACCATTGCACAGGCGCATTATATGAACAATGTAAGCAGTCGCGAAGCCCTGTGGTGGGACTGGTACTACAAGTTCATCTATTCCTGCAATGATGCGCTGGAGCAGCTGCCTTTGTCCACCGGTGTTACAGCCCCTGTCCGCGACCAGCTGATGGGCGAAGCGCATTTCATCCGTGCTTTCTGTTATTTCTACCTGGTGAATTACTGGGGGACTGTTCCCATGGCTACCAGCACAGATTATGCTGCCAACCGGCTGCTGGGCCGTGCGCCTGTGGCCAGTGTGTATGCACAGATAGAAACCGACCTGGAAGAAGCGTTGAAGCTGCTGGGCAATGATTACCGGGCGGCGGATGTGGTCACCACAACAGAAGAGCGTGTGCGCCCCAACCGTGCAGTGGCGCAGGCCCTGCTGGCGCGGGTTTACCTGTACCAGGACAAATGGGCGCTGGCCGAAGCCGCTGCTACTGAAGTACTCGAGAATGCTGCCTATTACCTGCCCGAACCCAATGATGCTTTTCTGAAGAACAGTCCCGAAGCTATCTGGCAGCTGCAGCCGGTGGATCGCAATTACAATACACAGGATGGCCTGGCCTTTATCCTGGTCTGGGGCCCTGAATACGGCAGCCCCGCCGCCATGCGGCAGCAGCTGCTGGATTTGTTTGCCGTGGATGATAAGCGCCGGACCGACTGGATCGGGGAAGTAACGCCTGATATGCAGACCTTTTATTTTCCCTTCAAATACAAAATGGGCAATAATGAACCCGTGCCCCATAGCGAGCTGAAAGAATACCTGATGGTGCTGCGACTGGGCGAGCAATACCTGATCCGTGCGGAAGCCCGTGCGGAGCAAAGTAAGCTGGCCGGCGCCGATGGTGCGGAAGCAGACCTCAACGCCGTTCGCGCCCGTGCAGGGCAGGGTGAACTGAGCGCCGGCACCCGGGAAGAGATGCTGACGCTGATAGCTACTGAAAGGCAGCGGGAATTATTTGCTGAATGGGGCCATCGCTGGCTGGATCTGAAACGTACCGGTACCATTGATGCCGTGATGACGGTACTGGCCACAGAAAAAGGGAATGTCTGGGATACGCGCAGGCAATTATATCCCATCCCGCTGACTGATGTGCAGGCAGCACCCAATGTAGGCCAGAACCCCAGTTACAACTAACCTTAAATTTCTCTGAGCACCCAATTTTTATGAGCCAGCCAATTGTGGACGTACAGCAGCTATCGCACCGGTACCAGACCGCCTGGGCGATACGGGATATTAATTTCTCCATCAACCAGTGTGGTATACTGGGCTTGCTGGGCTCCAACGGGGCCGGCAAGTCCACCACCATGAATATCATGTGCGGGGTGCTGCAACAAACAGCCGGCCGCGTACTGATTGACGGTATTGACCTGGGCAAATATCCAAAGGAAGCCAAACAGCAGATCGGGTTCCTGCCGCAGAGCCCGCCCCTGCATACAGACCTTACCGTGAATGAATACCTGCAGCACTGCGCCTATCTCCGGCGCATCCCCAAAAAGCAGGTGCCGGCAGCCCTTGAAGAGGCCAAGGAACGATGCGGTGTGGCGCATTTCAGCCACCGCCTGATCCGCAACCTCTCCGGTGGTTACCGGCAGCGGGTGGGCATTGCGCAGGCCATCATCCATAAACCCAAACTGGTAGTGCTGGATGAACCTACCAATGGACTGGATCCCAACCAGATCCTGGAGGTCAGGAGCCTGATCCGGGATATTGCAAAGGACAGGTCGGTGATCTTTTCTACCCATATCCTTTCTGAAGTGGAAGTGCTCTGTGATGAGATCCGGATGATTGAGCAGGGGAAACTGGTCTTTGCGGGCAGCATGGATAATTTCAGGAATTATGTAAAGCCCCGCAGCGTCCTGGTGCTAATGGAAGCGGCGCCTTCGGAACAGGCCCTGCTGGCCATTCCCGGTGTTACGCAGGTGAAGTTTTTAACGGCCAGGCAACTAAGGATCTTCTTTGAAGAGGGCGCGGATATTTCCGAAGCGCTGATCCGGGCCAGCCTGGACCAGCAGTGGCAGCTCAAGGAGCTGACGCCCGACAGGATCTCGCTGGACCTCATTTTTGCCCAATTATCAAATGCTGCCAACCGGTAGTTGGTAAACTTTTTATTATGACTATGATCTTCAGGATAGCCAGGCTGGAACTGAGCACGCTGTTCTACTCGCCCGTGGCCTGGCTGGTGCTTATTGTATTCAGCTTTCAGAATGGTTTTCATTATGCATACCTGGTGGACATGCTGAATAGTATGCAGGAGGCAGGTATGAACATCCCCCCGCTGACACAGGCCTTCTTCACCAACCCCTTAACAGAGGGGTTGTTTATCAACGTGCAGCAGAAGCTGTTCCTGTTCATGCCCCTGCTCACTATGGGGCTGATGAGCCGGGAAATAGGCAGCGGCTCTATCAAGCTGCTCTTTTCCTCACCCGTCAGCACCACGCAGATAGTCATGGGCAAATTCCTGTCCATGATGGTGTATGCAGGTATGTTGCTCCTGCTGCTCTGTCCTTACATTATTGCAGCGTATTATGCGGTACCCAATCTTGATCTGCCTTTTCTCCTGGGTGGTCTGCTGGGCCTGTACCTGCTGGCCTGCTCCTATGCAGCCATCGGGCTTTTCATGTCCTGCCTCACTTCTTACCAGGTAGTGGCGGCTATCAGTACCCTGGTGGTGCTGAGTATCCTCAATTATATCGGCAGGCTGGGGCAGGGGATGGACCTGGTCCGTGACCTCACTTACCTGCTGTCTATTGCCGGCCGGGCCGACCAGATGATTGCCGGTCTGGTCATCAGCAAGGATGTAGTGTATTTCCTGGTCTATATCTCCCTGTTCCTCGGTTTCAGTATCCTGAAACTGAAAGCAGGCCGGCAGTCGAAGTCTTTCCTGGTGCATACTGCCCGTTACACCGGGCTGTTGCTGGCAGCGCTCATCATTGGCTATATCAGCACCCGCCCGGGCCTGCTGGCCTATGCTGACCTGACCGTCAATAAGGAACGTACGCTGACACCCGCCAGCCAGGAGCTGATCAGCCAGCTGAAAGGACCGGTGACCATCACCACCTATGCCAATGCGCTGGACAATTACTTCTATTACATGAAACCGGATCAGCGGAATGTTGACCTGGCGCGTACGGACGACTGGCGGCGGTTTATGCCCGGTCTCAAAGAAGAGTACGTATACTATTACGATACCTCTACCAATGACTACCTCTTCAGTTCCAACCCCAACCTTTCGGTGGAAGGGATTGCCCGGAAAATAGCAAAGACAGAAAAAATAGACCCCGGTATTTTTCTTACCCCACAGCAGATCCGGGAGCGGATCAACCTGCTGCCGGAAGAGAACCGTATAGTACGGGTGGTGACCATGGGGGATCGGCAGGCCGTGCTGCGGTTGTTTGAAGATAATTTTATCTTCCCCAGTGAACCAGAGATCGCTGCTGCTATGAAGCAGCTGCTGGAACCCTCGCCGGTAGTGGGTTTCCTGGCAGGGCATGGGGAGCGGAATATCCGTGAGATCCGGGAGCGGGATCATAAGATCATGACTGCCGCCCTAACGGTGCGGGGGGCTTTGGTCAACCAGGGCTTTTCCCTCCGGGAGATCACAGAAGGGCAGCCATTGGATCCTGCAACCTTGTCGGTATTAGTGATCTCTGATCCGCTGGAGCCATTGAGTGAGCAACTGTTAAGCGATATCCGGAACTATGTGAACAAAGGCGGAAACCTGATGGTATTGTCGGAACCTGGCAGGCAGGCCCTGCTGGCGCCTTTGCTGGCTACCTGGGGTATCAGCCTGCAACCGGGGGTATTGGTGCAGCATAACAGGGATGTGCAACCCGACCTGGTCCTGAATGATTTTTCTCCTGGCTGCCCGGTCTTTGCGCCGGATTTTGAAAGGATGAAGGCCAATCCTGTGCCCATCATTATGACGGGCGCCGCTTCACTGAGCTGGACGCCGGACAGCAGTTTCCGCTATGTGCCGGTGATGCAGACCGCTCCGGGTAAGGCCTGGAGGACCACGGACCTGATAGAGCCTGATAAGGCCAATAAGCAATACAGCGCCCTGCCCGGTGATACCGGCCAGGCGCAGGTAACGGCCCTGGCACTCCTGCGCACGCACAATGGACGGGAACAGAAGATCCTGGTGGCCGCAGATGCCGACTGGCTCTCCAATACGGAATACCGGCGTTTTCTGCCGCCTGCCAGTCGCAACGTCAGGCTGGGTATTCAGCTCTTCAGCTGGTTTGCCGACAATCGTTTCCCGATAGATATTTATCGTCCGGAAGCCAGGGACAAGACCCTGCGGGTAACGGAAAAAGGCATAGCCATACAACAAACCATTTTCTGGATCATTATACCTGCCACGCTGTTGTTAAGCGCGGTTATCCTGCTGATCAGGCGGGTAAGGAAATAGCCTGACCGGAGCATGTTTTTCCTGTTCAGCAACACCAGCCCTGCGGCGGGGTACGGCAATACCGGCTCCTGCCAGCAGGGCTTTGCTTTTGGAGGAGTCCATGGCAGGCCTTCGCCAGCCGCCTACTCCTTTTTCTTCCTGAACTCCGAAGGGATCTGTCCAAACTGTTTCTGGAAATTCCGGCCAAAATGTGTGGGCGAGGTATAGCCTACCATTTCCGAGATCTCATTGATGTTGAATTCGCCCTGGGTGAGCAGGACGGCCGCTTTTTTCAGGCGGGTGATATTGATGAGCTCATTGGGGGTAAGATCGGTTATGGCCTTCAGCTTGCGGTACAGGGTAGGGCGGCTCATGTTGAGGTGCTTGGCCAGCTGTTCTACATCCAGGCTGGTATCCTCCATATGGGACTGCACAATATTGTTCAACTCGTCCAGGAAGGTCTCATCGGCGCGGGTATGGGCCATGGTATTGATCAGGGTAGCGGGGGAATGGGCATAGAATTCTTTCAGCTTGCTCCGGTTCTTCAGCAGGTTGGCCACCTGGACCTGGAGGTATTCGGGGGAGAAAGGCTTATCGATATACGCATCAGCGCCCAGTTCCAGGCCATCGATCCTGGATTGCAGGTTGTTCCGGGCGGTGAGCAGGATCACCGGCACATGGCTGCTTTCGAAATTGGTCTTGATCTGCCGGCAAAGCTCAAAGCCATCTATCTCCGGCATCATCACATCGCTGATCACCAGCTGCACGGTTTCCTGTGCCAGCAGGGCCAGCGCTTCTCTTCCGTTCGATGCGGTCAGCACCGTATATTTTTCCCCGAGATCTTCGGCAAGAAAATCGATGATCTCCTGGTTGTCGTCCACAATCAGGAGCACAGGTTTTGCATTCATCTACTTCGTTTTTTCGGTTCAATGGCTGCCAGGGTGATAAAGGAAGGGTACTGTGTTAGTTCATGGGGCCTGATTAAGTGGGCAAACTACAAAAATATTCAGGTTATCTTATGGTAATGCCCGGTAAATGGTTCTTTTATACCCATTTATGGGCAAATTTAGGGCTCTTGTCGATCCCGGTGGCCTGTTTCGCGCAACCCTGGCGGGTCAGTGGCTGCACAGCCCTTTATCCCCGGCAGCCACAGCGGCTTCCGGGGCGTTCAAAGGCAGGGGCACTGTTAACAGAGAGCGCTGAAAAGCAAGAATGAGAATATTTAAAGAATTTCTGATACAAATTGACAGGCTGGTCCCGGCAAAATAGCTAATCTTCACGGCGTAAACGATTGCCGTATGCATATGATCACGCTTTCCCGGTTTCCCGCCGGTATTTCTCTTCCCGGTCTTTGCTCCGCTATGGGCGGCGATCCTCATTCTTTACTGTTACCTGGTTTTTCTCCCAATAAATAATGGATTAGTCATGATGAGAGCAAGAGCATATCTACTATTGACTATCGGGCTGCTGGCCGGCAGCGGGTCAATGATCTTCTGCGGCAAGGCTGGTGGCGGCGATACAGACACGCCGCCACCGCCGGCAGTCCAGACCTTTGTGAACCCATTGCTGAATGGCGCTGATCCCTGGGTGATCAAAAAAAACGATACTTACTATTACACACATACGCTGGGCAACCGCATTGGCTTATGGAAAACAAAAGCAATGTCAAAGCTGGCTGCCGCCACCCCTGTGGAAGTATACCGGCCGCCGGCAGGACAGCCCAATTCCGAAAATGTATGGGCGCCCGAGCTGCATTACCTGGACAACAAATGGTACCTGTATTATACGGCCGGCAGTGGGCCGCTGAGTACACAGTTGTGCTGGGTGCTGGAAAATGCCGGCCCGGATCCTACGCAGGGAACCTGGACCAGCAAAGGACGTATCTATGCAACAGATACTGATTTCTGGGCCATTGACGGCACTATACTGGAAACGGGCGGCAACAGGTATTTCCTGTGGAGCGGTCAGCCGGAACCGGGGAAACAGAACCAGAATATCTATATCGCTAAAATGACCAACCCCTGGACCCTGCAGACGCCAACTGTAATGCTCACAAAGCCGGAGCTGGGTTGGGAAACTGTAGGCGGACCTGTCAATGAAGGCCCGCAGATACTGCAAAATAAAGAAGGGCATGTATTCCTGGTCTATTCCGCCAGTGGTTGCTGGACGGACGACTATGCCCTGGGCATGCTGAGCCTGAAGCCGGGCGCTGATCCTTTGCAATTGGACAGCTGGATAAAAAAACAGCAGCCGGTGTTCAGCAAAAACGCAGACCACAAAGCATATGGTCCCGGGCACAATAGCTTTTTTATGTCACCGGATGGTAAAGAGAACTGGATACTCTATCATGCCAACAGCAATAGTGGTGATGGCTGTACGGATAAACGCAATGTGCGGATGCAGCCGTTCAGCTGGAATAGTGATGGTTCTCCTAAATTTGGTGAACCTGTAAAGGCCGGAACAGCTATTAATGTACCTTCGGGCGAATAATGAAACAACAAACCGCTATGACCCATTTTCGGACAATCTGTACCTTACTGCTGCTGCTGGCAGCGTTTGGCGGCCAGGCGCAATCAAAGGCTGGCGCCACTTTCACCAATCCTCTCTTACCTGCCGGCGCTGATCCCTGGTGTATCTACAAAGATGGATTTTACTATTACACGCATACTACCGGTCGCAATATCACCCTCTGGAAAACAAAGACCATCAGCGACCTCCCCACCGCAGAGAAAAAAGTGGTGTTCACGCCGCCGGCCACCGGTGCCTATTCCAAGGAGCTGTGGGCGCCCGAGATCCATTTCCTGCGTGGCAAATGGTATATTTATTTTGCTGCCGATAGCGGTCGCAATGAAGACCATCGGCTCTGGGTACTGGAGAACAGCTCCGCTGATCCGCTGAAAGGCGAGTGGATCGTGAAAGGCAAGCTCACTACGCCGGACGACAAATGGGCCATTGATGGTTCCGTTTATGAGCACAAAGGAAAATTATACCTGGTATGGTCCGGCTGGCAGGGAGATGTCAACGGCCAGCAGGATATCTTCATTGCCGCTATGAGCAATCCCTGGACAGTAACAGGCGAGCGGATAAAGATCAGCAGCCCCACTTTATCCTGGGAAACCCATGGCGATCTCGGCAATCCCAATGATGTATCCCATGTGAATGTGAATGAAGGCCCGCAGATACTGGAACATAAAGGCCGTCTCTTCCTGGTGTATTCCGCCAGTGGCTGCTGGACCGATTATTATTCCCTGGGACTGATGGCCCTGAAGCCTGGTGGCGATCTGCTGGATCCTGCCGCCTGGGTCAAAGCGCCTGAGCCGGTGTTTACCCAGAACAAGGAGAATGAAGTATACGCGCCGGGTCATAATTCTTTCTTTATGTCGCCCAACGGCAAAGAATACTGGATACTCTATCATGCCAATGATAAACCGGGACAGGGTTGTGGCGGCCATCGCTCACCCCGGGCCCAGCAGTTTACCTGGAAAGCGGATGGTACGCCTGATTTTGGCCTGCCCCTGCGTACCAAACAACCCCTGGCAGTACCGGGAGAAAAGAAGAAGAAATAATTTGGGACGAACCAATAAAAAAGCCTGTCTTGTTCGAGACAGGCTTTTTGTATGTAGGCCCAGTGCCGGCATGCGTTAATTGTGCAGCAGCTGCTGCACAATTAACGCATGGTTTTATAGTTGGTCAGTGATCATTTTACTGTCAGCGTCAGCAGGTCAATAGCATTGGACGAGGTCTTGAAAGGATGCGAGTAAAATGCATCGGCGTCTGTAGCCAGTACATTCACCATCAGGTTGGCATTGCTGAACACATTGCCCGTGGCATAGCCGTCGGTATCGGTGAAACCAAACCGGCCATAGAGGGAATGCGCAGGCATGCTGATAGGCGTTATGGTCAGTGGCGCATGGACCAGCGGTTTACCCTGGTCGTCCACAAACCTGACCGTCATACTCACCGTAGGAAAACCCAGGGCTGCATTCCAGTAGCTGGCATGGCTCAGGGTGGCTACATAGCTCTCTTCGGTTTTAGGGGCCAGGCTTTCTTCCTGCCAGAAGCCTGTACCTGCATCAAAGGACCAGACAGAGATCTTCAATGGCGCGGTGGCATTCAGCTCGGCAGGAATGGGAATGGTAACGGTCATCTTTTTGCCGGCTGCCAGCTGGAGGGTTTCTCCGCTGCTGCCGTTCAGTTCCATGGCCAGGGTGCCAAAGGATTGCAGCAACGTCAGGTAACCATTGCCGTCAGTGCCTCGGGCATCACCGGGCATTACAGAGCCAGCGCCTGTTTCATCAGCATAGCTGATCTGCCGGGCATAGATATAGACAGTGCCGCTGTAGGCGCTGCCATCCGCTTTGACCAGGCTGTTGCCCGGCAAACTGAAGCGGAGACTGCCTACCTGTGCCTCGCCGCCCGACTGCGCGTTCAACTGCGCCCACTCGCTTTTTTTGAGCAGCCGCACCTGTACAAAGCTCTCCTTTCCGCTGCGCGGAACAAAGCTGGTATAGGCTTTGAAGAAAGCGCTCTTGCTGGCGCTGACTACTCCCGCGATCTTTGGGACGGACACATTGGTAAGAGAAAAGTAGCCGGCCGCATTGCTGGTGGCCTGTTTGCTGCCTACGGCCAGGGTAGCGCCCGCTACCGGGGCGCCGGTAGTATCCGTGACATAACCCGTGAGGGTAGTGGTCACTTTGGGACCAAAGTCGGGGATCACCGGGTCGGGAACAGCCGTAGAGGGACTGTCATTTTTAGTACAGCCAATAGTAAGTGCGATTGCAGATAGGCAACCGGTAAGGGTACGGGATAAACGCATAGTGCTTATTGGATATTCTTGTTTAGGGTTGGGCAACCAGGGTTGCCGATACTTAACGCCAATATAAAAATTATGTTATAACCTTCATAACGGGCTGGCTAAAAAAGAGATGCTTTATATAGGGGCTTATTGGCATGTGAGCCATCCGGACTGCATTGGCCCGCACAGGATAGTTTGCCATTTACGGAAAACTTAATCCAGAAACTGCCTGCCCGGGCGCAAAATGAGCCAAAACTGTAATACATTGCCGGGAAATCACTGATCCTGTCCCTTAAAAAGACCTGGTATCGGCCATGCTGAAGGATATGCCTATTTGTAGAAAAAGCCTGTTACTGCTCTTGCTGCTCTGCCGGCTGGCTCCGGGTTTGGTAGTTGGTCAGACAACCACCCCGGTATGCCTTTTCCGCATTTACGAGGACAATGATTTCATGAATATCACCATGGAAGGCACAGACCAGGCCTATTCCAACGGCACCCGCCTGGATATGTTCTTCACCAAAGACCATCCTTCCCGCTTTTTCCTGGACCGATGGATGCCAAAGGCGTCCGACAGTGCCGTGAATGTATTTGGCTACAGCCTGATGCAGCAGATGTATACGCCGGAGGATATTCGTAAGGCTTATTATATGCCGGACGATTATTATTATGCCGGCGCACTTTTCCTGACACATTCCCTGGCTTCCTATTCGCCGCAGAAAAAAGTGGCGCTGCAATCGGAACTGCTGCTGGGCATCCGTGGCCCTGCTTCACTGGCAGGCGCTGCGCAGAAATTTGTACATAATATGATGGGCTATATAAAGCCCCGCGGCTGGGACAACCAGCTGAATACATTGCCTTTGATCAACCTAAACCTGGGCCTGGAAAAGCAGGCGCTGCAGCTGGGCAGCGGCTGGCTGGAACTGCATGGCGGCGCACAGCTCAATGCAGGCACTATGCTGACACAGGCCACGGTGTATCCTTTGCTGCGCATCGGTAAAATGACGCCCTACTACAAAGGGACTATCAGCCAGTACAGCGTGGACCACGGCGCCCGTGAAGGCAAACGCGCACAGCTCTACGCTTTCTTCCGGCCCCGGCTGGGCTGGGTGCTGAACAATGCCATGGTGCATGGAGAGCGAATGAATGCCGACAGGCCCCTGCCGGCCTCCCAGGAAGTAAAAGTGGTGGACCGCTCCGTACAGCACCTGGTCACCGAGCTGGAATATGGAGCCGTCCTGGCCATCGGCCGCTTCGGGATCAGCTATACCCAGAAACACAATACAGAATACTACAAAGGGCTGTATCGCTACAGCATCGGGAATTTCAGTATTTACCTGAGCGGATTGTAATAGATCGCGCATAATCTTTGCGCGGTTCTCTTGCTCCCTCTCACCATCTTTTGGCTATTTTTGAAATAATCAAGTATATCAATAATGGCCTTTTCCCTTTTAACCGGCGTCCGTAGGGGTTCCCCTTTTCCTGTTCTCCTGTTCCTGCCAACGGCAGGCATATACTTCCTTGTCTTCCTGCTATTGGCGTCTTTCAGCAGCCAGGCCAACAGCCCGCAGGAGCTGGAAAAAGATACCGCCACCGTGAACCGCTACCTGCGGCAGGGCAACAGTTTCTGGAGAAGCGGTCAGCTGGATTCAGCGGAACTATACCTGAAAAAAGGAGGAAGCCTGGCCAAAGAACTGAAATACTATGAGGCCTTCCTGGAATATACCGGCTGGTATGCCGGCTTCCTGTACGGGCAGCTGCGCTTTGCCGATGCGCTGGCCGTGAGTGAAGAGCAGCTGGCGGTGGCGCAGGCTGTGAACAATACCCGGAAGATGGCCAATGCCTATAACAATATTGCGCTGCAATACCAGGCGTTGAACCGGCTGCCAGCAGCCACGGAGCATTACCTGCAGGCATTGCAGCTGGCCGAGCAGCTGAACGACCTGCCCGGTCAGCAGAAGTTCAACAGCAACCTGGCCTCTGTGTTCTACGAGCTGAAGAACAAGGAAAAAAGTCTCTATTATTCCCGTAAAGGTTATGCCGTGGCTCGCCAGCTCAATGATTCCGTACGCATCTCCTGGAGTATGGGCAACCTGATCATTGCGGAAGTATTGAACGGGCTTTATGATTCCGCCATCATTCATAGCAAACAGGTTGTGGCCATGGGGGATAACGTGGATGAAGATGTGCTGCTGACAGCCCTTAATAACCTGGGCGAGATCCATGTCATACTCGGCAACTATACCGAAGCCCTGTCCTGGTTCCGGAAAGAGCAGGCCCGGCTGAAACCCCATACAGCCCCCAATTACGAGACACACCTGCTGGCGGGTATGGCCAAGGCCTATGCGGGGTTGCGGCAATTTGAAAAAGCCAATACGCATTTTGAAAAAATTGCCCCGGGCATGGACGCCGCCCTGAATGGGGACGAGCTGCGTGATGCCTACCTGCTGGGCGCTGAGATCAAGGAAGCCCTCCACCAGCTGCCGGCAGCGCTGGAGTTCCGCAAAAAATACATGGCTCTCAATGATTCTATCCTGAACGCTACCGCCAGCAGCACCATCCATGAAATGGAGACCCGCTACCAGACGGCGCAGAAAGAACAGGCCATCACCCGGCAGCAATTGCAGATCAGTCGGCAGCAGCATGCGCTGGACCAGAAAAATAAATGGATACTGGGTGCGCTCTTTGTGATCCTGGCCCTGGCCACGGCCTTCATTGGCAGCTGGTATGTGCGGCAGCAGAAAAGAAAGGCAGCTGCTTCAGCCCGCACCAACGAGTTGCTCCAGGCCCGTTTGCGCGGAGAAGAAGAGGAACGTTCCCGCACCGCCAAAGAACTGCATGATGGGGTAGGCAGTATCCTCTCGGCCGCCAAAATGCATTTGTATACGTTGCAGCCGCCTGCTGCGGCAGGTTATGATAAAGCCGTATCCCTGATGGAATCCGCTATCCAGGAAGTCCGGAATATCTCCCATAACATGTCGCCTGAGATCGTACTGGAAGAAGGGCTGGAATATGCCGTGAAAAGTTATTGTGCGCGGATCAGTCATCCCGGGCTGGACATTGAACAATACACGGTAGGGACCATCCCCCGGCTCAGCGCCGGGCTGGAACTGCTGGTATACCGCATTATCCAGGAAGCGGTGAACAATATTATCAAACATGCGGAAGCTACGCAGGCCATTGTGCAGCTGAGCTATGATGCACCTGTGCTGATGGTCACCATTGAAGACAATGGTATCGGCTTTGACCCGGAAAAGCTGCAAAGAAAAGGGATAGGCCTCAGTAACCTGCCGGCCAGGGTGCGCCTGTTCAATGGTCATTACCAGATAGTATCCAGTCCGGGAGAAGGTACTACGGTCTCCGTGGAGCTGGCGGTTGAGCAGGGACAACCTGTGAGCAATATATAGACAGGCAAAGATCTCCCGCGTTTACTGTTCCAGGTTTCGCAAATAAGCATCTCGCCTTATTTGAAGTACCGAAGGTATTTGATGTTCTTACTGTACCAGGTTGCGCAGGTAGGCTTCTTTCACCAGGCCCGCCGTATTTTTTACATTGAGTTTCTGTGTCAGGTTCAGCCGGTGTGTTTCCACGGTACGCAGGCTGATGAATAGTTTATCGGCAATCTCCTGGTTGGTCAGCTCGCCGGCTATCAGTCCCAGGATCTCCGTTTCCCTTTTGGTGAGCAGCACCTGGCTGCCTTTCTTTTTTCCGGAGATGGCTTCGGATAACATGGCTTTCTCAATCCGTGCATCTATATACTGCCCGCCCTGCATCAGCGTATCAATGGCCTGCTGCAAGGTTTGCGGATCGGCGCTTTTCAGGAGGTAACCCTTGGCGCCGTTACGCATCATTTTTTTCACATACACCGTTTCTTCATGATTGGTCAGCGCCATGATGTGGATACCGGGATATTGCGTACTAACGGACTTGCACAGGTCAATACCGCTGCTGTCCGGTAACTGGATATCCAGCAGCAGGATATCAGGTTGGGCGGCTGCCAGCTGTCTGAACAGGTCCTCTCCACTCAGGGCCGTGAATAAGAGTTCACAATTGGTGAAGGTCTGCAACATACTTTCAAATCCTTTGATGATGAGCAGGTGGTCGTCCGCGATGCCGATCTTGATTGCCATGCCAGTTGGTTGAGGCCACAAAGATAGCTGTTGACGGGCATTTGGGCCATGCCGGGCGCCTCAGTACTACTACGTATTTTTAAATCAGGCGTTTTCTACTGAAATATAGCAATGGCCCGCAAAGTAGTTTTGTTCCCGTTATCATTTACCAGACACAAACGTTGTTTTTATGAACTTTCTCAAAGGGCTGTTGCTCTACCTGTTCGTATTCTTTAATCAGGGCGCCGGCACCAGCTGCAAAAAGCCGGTTGACGATCCCGGTGCTGAAGTGGAAACCGGTTATGTGGCAGGACTGGTGCAGGATGGTAAGGGTCAGCCCATGGCAGGTGTCCGCATTATTATCGACAACAGCATTTTCTTCAATGCCAATATCAGCACGGTCACTAACCAGCAGGGCAGGTACAAAGTAAAAGTGCCCACCGGATCCTGGTTTGCCTTTGCACAGGTAGCTACGGTCTATGAAGGAAAGACCTATACCCAGTACCTGCATCCTGATAATAACTCGGGTTTCGGCGGGGAAGGAGCAGTCCGGAATTTTGAATGGAAACTATCGGGCGATAAACATCCTCCCTTGTCCGGTACCTATGGCGGCCTGATCACTTTTGATAATTTTCCAGGGACCTACCTGGAGGAGGAGAAAAAGATCGAATTCAAGCTGGAGCCTGTGGGACCGCTGATTGACGGATCAGCCGGCACAACGCTTACCCTGCGCTCCGCCGATGGCTATAAACTGGAAAATATACCCATGGGTAAATACAGGCTCAGCGCCAGCTATGAAGGGAATACCCTGTACCTGCGCCGCTGGAATACCGATAATCCTTTTGGCCGGTCCTTTGAATTTGTATTTGAACCGGAGATAGCTGCGCAGTGCAACAATTGCTTCATGCTGGAATACAGCACCCAAAATTAATCACTGAAAAATACTTTACTGATGAAATACACTATACCAAAAATGATAGTGCTGGGCAGCTTATTGCTGACAGCTTTAGCCGCCGAAGCCAAGACCTGGCGGGTGAACAGGACCCCGGGCGTACACGCAGATTTTACACAGTTGCAGCTGGCGCATAACAATGCCGAAGTCCGGGCTGGTGATACTATTTACCTGGAAGGAGCAGAGGATCTTTATAATTCCTTTGCGCTCAGCAAAAGGCTGGTGATCATCGGTACGGGTTATTTCCTGGCGGAAAATCCGGGTCTGCAATACCGCCCGCTGATGGCACAGCTGGGTTCCCTGACCATTGACTCTTCAGCTTCCGGCACTGAATTGTACGGGTTGAAGATATCGAACCTGTATATCAACAGCGATGTGGACAATATCCGGATCATTGGCTGCAGTACTTCTCTTAATGGCAATACCAGCCGGTTGAACCAGCGCATGAGCAATTGGGTGGTCAATAAATGCTATCTCTATTCCGTCAGTTATTCAGGGGCCAATTATGTTTTTGAGAACCTGCAGCTGACCAATTGTATCATCGCCTCTTCCGTCAATGTGCCCTACGCCAGCAATACCCTGTTCAGGAATAATGTAGTGTCCAGCGTAGTGACACTGGCCAATGCCTATGTGGCCAATAATATTTTCCTGACCAATTCCACAGGGCTGAGCTTTGTTAACTGTGCTGTGAAACACAATTTATCTTCGACCAATAACCTGCCGGCAGATAACAATAACCAGCGTAGCGTGGATATGACCACAGTGTACAGAGGGGCTGCCAATGGAACGGCTGAGACCAGGTTCCAGCTGATCCCGGGCTCCCCGGCCATTGGGGCGGGAGAACCGGTGAATGGCGTTACGCCGGATATAGGGCCCTTCGGCACGCCTGATCCTTACCGGCTCAGCGGGATCCCGCCCATCCCCACTATCTATGCGCTGACAGTGCCTTCGGCCATTCCCACTACGGCTACCAGCATGACGGTCACCGTCAGTACCCGGTCCAATAATTAATCAGGTCATTCAGATCCCCCGATTTAAGTATAGCTATGAGAACAATTCTCTTTTTTCTGGCATGTCTTCTATTACAGCAGGCGGCAGCGCAGCAGGAATATCCTGCTGCTCCCCTGCCGCCGGCCAGTCTCGGCAACCTGGAGTATTTCGTGGATACGGACCCGGGACTCGGGAATGGTCAATTTGTATCCATTCCTGCAACACAGCAACTGAACGGCTTCAGCTTTAACGCGGATATGACGGGCCTGCCCCATGGTCTGCACCGCTTTTATCTCCGCAGTAAAGATGCCAATGGCCGCTGGAGCCATGCGGCCACTACGGTATTCGATAATTACCTGGTGCCCGCCTATGCCGTGCCGGCAGCCCTGCCCACTATTGTGGCGGCAGAATATTTTATCGACAGGGATCCGGGAACAGGCAATGGTCATCCTATTGCTATACCGGTTGCACCGCAGGTGGAAGCCAGCGCCTTCCTGGTAGATGTCAGTGGATTAGCGCCTGCCCTACACCAGCTCTTTGTCCGCGTCAAAGATGCCAATGGCGTATGGAGCCTCACCTATTATGGGGTGTTTGATAACAGCCATAACGCGCCTTACCCGGATGCGCCGGCCCCTGCGCCGCCTGTCCGGCAGCTGGAATATTATATCGATACGGATCCTGGCCTGGGGAATGCCACAGCCGTGGCCATTTCCGCCGGGCAGGACCTGCAAAATATTTCTTTTGATGTTCCGGTGGGCCAGCTCAGCGCCGGTGTGCATACCATCTTCATCCGCAGCCGGCAGAATCCCTGGAGTTTTGCAGCCTACACCAGCTTCAATTACGGTGGTACGCTGCCGGTGACCTGGCTCTATGTGCGTGGCGAGCTGAAGCAGGACAAGGCCCTGCTGCAATGGGCCACCGGAATGGAGGCCAATACACTGAGCTTCCAGGTGGAACACAGTACGGACGGGCTGCAATATGCTGCTGTGGGAGAATTGAAAGCGGCCGGCGAAAGCAACAGCCCGCAGCATTACCAGTTTGAACATACCCGCCTGCAACCGGGCATGAATTACTACCGCATCCGGCAATTGGACAGGGACGGGCAGTCCGCCTATTCCCGCATTATTCCCCTGCTGTACCGCAGCGGGCGGCAGCAGACCATTATAGCCCCCAACCCGGTGCAGGATATCCTGTATGTGGTAGAACCACAGCGTACCAGGATCCATAAGATGGAGATCTATGATGCCGGCGGAAGGCTGGTCATGACCAGGAGTATAGCTATGGAAAACACTAATTTTTCAATTCCGGTGACGGGACTTTCAGGAGGAACTTACTTGTTAAGGCTGGTTTACCATTCGGGCACTCAGCGATCATTCACGTTCATGAAAAACTGAGTTTGGTAAAGCCATCGCTGTTAGTGATGCTCCTGCCTTCGGGCAGGGGCATTATTTTTCTTTTAAGCCCATCACATAACTGGAGGGCGTTACCCCAAACTGTTTGTGGAAATCGCGGGAGAAATTGCTGGTCAGGCTATAGCCTACCATACTGGCCACTTCATTGATCTTGTAACTGCCGGCCGATAAGAGTTCCGCAGCTTTCTTCAGCCGCGAGATATTGATCAGCTCATTGGGTGTCAGGTCCGAGAGGGCTTTGATCTTCCGGTAAAAACTGGCCCGGCTCATATTCATCATCTTTGAGAGCTTGTCCACGTCCAGGTCCATATCGGTGATATTGTCCAGGATCACTTTCTGCAATGCTTCCAGGAAAGAGCTGTCTGTTTTGGAAATAGCCATGCCCCTGATATGCGCCAGTGGCGATTGCGTGAAGTAGGTCTTCAGGTTCTGCCGGCTGGCCAGCAGGTTATTGATCTGCGCCTGGAGATGCTCCAGGGAAAAAGGTTTTTCAATGTAGGCGTCGGCGCCTACTTCCAGCCCTTCTATCCGGGCATGCAACGTGTTCTTGGCGGTGAGCAGGATGATGGGGATATGGCTGTATTGCAGATCGGTCTTGATCCGTTTGCAGAGTTCAATACCATCCATCACCGGCATCATGATATCGCTGACCACCAGCTGTATATTTTCTTTTTCCAGGATATCCAGCGCTTCCTGCCCGTTGTAGGCACGGAATATAGTATAGTGCTGCTTCAGTTCTTTCTGGATGAACTGCAGGATCTCTTTCTGGTCTTCCACCAGCAGTACCTGCTGTTTTTCCGGGTCCGCCGGCTCCGGGTCTTCGCCGGGCGCGGCAGCGCTCATTTCAATGGTCTCATAACCCTGCAGGTCTATTTCATTTTCCTGGTGGATGGGCACCGAGAGCTGGAAGATATTCATATTGTTCTCCGGGGCCCTGAGGTCCAGCACACCTTTGTGCAGTTCCGCCAGGGAGCGGGCCAGCGGCAGGCCGATACCGGTGCCGGCCTGCTTCTCCGTTTCTTTGAGCCGGTAGAAGGGTTCAAATATTTTTTCTTTCAGTTCCATCGGTATCAGGTAGCCGTCGTTGCGCACTTCTATCTGGAATACGGTGGCGTCACTATTGAAGGGCAGGAGCCGGACTATTACCAGGCTGTCGGCATATTTGATGGCATTGTTGAACAGGTTGCTGAGGATCTTGCGGAAGGCTTCGGGATCCACGGATGCCTGGAGGGGGAGGCGGGGTACTTCCAGTCGCAGGGTAAGCTGCTTCTGATCAGCTGCCGGTTTGAAACCTACCAGCAACTCTTTCAGCAGATCGGTAATATCGGTCCGCACAAAGCTGAGCGTAAACTTATTGGCTTCCGCTTTGCGGAAGTCCAGCAGCTGGTCGGTCAGCTCTATCAGGCGGTGCGTATTCTTTTTCATCAGGTGCAAGCTTTCGGTGAAGGGAGATTGCCCGTTGATCTGTTGCAGCAGTTTATCCAAAGGCAATTTAATCAAAGTCAGTGGTGTCCGGATCTCGTGCGCCACATTGGTGAAAAATTCGATCTTGGCATTGTAGATCTCTCTTTCTTTTTCTATTTCCAGTGTCTCTATCTTACGCTTGTTCTTTTCCCGCAGGGCCAGGTGATAATACCGGAAGATGGTGAGCAGGATGCCGGCTGCTGCCAGTGTGTACAGGGCATAGGCCCAGGGGCTGGCCCACCAGGGTGGCAGCACAATGATGCGCAGGGCTGCTTCCTGCTGCTGCTGGTCGGCCCCGTTGCGACCACCTCTTACCCGGAACGTATAATGGCCCGGCGGCAGCTTGGTGTAAAATATTTTACGGTTATTGCGGATCAGGGTCCATTCTTTATCCAGTCCCTCCATCATATAGCTGTATTCATTGGCCTCGGGCGTAATATAGCTCAGGGCCGCCACATCAAAGCTCAGGTTGCTGCTGTCATGCGTCAGCACCAGCTGTTGGGCATAGAGCAGGGAACTGCCGGCCGGGCTGGTATGTTTGCTGCGCCATAGTTCCCGGTTATTGACCTGCAGCCCGGTGATGTATACGGGCGCTACAAAGGGCGCTTCTGTAAAGCCGGCCGGGTCAAAGCTGACCATGCCTTTCACCGTACCGAAGTATAAGCTGCCTTCAGGACTACGCCAGGCCGAATTATAATTGAACTGTTCACTGAGCAGTCCGTCTACGGTAGTGTATATTTCTGTTTTGCTGCTGGCGGGATCATACTGGTACAGGCCCTTGCTGGTAGAGATCCAGAGCTTGCCGGATCTGTCTTCCTGGATGCGGAATACCTGGTGCTCGGGTAGCCCGCTGTCCACCCCGTAACGGATCATTTTGCCGGTGCTTTTGTTGTATTTGCTGAGGCCCGCTTCGGTGCAGAACCAGAGATCCCCGCGACTGTCCTCAAACAGGTTATTGACATAATTATTAGGCAGGCTGCCGGCATCGGCGGGATCAAAACGGAAATTGCCTTTGGCTCCGGTATGCGGGTTATGGTAGTATACACCGCTGCCATAGCTGGCTACCCATAAGGTGCCGTCGGCGGCTTCATGCATGGCCTGCACCTGCATATTGAAGAAGGGATCGTCAATAAAACGATCATGGGTGCGGTCGTACCGCGAGAGGCCGTTCCAGGTGCCGGCCAGTAATTCGTTGCTGCGGGTTTTGTACAGGGACACTACAAAATTACCGCGCAGGCAGCCGGGCTGCTGGTTGCTTTCATAATGACGGATCACTTTGCCGCTGCGGATATCCATTACATCCAGCCCGTGTTCATAGGTGCCGATCCACAGTTCATTGCCCACCGTGGCCAGGCCATGGATATTCTGGTAGGCGATGGATCCTTTGCGGCCATCGGGTTTGAATTGCTGTATATGGCCGGTGCGTGGGTCCAGCCGGTTCAGTCCTGCATCTTCAGTGCCGATCCAGATATGGCCATACTGATCGCCGCAGATCTCATGCACCAGGTTACCGCTAAGGCTGTTGGTGGAAGGCTCGGGGAAGTATTTCCGGAACTGGTTCAGGGGCGGCGCAAAATAGTTGACGCCGCCAAAGAAAGTGCCTACCCAGGTGCCGCCTTCCCGGTCCTTGCAGAAGGAGTAGATCACATTGTCGGTAATAGCATAGGGGTTGGCATATTGTTTCTGGATCAGCCGCACCTTTCGTTCCTGCATATCCAGGATATAGAGACCTGTTTCGGTGCCAATCCAGTATTCATGGGCCGATTGCCGCAATATCTTATGCACCTGTACCCGGGCCTGTCCGGTGAGGCCGCTGAAGAGGTCCTGCAATTGTTTTGTGGCAGGATTGAACAGCAGCACCTGGTCCATGGTGCCAATGAGTACGGTGCTGTCGCCGGCAGGGTAGAGGTCCTGGATGGTGCTGAGGCGCCTGCCCGGCGTCAATGCGGTCAGCTCATAAGCAATAAAATCATCTGCATGCGGATCATATTTTTTGATGGCGCCATAGCGGGTGGCTATCCAGAGGCTGCTGTCCTCGCCCAGGGCCATAGACGCAATTTCATTGCTGTCCTGCGGATAGCTGATCAGCGCTCCTTTGCGGTGATCATAGCGGTAAAGGGAAAAATTACTGCTGATCCAGGTATTGTTATTGCGGTCGCGCAGCAGGTAGCGGGTTTCGCCGGCCGGCACTTGGCGGAACAGGGAAAAGGTTTCCAGTCGCGGATCATAGCGATAGATGCCCTTGTAAGTGCCTACCCAGAGGCATTGGCTACTGTCTTCCGATAAGCTCAGCACAGAATTGCTGCCCAGGCTGGCGGGATCATTCTTATCATTGCGGAAGGTCTTGAAAGCCGTGCCATCAAAGCGGTTGAGACCGTTGCGGGTACCCAGCCAGATAAAGCCCTTGCTGTCCTGGAGGATGCTGGTGATGGTATTGCTGGCAAGTCCGTTACTGACCTGGTAGTTCTTGAAATAATACGGTTGGCCGGATCCCATGAAAGGGAAACCAAGCAGCAGTAATATGTATAAATAGGTCTTCAACAGCAAGCCATCATTAGTGAATAGGAAACGAATACAATTTACCTTTATTCAGTATTCCTTTTTTGGTTCTGGCCCCGATTTTTTCCGAATGATACATTTTGAAAACAATTTGGGACGCATAGAGCACGGACCGCCGGAAAATAGTATTTCTTTTGGTCCGTGAAGACAAGCGCCCGGTCCAGGCCGGGCAGAACCAATTGTGAATTGCTTACTTATCAAAACGATTGCATTATGCCAAAAAGCCCCTCCCGGTATTTACCGCTTTGCTGCCTGATCCTCTTTTTCTCACCCCCGCTGCTGGCGCAGCAGATCAGGCTTACCGGAAAAGTTCTTTCGCGCGATGAAAAACCCGTGGTGGGCGTATCCGTCCAGCTGAAAGGAAAAACAACCGGCGCAGCCACCGATGAGGCCGGTGTTTTCAGCATCGGCGCCAGCAAGGGCGATACCCTGCAGTTTACCCATATTGAATATGAGACCAGCACTTACGTGGTAGGTGATGAAACCAGCATCAGCATTACGCTCCAGCCGCGCAGTACCGCCCTGGATGATGTAGTGGTAGTGGGTTACGGCACCCAGCGTAAAAGGGATGTGACGGGTTCTGTGTCCTCCGTCAGTACCAAAGACCTCAAATCACTGCCCGTTCCCAATATCGGGGAGGCCCTGCAGGGCCGCGCTTCCGGCGTGCAGATCGTTTCTGCAGGCGCACCGGGCAGTAATGTCAGCATCCGCATGCGGGGTACCGGCACCATCAACAACAGTGAGCCGCTCCTGGTGATCGACGGGGTGCCTACTGATCTTCCCCTCAACAGTATCAGTCCGGACGATATAGCAAGTATAGAAATGCTGAAAGATGCCTCCTCGGCCGCTATCTACGGCTCCCGCGGCGCCAACGGGGTAGTGCTGATCACCACCAAACGGGGCATCAACGGCCGCAGCAGCCTGGAGTTCAAAACTTTTGCCGGCGTTCAGGACGCTACCAATATGGTGCCCCTGCTCAATGCCCGCCAGTTTGCTTCGCTCCACAATGAAATGATGGCGGCCAATGGCCAGGCCCAGAACCCCGCCTTTGCTGATCCTACGGCGCTGGGAGAAGGGACCGACTGGCTCGGGGCGCTCTTCCGCGGCGCGGCGCCCATGCAGAGCTATTCACTGGCCTATTCCGGCGGTACCGCCAAATCCACCTATTATGTGGCGGGCAGCGCCTTCGACCAGCAGGGTATTGTGCTCAATACCCGCTATAAAAGATATACGGCGCAGTTCAATACGGATTCCAAAGTGTTCGACTGGCTCCGCTTCGGCAATAACCTCAGCTTCAGCCATGATATCAAGTCCAGCGGTTCCTATGATATCCGCAATGCCATGGCAGCCCTGCCCACACAGCCTATCTACAATACAGATGGCAGTTATGCCGGTCCTGTAGGTCAGCCCGCCTGGGTAGGGGATGTGGCCAACCCCATTGGCAAGGCTACCCTCAACAGCAATACCACCAAGGGCTATAACATCCTCGGTAATATCTATGGGGAACTGACCCTGCTGCCCGGTCTTAAGTTCAAGACCACCGCCGGCGTACAGGCCGCCTTCTGGGATGTGCGCAACTGGGCGCCCAAATACAACTGGCAGCCGATACCACAACCCAATTCTTATCTCTCCCAGAATTATAATAAATCGCTCACCTGGTTATGGGATAACTATTTCACCTATGACGCCCGTATCGGCGGCGATCATGCCCTTACCGTGCTGGCCGGCACCAGCGCCCAGAACAATCGCTATGATGGTATGAATGGTTCCATCCAGCAGTTTGCCAATGATGTCACCCAGCAGCTGAGCAATGGTACCCTGCTGCCAACCGTTGGCGGTAATGCCAATGAATGGGCCCTGTTCTCCCTGATGGGCCGGGTCAACTATTCCTACAAAAGCAAATACCTGGCTACGCTGACCGTCCGTCGTGATGGTTCCTCCCGCTTCGGCAAGGACAACCGTTTCGGTACCTTCCCCTCCGCCTCACTGGCCTGGCGATTGTCAGAAGAGGATTTTGTCAAATCCCTGACCTTCCTGGATGATCTGAAAGTGCGTGTGGGCTACGGCGTTACCGGCAACCAGAATATCGGCAATTATTCCTTTGCCTCTGTGTTGCAGACCGTACAGTATAATTTCAACGGGCAGGCCGCCACCGCCATCGTACCGCAGATGATCCCCAACCCGGGCGTCCGCTGGGAGCGCATCGAGCAATCTAATTTCGGCCTGGATGCCACCCTGCTGAACCACCGGCTGAATATCACCCTGGACGTGTATGTGAAGAATACCAATGATATGCTGGTGCCCATGTCGGTGCCCATCTCCACCGGTTATTCCGATATCGTAGTGCCCAGTATCAACCTGGGTAAAGTGCAGAACAGAGGCGTGGAACTGGCGTTCAACTCCCAGAACCTGCGGGGCGAATTCCAGTGGAATACCAGTTTCAATATCTCCTATAACCAGAACCGTATTATCAGTCTCAACGATACCATCCCCATGTACACCGGCAGCATTGGCCTGAATCAGAACCTGGCCATCCACAAGCCCGGCGGCTATCCCATCAACGAGTTCTACGGCTTTGTGACCAATGGGGTCTTTCAGTCGCAGGAAGAAGTGGACAAATACGCCGTCCAGGTGCCCGGCTCCGATCCTTTTAACCGGACCTCGGCGGGTGATATCCGGTTCCGCGACCTGAACAATGACGGTAAAATTGATGATGCCGACCGCACCTACCTGGGCAATCCCAACCCTTCGTTCATTTTTGCCATGAACAACAGCTTTGCCTATAAAGGATTTGACCTGTCTGTTTTCCTCCAGGGCATTGCCGGCAACAAGATCTACAATGCCAACCGCATTTACCAGGAAGGGATGGCAGTAGCCATGAACCAGACCACTGCCGTACTGGACCGCTGGACCGGCCCCAACACCAGCAACTCCATGCCCCGCGCGGTCTTCAATGATCCCAACAAGAACACCCGCGTATCAGACCGCTTTGTGGAAGATGGTTCCTACCTGCGGATCAAGAACGTAACGCTGGGTTATACCCTGCCCAGGAGGATCTCTGAAAAGGCGAAGATGACTACGGCGAGGATCTATGTCTCTGCCCAGAACCTGGCCACTTTCACCAACTATACCGGCTTTGATCCGGAAGTAGGGGCCAATGGCATTGACCTCAATGTATACCCTGTCACCCGGACGCTGAGCGCGGGCATTAACCTGAGTTTCTAATTGCTGAAAACATTGCATATGAAAATTGTACCTTCTTTTTGCTTACTGACACTTGTCCTGCTGGCCGGCGGCTGCAGTAAGTTCCTCGATAAAACACCGCTGGACTCTGTGAACACGGAGAACTATTGGTTAACGGATGCCGATGCCATCAATGCTATCAATGGTGCTTACCAGCCCCTGCAATGGCCCAAGCTCTATAACCTGCGTATGTGGACCACCGATATCTGGGCCGGCAACAGCCTGGTAGGCGCGGGTGGTGGTACGGATGGGATTGAGACCCAGGATATCGCCAATTTTGTGACGGCAACGGACAATGCCGCTGCGCTGGATATCTGGCGCGGTCCTGCTCCCGGTATCCTGCGCTGCAACCTGGTGCTGGAAAACGTACCGGCCATGACCATGGATGCCGCGCTGAAGAACCGCATCCTGGGCGAAGCCCGCTTCCTGCGCGGCCTCTACTATTTTATCCTGGTGCGCTTGTTTGGGGATGTGCCGCTGATCACTAAAGGACAGACACCCGCTGATGACCTGCGCCCTTTCCGTGCTGGCAAAAGCGAAGTCTATAATTTGATCGTTGACGACCTCACACAGGCCGTGGACCTGCTGCCGCTCAAGACTACTTATGGGGCAACGGATGTCGGTCGCGCCTCCAAAGGCGCTGCCGCCGGTCTGCTGGCCAAAGTATACCTGACCCTCGGCAACTATCCCAAAACACTGGAATACTGTGAGCTGGCAGGCGGTATGGGCTATTCCCTGAATGCAGACTATAGCGCCAATTTCAACCCGCAGTCCAAGAACTCCAATGAATCTTTGTTTGAAGTGCAGTACCTGGGTAAAACCAGCTTCGGTTTCTGGGACAATGAGAACCAGGCTTCCTGGGTAAGCACTTTCACCGGCCCGCGCAACAGTGATTTTGTGGCCGGTGGTTATGGCTGGAACCAGCCCACTGCTGAATTTGTGAGCGCCTATGAAGCCGGCGACAACCGCAAGGATAAGACCATCCTCTATCCCGGCAGTCCTGCCTTTGATGGGAAGACCTACAATGCTTCCTATTCTTCCACCGGGTATAACCTCCGGAAATTTTTAGTGACCAAGGCTGTTTCGCCCGACTATGATACCAACCCGGCCGATTTCCCTGTACTGCGTTATGCGGACCTGCTGCTGATCTGGGCCGAAGCCCTGAACGAGCTGGACCGTACTACCGAAGCACAGGCCGTGGCTACCAGTATTGACAATGGCGGCCCGCTGAACCGGGTCCGTTTCCGCGCTGGCCTGGGCAATGTGCAGGGACTGAATAAAGCCGCCCTCCGGGAGAAGATCCTGCAGGAGAGAAGGATGGAGCTGGCTTTTGAAGGAGACCGCTGGTTCGACCTGATCCGTGTCAACAACGGTCAGTACGGGATCGATTTCCTGCACAGCATCGGGAAATCCAATGCCAGCACCAAACACCTGCTGCTGCCGATCCCCCAGAAGGAAAGGGAAGCCAATCCCAACCTTACCCAGAACAGCGGTTACTGATCTGTACAGTCATTTATTCATCGTCCCAAAATCATTCTATGCAACAACGAACTATAATGACCTGTGGCTGGTTACTCAGCCTGCTGCTCCTGCTGCTGGGCCCCGCCTGTAAAAAGGTAGATAAAATGGAACTGGACAAAGGAGATATCCCGCTCCTGATCTCGGCCGACAGGCAGTCCATCATCCTCGAAGAAAAGAACAGCAGCGCCGATGCCGTCAACCTCAGCTGGACCGCCGGCTCCAATGGCGGCAGTAATGCTGCATTATATTATACCCTTCGCCTGGACAAAGCCGGTAACCAGTTCGGCCAGGCCGTCTCTGAAGACCTGGGTAAGGCCGCCACCGGCAGGAAATTCACAGTGAAAGAACTGAATGACCTGCTGCTGAACAACTGGCAGGTAGCTCCCGGTACAGAAGCAACGCTGGAAGCCCGCATCATCATCACTATTGCCGGTGAGCCCAAAGCCGCAGACTCTTCTCCCGTATTCAATTTCACCGTCAAAAGTTTTGAACCCGTCACCACTACTTTATATCTCCTGGGTAATGCAGCACCCAATGGCTGGAGCGCCGACAATGCCGCGCCCATGAAACCCAGCCTGGAAGGCCCCGGCCGCTTCACCTGGCAGGGCGTGCTCAACCCCGGCGATCTTAAATTCATCACCACGCTGACACAGTTCCTGCCTTCTTACAATAAAGGCGCTGATGATTTTCACCTGGTGCTGCGCACAGCAGATGATCAGCCCGATGAAAAGTTCCGCATTGAAACGCAGGCCCTCTATGATGTAGCCATCAACCTGCTGGATGGGACCATCAGCATCACAGAATCCAGCTCACCACCTTATGACCGGCTCTGGATCCTGGGTGATGCCGTGCCCAATGGCTGGGATATCCAGAACCCCTCCGAGATGCGCGTGGATTCCTCTAACCTCTTTGTCTTTACCTTTAATGAAATACTGAAAGCCGGTGAATTCAAAATGCCGGTGGCTACCGGTGATTTCGGGACCGACTACTGGATGCCTTTAACCAATAATCCTGCGCTTACCGAAACCGGTGTCCAGCTGGTGCCCGGCGGCAACCCGGATTATAAATGGAAGATCACCAACCCCGGCCCTTACAAGATCAGGCTGGACATGCAGAACTCCACCATAGATATCAAAGCATTTACACCTTATACGCAGATCTGGATGGTAGGTGATGCAGCACCCGCAGGATGGAATATTGATAACCCCACACCCATG
This sequence comes from Candidatus Pseudobacter hemicellulosilyticus, assembly GCA_029202545.1. Taxonomy (GTDB): domain Bacteria; phylum Bacteroidota; class Bacteroidia; order Chitinophagales; family Chitinophagaceae; genus Pseudobacter; species Pseudobacter hemicellulosilyticus. The sequence continues at coordinate 2,625,808 of CP119311.1, forward strand.
ACCCCCACCGCTAATAATCCCTATGAATTCAGCTATACCGGTCCGCTCAAAGCCGGCGAGTTTAAATTCCCACTGGCTACGGGCGACTGGGCCGTGGACTTTTTCATGCCTGCCGTCAATGGCTCCGGCCCCGGCAGCACGCAGATGAAATTTATTGCCAAAGGCAGCCCCGACTTCAAATGGAAGATCACTGAAGCCGGTAATTATAAAGTGACCATCAACCAGCTCTACGAAACCATTTCCATCGTAAAGCAATAGCAGACCATAACCCCATGAAGCAATGAAAAAACAATTCCTGTCCATTGTGCTGCTGACCGCCCTGCTGGCGGGTTGTAAAAAGTATGACACCCATAATGATCCCGTCACTTATGGGGCCAGCTTTGTACTCACCATCCATACAGACAAAGCGGTGTACAAACCTGGTGAAACGGTACAGTTCTCCCTAAACAAACCACTCGCCGGAGATATTAAGATCCGCTATCGCCGCCTGTCGGAAACCATCAGTGAGTCCCCGCTCACCGGCAATAGCTGGACCTGGACCGCACCAGCTACCGATTATACCGGTTACCTGGTGGACCTCTATGCAGTGAAGGAAGGACAGGATACCGTCTATGCCAGTATTGGAGTGGACGTATCGTCTGACTGGGCCCGGTTCCCCCGCTATGGCTTCCTCACCGATTATAGTAACCTGGCTGAATCCGATATCAACAGCGTACTCAATAAGCTTACCCGCCACCATATCAATGGTATCCAGTATTACGACTGGCAGTACAAGCACCACTGGCCCCTGGGCGGTACAGCGGCTGCGCCTTTCAATGTCTGGAAAGAACTGGCTAATAAGGATGTTTATCAGAGTACCTTGAAAGCCTATATTGATGGCGGTCACCAGCGCAATATGAAAGCCATGTTCTATAACCTGGCCTTCGGTGCGCTCAGTGATGCCGCCGCCGATGGCGTAGCAGAAGAATGGTATGCGTTCAAAGATGCCAGCCATACCCTGAAGGATAAGCATGCCCTGCCACAGCCTTTTTTCAAAAGTGATATCTATGTCACCGATGCCGGGAATACCGCCTGGCAGCAGTACCTGGCCAATCGTAATAATGATGTGTATGCGGTCCTCGGTTTCGACGGCTTTCATGTGGATGCCCTCGGTGATCGCGGTTCGCTGTATACCTACGGCGGTCAGCCCATCGACCAGGCCGCTACTTTCCATCCCTTCCTCCAGGCCATGAAAACCGCAGCGCCCGGCAAAAGGCTGCTGATGAATGCGGTGAACCAGTATGGTCAGCAGGGGAGTATCGCCAATGCGCCTGTAGATTTTCTCTATACGGAAGTCTGGGGACCCAATGATGGCTTCAGCGACCTGGCCAGTATCATCAAAGACAATAACAGTTATTCCGGTAACACAAAGAACACGGTCCTGGCCGCTTACCTCAATTATGACCATGCAGAAAATGCCGGCTTTTTCAATACGCCCGCCGTACTGCTGGCCGATGCCGTGATCTTTGCCTTTGGCGGCGCACACCTGGAACTGGGCGAGCATATGCTGGCCAAGGAATATTTTCCCAACAATAACCTCCAGATGAATGATGAGCTGCGCGTGGGTATCATGCGCTACTATGATTTCCTGGTGGCCTATGAAAACCTGCTGCGGGATGGCGGGCAGTTCAATACGCCCGTTATCAGCTGCACCAATAATAAAATGACCCTGAACGGCTGGCCTGCTGAAATTGGCAAGGTGGCGGTGATCGGGAAAGAGATGACCAGCCGGCAGGTCCTGCACCTGGTTAATTTCAACAATGCCAACTCCCTGCTCTGGCGTGATACCAAAGCCACACAGGCTAAGCCCAATAAGGTGGAAAACGCAGTATTGCAATTCAGCACCGGTAAAACGGTGAAAAAGGTCTGGGTAGCTTCTCCGGACCAGCAGCAGGGCGTAGCCATGAACCTGCCTTTTACTCAAGCCGGTAATCTCGTATCTTTTACCCTGCCTGCACTGCTGTACTGGGATATGGTAGTAGTGGAATACTAAAAATGACGGACCATGCGTAAAATTGTTTTCGCTTCTTTATTGATATGCTCCTGGGCCATGCCTGGCCTTGCGCAGCAACAGGGGAAGACCGGCAACTGCCGCTCGTACACCATTACCGCCAACACGGTAGTCTTTCATTGTGACAGCAGCCGGGATATCGCCATTAAGATCTGTTCGCCCAGCCTGCTGAAGATCAGGTACACACCGCCTGGTCAGCCGGTCAATCCCAACGGTTCCTTTGCCGTGGTGAAAGAGGATGTTGATGCACCGGCCAGTGTTACGGTAGAAGAATCAGCCCAGGCTTTTGAGCTGTTCACCGACCGCCTGCGGATCCGTATCAATAAATCGCCTTTTAATCTGCAGCTCTTTGATAAATACCAGAAGCTGCTGCTGGGGGATCATGCCGATAAAGGGCTGATCAATGAAGGCAGGAAGATCGCTTCTTACAAAACCCTCCGGGCCGATGAACATTTTTTTGGTTTGGGGGAGAAGGCCGGTCCGTTGGACCGGAGGGGCAGGCAGTATAAAATGTGGAACAGTGATAAGCCCTGTTATGCACCCAATGAAGACCCGCTCTACAAAAGCATTCCTTTTTTCATCAGCAATTACCGCTACGGCGTTTTCTTTGATAATACCTATAAGACCGAATTCAAATTCGGGACTGAACAGCAGGACCAGTTCAGCTTTGAAGCACCCGGTGGTGAGCTGACCTGGTATTTTATTGCCGGTCAGGACTATAAACAAATCATTGAACAGTATATCCAGCTCACCGGTCAGCCCATCATGCCGCCCAAATGGGCGCTGGGCTTTTCACAATCCAGGGGCATGTTTACCAATGAACCGCTGGCCCGCAGTGTGGCGGCCGAGTTCCGCAAAAGGCGCATCCCCTGTGATATCATTTACCAGGATATTGGCTGGACAGAAGGCTTGCAGAATTTTGTCTGGAACCCGGAGCGCTACCAGGATCCCAAAGCCATGCTGCGTTCCCTGGATTCGGCCGGTTTCAAAATGATCGTTTCCCAGGACCCGGTGATCTCGCAGAAAACAACGGCGCAGTGGCGCGAGGCAGATTCGCTGGGTTATTTTACTACGGATATACGTACGGGTAAGTCGTACGATATGCCCTGGCCCTGGGGCGGCAACTGTGGGGTGGTGGACTTCACCAAACCCGAAGTGGCCAGCTGGTGGGGCCAGTACCAGCAAAAACCGTTGAATGACGGAGTGCGTGGGTTCTGGACAGATATGGGCGAACCGGCCTGGAGCAATGAAGAAGCCACAGACCGCCTCTTCATGAAGCACCATGCTGGTATGCACGAGGAGATCCACAATGTCTATGGCCATACCTGGGACAAAGTAGTGAAAGAGCAGTTTGAGCTGCGCAATCCCGGCAAGCGTGTATTCCAGATGACCCGTGCCGCCTATGCCGGTCTGCAACGGTATACTTTTGGCTGGTCGGGCGATAGCGGCAATGGCGATGATGTGCTGGACGGCTGGCACCGGCTGGCCAACCAGGTACCGCTGGGCCTCTCTGCCGGCATGTGCGGCATTCCTTTCTGGACCACGGATATCTCCGGTTATTGCGGTGATATCAAAGATTACCCCGCTATGGCGGAACTCTATACCCGCTGGATGCAGTTCGGGATCTTCAACCCGCTGAGCCGCGCCCACCATGAAGGCAATACGGCCGTGGAGCCCTGGCTCTTTGGCGCCGCAGCGGAAAAGAACTGTAAGGCCGCCATCGAATTAAAATACCAGCTTTTCCCTTATATCTATACCTACGCCCGCGAGGCGCACGATAAAGGCTGGCCCCTGATGCGGGCCCTGCTGCTGGAATTTCCCAATGACCCGCAGGCTTTTGCTGTGGACGATCAGTTCCTCTTTGGCAAAGAACTGCTGGTAGCGCCTGTGGTAAAAAAAGGAGCGGTGAGCCGCAGGGTCTATCTGCCGGAAGGCGAGTGGATCGATTTCCATGATGGCAGGACCGTGTATGAAGGAGAGCAGACCATCTCTTACCCGGCGCCGCTCAATAAAATTCCTTTATTTGTCAAAAGAGGCAGTATCATTCCCCGGATGCCTGTGATGCAGTACATTCACGAGCGCAGGGATTACCCGCTGACCCTGGCCGTATATCCTGCCCATGAGGGCCAGCAGGCCAGTTTTGAGTTGTATGAAGATGAGGGCGAGAATACGGATTACCTCCAGGGCAAATGTGCAAAGACCAGGTTCAGCTGTGTAACGGAGGCCGGTAACTACCTGTTCAGCATCAGCGCGCGGGCAGAGCAGGGCTACCGCCTGCCGGGTAAAAGGAACTATATTGTCCGGATGCACCTGGACAAAAAACCGGCAAAGGTATTGCTGCAACAAAAGGCGGTACTGGTTAAGGATGCTGCTGCCTTTGCTGCCGGCGTGGATAAGCTGAGCGGGGAAACCAGCTGGGCCTGGGATGCAAAGATCGGCGTCTGCTGGGTGCGGCTGCCGGATGACGGAAAGGAGAAAGAGATCACCGTGGTTAAATAAGGATTGTTATTGTTCATCTATAATAGACTATTCACATGAGTGCTGCTAATAAATGCCTGGTAGGAATTTTGCTGCTGAGTGCTGGTATGACAGAAGGATATGCACAGAAAGGAAAGGGGGCCGCCCTCTGGGAATCGCCCGCCTATACCCTTTATGCGGACAGTGTGGTGCAGGGGAAATTTACGGCCCGGGCTTTGTCGCGTGAGGAACTGCATTCCAATTACCAGAGCCCTGCCAACGAGTTCAAGTCCTCGGCCATTGATTTTAAGTTCAGCATCAATGGCAAGGACAATGAAATGCTGAGCGGCACTGATCACCATTTCAATTTCCCAGCCAATACGCAGCATGCCAGTACACCGCTGATCGTTTTTGGTAAACCGCTGAAGGCCCTGCCCAATGAAAAGCCGGGATTCCTTCAGGCTGGTTCCACGCTCACCCTCAGGCTGGACCTGCGGGAAGTATTGAAAGCCTTCAATACCCAGGGTTACTACACTACGTTTGACGGAAACAAATTATATAAAGATGATTTTAAGGGTGTATATGTGGCGGGCAGCTCAGCGCCGCTGATCTGGGATTTCGATAACCTGGTCAATCACCCGCATCTGCAATTGAAGGATGCAGATAAGGATGGTATTTACGAGATCACGCTTTCCATGGATATAAAGGAAGCAGAAAAGCAGACGGCTTCCACCTGGAAGGGGAGCAAGGATCTGTCGGCCTACCCGGAGTATCAGTCGCCCCATACCCTGCCTGATCTTCTTTATCGGTTGTCCATAGAAGAAATGGTCAATGCCATTGAGCCGGACAGCACCCTGCGGACCGGCAAGGAATGGGCCGGCGTATGGACCCGCGATGTAAGTTATAGTATCATCCTGGCCATGGCGCATTTACAGCCGCGGGTGGCAAAGAACAGCTTGCTGCGCAAAGTGTCCGCCAAAAAGAAGATCATCCAGGATACCGGCACTGGCGGCGCCTGGCCGGTCAGCACGGACCGCCAGATCTGGGCCGTGGCAGCCTGGGAGCTGTATAAAGTGACCGGTGATAAAGACTGGTTGCAGGAAGCCTATACAATTATTAAGAACTCTATTGATGATGATGGTGAAAATATCTATGATCCGGCGACCGGCTTGGTGAAAGGTGAATCTTCTTTCCTGGACTGGCGGGACCAGACCTATCCCAAATGGATGCAGCCGGCAGATATTTTTGAGTCGGAATGTCTCGGCACCAATGCCGTGCATTACCAGGCCCTGAAAGTACTGGGCACTATGGCTGAAAAGCTGGAGCATGCCAGCGAGGCGCAGCAATACCTGGCGAAGGCAGAGAAGCTGAAAGCAGGCATCAATACTTACCTCTGGCTCCCGGCCCAGCAATATTATGGTCAGTATTTATATGGACGAACCAATAAGATCGTTTCTCCAAGGGCCGAAGCCCTGGGTGAGGCGTTGAGCATCTTATTCGATATAGCTGAGACGGGACGCGCCCGCCAGATCATCCGGCATACGCCGGTGTCCCCCTATGGCATTCCCTGTATCTCGCCCCAGATACCCAATATACCGCCTTACCATAATAATGGTATCTGGCCCTTTGTACAGGCGTACTGGATGCTGGCCGCTGCTAAAGCGGGCAATGAAACGGCTGTTATGGAAAGCATGGCCGCCATCTACCGGCCGGCGGCGCTGTTTGCCACCAATAAAGAGAATTTTGTAGCGGAGAACGGTGATTTCTCCGGCACGCAGATCAACAGCAGCAATATGCTCTGGAGCTTGTCAGGCAATATTGCCATTGTACACAAGGTCCTTTTTGGTATCCAGTTCCTGCAGGACGGGCTGGGCTTTGCACCTTTTGTACCCCAGGCGCTCTCCGGCAAAAGAACATTGCACAATTTCAAATACCGCGATGCCGTGCTGAATATTACCATAGAAGGTTTTGGTAATACTATCCGCCAGTTCCTGCTGGATGGAAAGCCGCAGGAAAAATGGTTGCTGTCTGCCAGTATCAAAGGCCAGCATGAAGTGATCATATATCTCGGGAACCAGCCCTTCCCTGCTTCTTCCCAGGAGAAAGCAGAAGTGCAGTTCACGCCTGTTGCGCCTCTGCTGCAATACCAGCAGGGAAAACTGTCCTGGCAGCCTGTAAAAGGAGCGGTGAAATACCGGGTCTTACAGAATGGTAAATTATTGAAAGAGCAGACTGTCACCCGGCTGGCGGTTACTGCCAGTCGTTTTGCCGAATTCCAGGTGATAGCTGTTGCCGCCAATGGACTTGCCTCTTTTGCCAGCGAGCCGCTGCGACTGGGGCCGGAGGCAGCGGTGAAACTATATGAAGCAGAAACTGTGGCTGCTCCTGCCAGTCTTCCCTATAGCGGTTATACCGGGCAGGGATTTGTGGAAGTCAGCACCACGCAAAATACAACGCTGGCTTTTCCCGTAACGGTTGAGCAGGATGGCGACTACCTGGTAGAGCTGCGTTACGCCAACGGCAATGGTCCCACCAATACCGAGAACAAATGTGCTATCCGGGCCGTAGCGGTAGATGGGCAGCAGGCGGGAACGGTAGTGCTGCCGCAGCGGGGCAGGGGAGAATGGAGCAACTGGGGTTATTCCAACAGCGTGAAAGTATCCCTCAAAAAGGGTTCCCATACTATCAGTATCAATTACCAGGACTTCAATGAAAATATGAACGGGGCTGTCAACCAGGCTATGATTGATCACCTGCGGCTGACGAAATTATAGCGGCCTCATCAGTCTTTCGCCTCAGTCGCTGGTCCCTGTCGCTCGCGGCTGGCCTCAGTAGCTCGCGGCTGGTCCCTGTCGCTCGCCTCCGGCGAGTGACTGCTATTCCGTCGCCTCCGGCGACCAACGCCAACCGTTCATCCCCATGTCTTTACTCTGACCGTAAGCTCTTCACCGGATTCGCCAGCGAAGCCCGGATGGTCTGGTAGCTTACCGTGAGCAGGGCTATCAGCAGGGCAACTATGCCTGTGCCTGCAAACCACCACCATTGTATAGGTGTACGGTAGGCATATTGTTGCAGCCAGCTGTGCAGCAGGTAGAAAGCCAATGGTGCTGCCAGCAGGAAAGCGATGAGGACGGGTTTGAGGAAATCGCGGGACAGGAGTTGCCATAACTGGAAGACTGTGGCGCCCATGACCTTTCGTACCCCGATCTCGCGGGTCCTTTGTTCGGCCATATAGGCCGATAGCCCGAAGAGGCCCAGGCAGGAAATAAAAATGGCCAGTCCTGCAAACACCCCCGACAGCTTACTGATCTTTTCTTCAATGGCATACTTGCGGCCATACGCTTCATCTACAAAATTGTATTCAAAGGGCGCCTGCGGATTGTGTTTCCGGAAAACCTTTCCGATCCTGTCCAGTGCATCCTGGATAGGATACCCGGCGTTGATCCGCAGGGTCATAACGCCTTTCCAGCCATCCGGGAAAAAGATGGCGGGCTCAATAGGATCATAGGGGGATTGCGTGAGCAGGTCGTTGGCGATACCGATGATGGTATAGTGTTTATCATGGAACCGGATGGTCTGGCCAATGGGATCGGCAAAGCCGGTGATCCTGGCGGCCGTTTCATTCAGGATAGTGGCCATGGTATCCGTGGCGAAGGCGGAGGAGAAATCGCGACCGGCCACCATGTCCCAGCCGATCGTTTTACCAAAATCGAAGGAGACGCTGACATTGCGGAAGAAAACAATATTGTTGGGATCCTTGCCTGCCCAGTTCACGGAATTATTGGAAGAGAAATGGGCGGGGGAGTAGGAGGAATAGGCCAGGTTATTGACGGCGCCCGTTTGCAGCAGGTCATTGCGCAGGGCCTCGCTATTCTGCTGGAGGTCGGGGGTGTTGAGCCCCACTGTGATCAGGCCGGCGCGCTGGTAACCGGCGGGCCTGTTGCGGGCGTATTTGAGTTGCTGAAAAATGATCAGGGTGCCAATGATCAGCACTACGGAGACCGTGAACTGTACTACTACCAGCACTTTGCGGGGCATGGCTGCCAGTCGCCCGGCACGGAAGATCCCTTTCAGCACCAGCACCGGTTTGAAACGGGATAGATAAAAAGCGGGGTAACTGCCTGCCACCAGGCCGGTGAGGGTGGTCAGGGCCAGGAGCAGCAGCCAGCTGCGGTGATCGGTCCAGGGAATGGTCATTTGTTTTTCTGCCAGGTCATTAAAGAAGGGCAGCGAAACGGATACCAGCAGGATGGCCAGCAGCAGGGCAATAAAGGCCAGGATCACGGATTCTATCAGGAACTGGCCCACCAGCTGTCTTTGCAGGCTGCCCATGGTCTTGCGGACCCCCACTTCCCTGGCGCGTCTGGCGCTGCTGGCGGTACTCAGGTTCATAAAATTGATACAGGCCAGCAACAGGACAATGGCGCCGGTCAGACCGGTGAGCCAGAGATACTGGATGCGGCCGCCAGTGGCCTGGCCATTCTCAAACTCGGTATAGAGGTGTGCTTTGTCCAGGGGATGCAGCATCAGCTCCTCTTTCCAGTTGTCAAAATGCGGGCGGGGCAGCTGGCTGATCTGCCGGGATACCTGTTCGGCGGAAACGCCATCGGCCAGCTGGACATAGAGCTGGGTGCAATGGTTACGCCAGTCGCTCACAGTACTCATCCAGTTCTGGCTGCTGGTCCAGGGCAGCAGCAGCTGGGTGTCAAAGAAAGAGCTGTTATGGGGGAAGTCTATATATATACCAGCAACGGTGCAGTCGAAGCTGTTGTTCAGCCGGATAATCTGGTACAGGGGATCTGCCTGTCCAAACAGGGCGGTGGCCAGCGATTGGCTGATCAGGACGGCGGAGGGGTCTTTCAGGGCGCTGCGGTTGCCTTTGAGCAGTTCCAGACTGAACATTTCCGGGAAGTCGGCTTCTACCCAGCGACTGTTACCGCCCAGCCGGGTATTACCCTGGCTGATCACCTGGTGACCGCTCCAGGATACCAGCGAAACATGCCGGAAACTGGCGCCATGCTGTTCCCGGAGTGCCGCGGCGGTGGGGACGGCATTGGTAGCCCCGGTATAGATCTTGCCTTCATGGGTCTGGTTGACCATCACCTGCGCCAGCCGCTCGTGGTGCTGGAAAGAATGATCAAAACTGCTTTCATCCTTTATCCAGAGGGCAATCAGTAGGGTGATGGCCAGGCCGGCTGCCAGTCCCAGTACATTGATCAGGGTGTAGACCTTCTGCAGTTTGAGGCGTCTCCAGGCAATGCGTATATAATGATACAGCATAGTAATTGGTTTTGTGTGCCGGTGAACAGCGCCGGCAGGAATGCTGTACCAATAATAAGCCATTTACACAGATAGGTGATAATCATATAATAAAGAGCAAAAATGGAAAGGTCCTGTGTCCGGATACGATACAGGCATCGTTCGTTTTTTGGCGTAGGGCAACCGCTGCTGAGCAGGAACAGGGCTGCCGGGGCCAGTGAATAGGAAAGGGTGGGGACGAACCAGGGGACTTGCTGAAAAAAAATGACAGGCTGTAATGCAGTGTGGAAGGCTATTTTGGGGTAGTGAGCCAGAAAAGTGTTGAAAATCATTGGCTAAAAGGTTGGCGGGAATGGCAAAGCTCCTTATCTTCGCGCCCCGCAATTGAAACACAGGAGTAGCGAAAGCGAAACAGATACTACAAAAGCGATCAGTTCTTTACAGCTTCGATGAATGCAACAGTAACCAGATAGAAAAAGCAGAAAAATTCGGAAAAAAGTTTGGTAGTGTTTGAAAGGTTCTTATCTTCGCACCCCCGCTTCAAAAAACGAATAAAGTGTATAGAAAAGAGGTTGATGCTGAAGCGATTTGTTCTTTGTTTAATAGAGTAGCCGGAGAGAAAAAAGGGAGAAAAAAAGCGAAGAAAAAGTTGGTGAGGAAATTAAAACGCTTATCTTTGCACCCCGCTTTGAAAATAACGAGATAGTGAGGATGGTGAGTGAGTTTTCTGAGTGATGAAGTTCTTTAGGTTACTACTTGATACTGAGAGAGATACGGAGAAAAAAGTTGAAAAAAGATTTGGTGAGAGAGAATGGTTTTTGTATCTTTGCAGTCCGAAAAAAACAGCAAGTTCTTTAAGAGTTTTTGAGATGAAAAAGGGGATGAAAATCTTCTGAAAAAACATCGGGAAAATTTTTGCAGAAATAAAAAAGGCCTTTACCTTTGCAGCCCGCTTCGAAAGAGGTGCGGCGGTTGAAGAAAACAGCCGAAAGATCTTTGAAAGTTTGGAAGCAACAGCACATTAATAGAGATATTAATGGTAAGGTCTGAAAGCGACATTATTTAGATCCACAACGTTAGATTTTCCGAGAGAGAATTTAGCTAGATCAACAACTCATTTACAATGGAGAGTTTGATCCTGGCTCAGGATGAACGCTAGCGGCAGGCTTAATACATGCAAGTCGTGGGGCAGCGCAGGTAGCAATACTGGGCGGCGACCGGCAAACGGGTGCGGAACACGTACGCAACCTTCCTTTAAGTGTGGGATAGCCCAGGGAAACTTGGATTAATACCACGTAATATAACTGAGTGGCATCATTTGGTTATTATAGCTCCGGCGCTTAAAGATGGGCGTGCGCCTGATTAGGTAGTTGGCGGGGTAACGGCCCACCAAGCCTACGATCAGTAACTGGTGTGAGAGCACGACCAGTCACACGGGCACTGAGACACGGGCCCGACTCCTACGGGAGGCAGCAGTAAGGAATATTGGTCAATGGACGCAAGTCTGAACCAGCCATGCCGCGTGGAGGATGAAGGTCCTCTGGATTGTAAACTTCTTTTATCTGGGAAGAAACCTGCGATTTCTATTGCAGTTGACGGTACCAGGTGAATAAGCACCGGCTAACTCCGTGCCAGCAGCCGCGGTAATACGGAGGGTGCAAGCGTTATCCGGATTCACTGGGTTTAAAGGGTGCGTAGGTGGGTAGGTAAGTCAGCGGTGAAATCCCCGAGCTTAACTTGGGAACTGCCATTGATACTATCTATCTTGAATATCGCGTAGGTAAGCGGAATATGTCATGTAGCGGTGAAATGCTTAGATATGACATAGAACACCAATTGCGAAGGCAGCTTACTTCACGATTATTGACACTGAGGCACGAAAGCGTGGGGAGCAAACAGGATTAGATACCCTGGTAGTCCACGCCCTAAACGATGGATACTCGACATTAGCGATACACTGTTAGTGTCTGAGCGAAAGCATTAAGTATCCCACCTGGGAAGTACGACCGCAAGGTTGAAACTCAAAGGAATTGGCGGGGGTCCGCACAAGCGGTGGAGCATGTGGTTTAATTCGATGATACGCGAGGAACCTTACCTGGGCTAGAATGCGGTTTGACCGTGGGTGAAAGCTCATTTTGTAGCAATACACAGATCGTAAGGTGCTGCATGGCTGTCGTCAGCTCGTGCCGTGAGGTGTTGGGTTAAGTCCCGCAACGAGCGCAACCCCCATCATTAGTTGCCATCAGGTAAAGCTGGGAACTCTAATGAAACTGCCGTCGTAAGACGCGAGGAAGGAGGGGATGATGTCAAGTCATCATGGCCTTTATGCCCAGGGCTACACACGTGCTACAATGGGGGAGACAAAGGGCTGCCACTTGGCGACAAGGCGCTAATCCCAAAAACTCCCTCTCAGTTCAGATTGGAGTCTGCAACTCGACTCCATGAAGCTGGAATCGCTAGTAATCGTATATCAGCAATGATACGGTGAATACGTTCCCGGACCTTGCACACACCGCCCGTCAAGCCATGGAAGCTGGGTGTACCTAAAGTCGGTAACCGCAAGGAGCCGCCTAGGGTAAAACTAGTGACTGGGGCTAAGTCGTAACAAGGTAGCCGTATCGGAAGGTGCGGCTGGAATACCTCCTTTTTAGAGATTGCTTTTACCTTTTTAGTTGTTGCTTTCACTTCTTTCAATTTTCCAAACTAGTTCTTTTTAATAGTAACCCGATAATAAGGGGCTACAAAGATCCGTAGCTCAGCCTGGTTAGAGCACTACACTGATAATGTAGGGGTCACCAGTTCAAATCTGGTCGGGTCTACTAAATGAAGCTGCGAGTATGAGCCTTGAGCTTGAATGCTCAGCGGTTGGTTCTCGGGCCTACAGCCGGGGGATTAGCTCAGCTGGCTAGAGCACCTGCCTTGCACGCAGGGGGTCAACGGTTCGAATCCGTTATCCTCCACTTTAAAAAGTCCAGCTATCTGTTGGCGTTAGTTCTTCCAAATAATGATGTAGGGGTGTGAAAAGAGAGTGATAAAGATTACTCGCGAGAACACACGGCCTTAGCGGTTCGTAACTGTAACATCAGCTTTTATCAGGAGAAGGGAGACCTTTGACTGAAAGTTCTTTGACATATTGGGAAAAATAAGTTGTAAATAACGAGTAACTGTATAATAACTCTTTTAAAGCACTTAAGGGCGTATGGTGGATGCCTTGGCTCTGAGAGACGATGAAGGACGTGGTAAGCTGCGATAAGCTGCGGGGAGCTGCACACAAGCATTAGATCCGCAGATTTCCGAATGGGACAACCCGGCATACTGAAGGTATGTCATCCCGCAAGGGAAGTCAACCCTGGGAACTGAAACATCTAAGTACCAGGAGGAAAAGAAAACAATCGTGATTCCCTGAGTAGTGGCGAGCGAAAAGGGAACAGCCCAAACTTTGGCAGCGTGCTGCCAGAGGGTTATAGGACCGCATTTAGAAACTGATATCAAGCTGAACCATCTGGAAAGTTGGACCATAGCAGGTGATAGTCCTGTAAGCACAAATTATCAGGGACGAGCGGTATCCTGAGTAAGGCGGGACCGGAGGAATCCTGCCTGAATTTGCCGGCACCATCCGGTAAGGCTAAATACTCCTCAGAGACCGATAGTGAACCAGTACCGTAAGGGAAAGGTGAAAAGCACCCTAAACAAGGGAGTGAAATAGTACCTGAAACCGTACGCCTACAAGCGGTCGGAGTCCTGCAAAGGATGACGGCGTGCCTTTTGCATAATGAGCCTACGAGTTACTCCTCACTGGCGAGGTTAAGTTCTTCAGTAACGGAGCCGTAGCGAAAGCGAGTCCGAATAGGGCGACTAGTCAGTGGGGGTAGACGCGAAACTTTGTGATCTATCCATGGGCAGGTTGAAGGTGTGGTAACACACACTGGAGGACCGAACTCATTAGCGTTGAAAAGCTATGGGATGACCTGTGGATAGGGGTGAAAGGCCAATCAAACTGAGAGATAGCTCGTTCTCCCCGAAATGTTTTTAGGAACAGCCTCGGATACAGAAATTTACTAGAGGTAGAGCTACTGATTGGGCTAGGGGGCTTCACCGCCTACCAAACCCTGACAAACTCCGAATGCTAGTAAATCTTCTCCGGGAGTGAGGCTGCGGGTGCTAAGATCCGTGGCCGAGAGGGAAATAACCCAGATTAGCAGCTAAGGTCCCTAAGCGTATGTTAAGTTGATCAAACGAGGTGGGACTTCTATAACAGCCAGGATGTTGGCTTGGAAGCAGCCATTCATTTAAAGAGTGCGTAACAGCTCACTGGTCGAGAGGTCCTGCACGGAAAATAATCGGGCATCAAACATACCACCGAAGCTCTAAGATGCATACTTTGTATGTATTCGGTAGGGGAGCATTCTGATCTGCATAGAAGGTGTGTGGCGACGCATGCTGGAGCGTTCAGAAAAGAAAATGTAGGCATAAGTAGCGATAAAAGTAGTGAAAAACTACTTCACCGTAAGACTAAGGGTTCCTGATCAACGTTAATCGGATCAGGGTTAGTCGGGTCCTTAGGCAAACCCGAAAGGGGCAGCTGATGGAAAACTGGTTAATATTCCAGTACCCGCATTAGTTTCGATGGGGTGACGCGGTAGTGAACGACCCGCGGGGCAACGGATGTCCCCGTTAAAGCGTGTAGTTATATCTTTTGTAGGTAAATCCGCAAGAGATGGCGAACGTGATAGTACACTGAGTCTTCGGACAAAGTGATAGTGGTCCTAATCATACCGCCGAGAAAAACCTCTAAGGTTAGGCTAATGCGGCCCGTACCGCAAACCGACACAGGTAGTCGAGGCGAATAGCCTAAGGTGCTCGGGTGAGCCGCGGAGAAGGAACTAGGCAAATTGACGCTGTAACTTCGGGATAAAGCGTACCGCAGTGATGCGGTCTCAGTAAAATGGTTCAACCAACTGTTTAACAAAAACACAGGGCCCTGCAAAATCGTAAGATGACGTATAGAGCCTGATACCTGCCCGGTGCTGGAAGGTTAAGGAAGGGTGTTCGGCGCAAGCCAAAGCTCCTGACTGAAGCCCCAGTAAACGGCGGCCGTAACTATAACGGTCCTAAGGTAGCGAAATTCCTTGTCGGGTAAGTTCCGACCTGCACGAATGGTCTAATGAGTTGAACACTGTCTCCTCCGCGAGCCCGGCGAAATTGTAGTATCGGTGAAGATGCCGGTTACCCGTCACGGGACGGAAAGACCCCGTGAACCTTCACTACAACTTTGCATTGATTTTGAGCAAACAATGTGTAGAATAGTTGGGACGCTATGAAGCGGTGCCGCCAGGTGCCGTGGAGCGGTCGTTGAAATACCAACCTTTGTTTGCTTAGAGTCTAATCCCTTACGGGAAACAGTGCATGGTGGGTAGTTTGACTGGGGTGGTCGCCTCCTAAAAAGTAACGGAGGCTTGCAAAGGTTCCCTCAGTACGGTTGGTAATCGTACGCAGAGCGCATTAGTATAAGGGAGCTTGACTGTGAGACAGACAAGTCGAGCAGGGGCGAAAGCCGGCTAAAGTGATCCGGTGGTTCTGTATGGAAGGGCCATCGCTCAAAGGATAAAAGGTACTCCGGGGATAACAGGCTGATCTCCCCCAAGAGCTCATATCGACGGGGAGGTTTGGCACCTCGATGTCGGTTCGTCACATCCTGGGGCTGGAGAAGGTCCCAAGGGTTCGGCTGTTCGCCGATTAAAGTGGCACGTGAACTGGGTTCAGAACGTCGCAAGACAGTTCGGTCCCTATCTGTGATGGGCGTTAGAATATTGAGTGGACATGACCTTAGTACGAGAGGACCGGGTCGTACGGACCGCTGGTGTATCTGTTGTGCCGCCAGGTGCAGTGCAGAGTAGCTACGTCCGGCCAGGATAAACGCTGAAAGCATCTAAGCGTGAAACCTTCCACGAGATGAGTATTCTTTTAAGGGTCGTCAAAGACTATGACGTTGATAGGCTACAGATGTAAAAGTGGTAACACTAAAGTCGAGTAGTACTAATTACCCGTACGCTTTAATTTTTTTAACAATTTTTGAATATTGTTAGTATAGAGTGCTTGTTGTTTATAACTTTCCCAATATGATCTCATTATGGTGGTCTTGTCGGGCCTTGTAGGTCAGGAAATGAATACCTGACAATCCAATCTGACAAAGATTACTCAATGACTTATGGTGGTTTTACCAAGGGTGTTCACCTCTTCCCATACCGAACAGAGAAGTTAAGCCCCTTATGGCCGATGGTACTGCACCACAATGCGGGAGAGTAGGTAGCTGCCATATTCTTTTAAAAGAGCCTCTCAGTGAAAGCTGAGAGGCTTTTTTATTTTATACCCATCCCCCTCCCCCCCCGAAACCATCACCATCCCCCGACAGGATACCGCATAGGTTCGTTCCCAAAACAACACCTGGCGTACCAACTTCGCATCTTGCTGCATCCGCCGCCCCGGGCGACCACTACATAGGTTCGTCCCAAAAGTCCCTCTCCCCCCTGAAACCCTGCAGGCAGCGCTGCTGCTTCCGCCTCAACCATCCGCAGGTACAAACCCGCCCCCGGTTCGTCCCAACACTGCTTCTACTAACTTCCCAACTTCCCGAAGCCACCTGTCCAGGCAACCACTATATTGGTTCGTCCCAAAAAACTGCTTCTTCCCAACTTCCCCCTCCCACATCCACCAACACAGGTAACCACTACTTTGGTTCGACCCAAATTCTTCCTCAAAAAATCACGGAAAAAGGGGAGCCCTCCATCCGCCGATATTCAATTTATTTGTAGTCCGTAGAATAGGCTTATGAAAGACATGAACAATTGGTGGATATGGGCGCCAGGCCTGCTGGCGCTGTTACTGGTGATCACCTGGTTATACCGCAATTGCCGGCAACAACGGAAATGGCAGCGCCAACGGATCCGGGAACTGGAGACCGAAAAACAACTGGCAGCAACCGAAGCCGTACTCAAAGGCGAAGAACAGGAACGCGGCCGCCTCGCCCAAGACCTGCATGATGGTCTCGGCGGCCTCCTGAGCGGCATCAAATACTCCCTCGATACCATGAAAGGCAGCGTCCCGCTCCATTCCGGGAACAGGCTGGCCATAGAACGCAGCATGGATATGCTGGACAGCTCCATCCGCGAAATGCGTCGCGTAGCCAAACACATGATGCCCGAGACCCTGGTCAAATTTGGACTGGACACCGCCCTGCGCGATTGCTGCAACGATATTCACCAGAGCGGCAGCCTCCAGGTAATGTACCAGTCCATCGGTATGGAAGGCGTGGAACTGGAACAGGGCGCCGCCATCACCATCTACCGGATTGTAGAAGAACTGCTGGGCAATATCCTGAAACATGCCGGCGCCACACAGGCCATTGTACAGCTAAGCCGCTCCGGCCACCAGCTCAGCATTACGGTGGAAGATGATGGTCGTGGTTTTGACACCAGCATCCTGCAATCAGGCCAGGGCATGGGCTGGTCTATTATCCGCAGCCGGATCGGCTACCTGCGGGGACAGCTGAATGTGCAATCGTCCCCCGGCAAAGGCAGCTCCGTCCTCATTGAGTTGACCGCTTAACCAGCATCGGCGGAGCATTATCCATATAGCTCACTATTCCATTACCGGCGGCTCATCTTACCCAATTATTTATTTATTGCTTTACCAAAAGATGCTGGCAAGGACCAGGTACCTGCCTGCTGCACTTATCAAAGAAGGACTGCCGGCTGTCCGGCATAAAGTTTATTTTTGGGGCGAACCGGGAGGCTGCCTGCATTAACCTTAAAACTGGCTTAATGTGACGCAATACTGACAATTATCCTTCGATTGGTTGCTAAAATGGTTATAAATGCCAATATTTGCCCTTCCAAGTTTAATGTACTTCAAAACCAAAAAGATCAATCTCATGAAATCCACCCTTGTCTGTTCCCTGCGATGTGCAGCTTTCCTGTCAGTAGCGCTTGTTTTCAATGGCTGTAAGCAGGTAAAGGAAATGATCTCTTTTAATCTTCCCCTCCAGACCGTTGATGTCAAATTCACCCTTCCCCCGCTGGAAGAAGGTCAGGCGGAAGCTGCTGACCTGGATGTATACCTCAATGTGGACAGCCTGATCAAAGAGGAGGCTTCCAATATGAGCGCGGAGAATATCAGGTCGGTGAAAATACAGTCGATGGTGCTGACCGTGGAAAATTTTACCACTGAAGACCATTTTGGTGCGCTGACCAGCTGTTCAGCCGGTCTGGCCTCAGAGCTGAAGCCCGATTTCATCAATGTGGCTGAGCTCACCAACAACCCGGAGACCTACGCTACTTCTTTGTCGCTCCCCGTCAAAGCAGACACCGAGCTCAAGGATTATTTTGCTTCCAAAAAGTTTACCTACCGGGTAACGGCCACTTCCCGCAGGGCCACTACCACCACACTGAACTGTAAAGCGACTATCAAGCTGAAGGCCGAGATCGGTCTCTAAGCAGCATATAGGTTTAAATGATCATAACAGGGACAGGAATGACGGCATTCCTGTCCCTGTTTGCATTTCAGGGCCATGCTGTACCAGCGCTGCTATCTTCTGTAACCTTGATAAACAGCTGGTTGAAATTTTTTTTCATCCCTCCTGCCAGCTACTGACATAGGGCTGTCACTGACCGGTGTTTCCTTTGTGTTGTCAGCGAAGCAATATCATTAAACGCATAAATCTACACACATGACAAACACCCAGACAATTACGGAGGCAACGCCCGCAATTATCACGGCCAAAGAATGGCTGGAACACTGGCAGGGCCATCGCCGGTTAACACGCCGGACTATTGAGGCCTTTCCGGAAGACAAGCTCTTCAGCTTTTCCATTGGCGGCATGCGTCCTTTCTCGGAACTGGTATGGGAGATCATCTCGATTGCTGAATTCGGGGTGGACGGTATTGTCAGCAATGAGTGGCAGTCGCTCGGTGGGCAAGAACACAATACCGGCGAGGCCAAACCCACTACCAGGAAGCAGTTACTGGCCAAATGGGATGCTGTAACAGAAAAGCTGAATACCTGGTTTCCCCGTATCCAGCCGGAACGTTACCAGGAAATGATCCTGGCCTTCAACGCTTATGAGGGTACTGTTACTTCCACCATTCTGTACTATATCGAAAATGAGATCCATCACCGTGGGCAGGGATATGTATACCTGCGTGCGCTGGGCATTGAGCCGCCTCCCTTTTATGAGCGCTAAGCTTTTGATCCAGCTACTGAGAACAGCTTTACGTATCCTGTCGGGGATGGCAGGATCGTAAAGCTGTTCTTTTTTTGGGGAATCCTGAAAAATCCCCTTTTTATGTGATTGAGCCACCGATGTTGCTACTGTAGTTTTGTGGGCTAATCAATAAACATGAAAAAGATAGCCATTCTCCTTATCTGCGTAACACCCATAGCTGTTCAGGCGCAACTGGGTGGCCTTATGAATAAGGCGAAAAACAAAGTCATCAACCGCGCCAACAATAAAGTAGACCAGGCCATGGAAAAAGGCCTGGATAAAGCAGAAGAAGCTGCTAAAAAAGACAAAAACAAGAAAGCCGGCGTGGCCGAAGAGACAGCAGCAACAGCCGCCCCGGCGTCTGAAGCCAGGGTCGCTCCCTCCGGTATAGTCTCCTATTCCAAATACGATTTTGTGCCGGGCGAAAAGATCCTGCTCTCTGAAGATTTTGCTTCCGACAATATTGGCGAAACACCCCTCAGCTGGAATACCCGCGGCAAAGGCGAGCTGGTGACCCTGGACAAGTTCCCGGGCAAATGGCTGCGCATGTTCCCCGGTACTATTTACCTGACGGGAAACGACCAGCCCTTCGGTGAAAATTATACTATCGAGTTTGACATGGTGATGCAGGGCACAGCGCCCTCCGGCACCCGCTTCCTGCCTCCCTTTCATTTTGGGCTTTTCGGCAGCGATGAGCAGAAAGTGCTGGACAACGGTGTGTTCGCCCAGGCTGGCCGCAATGCCAAAAACTATGCACAGGTAACCCTGGAAGCCAGTATCGACAAGGGGACCCGGCTGAACCTGATGAGCGATGGCAGGAACAATACTTATTTCCGGAGTGAGCCGCAGGCCCTGCCGGATTTCAATACGCAGCTGTCCGAAGTAGTGCATGTGGCTATCCAGGTGCAGAAGACGCGCTTCCGTTGCTGGATCAACCAGCATAAAGTGTTTGATGCGCCGCGTGCCGTCCAGCTGAATGTTCCGCTCAATAACCTCTTCTTTGAAGTGGATGGGTACAGCAGCTATAATGAGACCAATTACGGTATGTATGTCAATAACCTGAAAGTGGCTACAGGCCTGCCTGATTCCCGCCATAAACTGATAGAGGAAGGGAAATTCTCTACCACCGGTATCCTGTTCGATAACAACAGCGCTGTTGTGCGTCCTGAATCCGTAGCCGTTCTGAAAGAGATTGCCGATGTGCTGAAAGAATATAAAGATATCAAAGTACAGATAGTAGGACATACCAGCAGCGATGGCGATGATGCTGCTAACCTGGAACTCTCCCAAAAACGTGCAGCGGCCGTGGCCGAAAAGCTCAGTGCTGAATTTGGCATCGATGCTACGCGGATGGAAACAGCAGGCAAGGGAGAATCCCAGCCTGTGGGTGATAACAAGACCAAAGAGGGCAAGGCCCAGAACCGTCGCGTGGAATTCATTAAGCTGTAATAAGCACTCTATACCAACCAGCTGGCGAATGCCGGAACGCGTGAAAAGATTGGGGGATCCGCTCTGCGTTCCGGCTTCGCCATTTTTGTTTGCATTTTGGATAAAAGCTTGTAGCCAATGGTTGAACAGTACAGTTACCAGGAGGTGTTTTTTGGGGGTGCTGTTCAACTAAATGCCGCAAACATTTTCCTGCCTCTTGTCTATGTTTCAGCTACAGGCATAGACTCAATGGGTAGCTTTGATCCTGGTAGCATCCCAGAATGCTTTGTCTTTTTATTTGTTTCTTATACGATCTTAGCTTGTTATCAGGCTTTTTTATTTTGGGACGAACCAGGGGCGATGCTGCGTACGCTGTTTGCAGGCCTCGTTTTCGGGCCGCCGGGTTGCTGCAAAAAGCAGTAAATTGCTGCTGTGTCAACACCCACTAATTTTACGGTCTGGTACCAGGAGAAGGAACTGCAGGTGCAACTAGTGCGTACGGGTAAGCAGGTGCTGTACCGTGTTTTGTCGGCCGATCAGCAGCTGGCCTTTTTCCTCACCCGTGCCCAGGATGCGGAAGGTAGTTTTTTCTGGACCTCCATACCCGAAGGCCGGCAGCAACTGGCCGAAGAGATCGGGGTGTTGATAGAAGCGTATTTGTTATCATAAACGGGAAGCCTATGTGTTATTACAATGGAGTGCGTGTGACCCGGGCCGAGTTCATCCGCCTGAAGCAACTGGAAAAGGCCATTGCCCAATTGGACCTGCTCAACAAACCTTTACTGATCGGGTTTGAATATGCGCCCGCTCCGGTATTGAAGCGGGTAGAGGGCCAGGAAGATGTTGACCTCACCGAAATGGAATGGGGCTTTATCCCTCCTTACCTGCGCAACCGCGAAGCTGTCAATAAATTCCGTCATGGCTATAAAGAGGATACCGGCCGATTCCATCCGCCCATCACTACCCTGAATGCCGTGGGGGAAGAGCTGCTGCTGCCGGGTAAAATGTATCGCGATGCGGCCCTGAAGCGCCGCTGCCTGGTATTGTCTTCCGGCTTTTACGAGTGGCGTCATGTATTTCCCATCGGCAAAAGCGGCAAGCCCCTGAAGACCCCCGCCAAATATCCCTATCATATTGTCCTGCCCGGTAAAGAGTTCTTCTTCATGGCCGGCATCTGGCAAAGCTGGACCGACAAAGACACCGGCGAAACAGTAGACACTTTTGCTATTGTCACCACCGCCGCCAACCGGCTGATGGAGCAGGTACATAATTCCAAAAAGCGCATGCCGGTGATCCTCACCGAAGACCTGGCCTGGGAATGGCTGTTCGGCAATCTCTCTGAAGAGCGTATCACTGCTATTGCTACCAGTCAGTATCCCACAGAACAGATGTCAGCGTATCCCATTGCCAAAGATTTCCGTACCGCTGCCGATCCCGGCGCAGCGTTTGAATACCCGGAACTGATAGCATTGGAAAATTAAAATCATTGTAAAACTTTTTTGCGCATTTGGTCGTAGCGCTATTGCCGGGTAACTTTGGCAGTGGCGCTATTGCTTTGGTAGTGCCGGCTATCGATTGCACAATTAAAGCGTTTATTATGGCCGTCCCCGCCAGTAAGGAAGAACTGATCGCCGCTATCAATACTAATTACAGCAAGCTTAAAAAAGAATTAGCCGACATCCCTTTTGAACGGACCACGCTCAAAGAACTGGAAGGCCATGCCAGCGGCACGTTAATGAGCATCAATAACCTGCTGGCCTACCTCGTTGGCTGGGGCGAATTAGTCCTGCAATGGAACCGGAAAAAAGCCAATAATGAGCCGGTGGATTTTCCGGAGACGGGCTACAAATGGAATGAGCTGGGCAGGCTGGCCCAGAAATTCTACGCAGATTACCAGGATGATGATTTTACTGTCTTATCTCAAAAGCTGGACAAAACAGTAATGGCTATATTATCCCTGATAGCCGGCAAATCCAACAAAGAATTATACGAAGTCTGCTGGTATGAAAAGTGGACCTTGGGTCGAATGATCCAGTTTAATACGGCTTCGCCTTATATGAATGCGAGGGGGAGAATACGGAAGTGGAAGAAGGAAAAACAGAAGCTGTAAAGGATGCGTTCTAAATATTGCACAAATGAAAAGGCCGGTCAGTAGACCGGCCTGTATTTTTATTGATTTTTACCTTTTATGATTAGTGATCCTTCCTTGATCATGTAAGGATAAGAGGGAATTACCAGACTGTTGTCCACTCCTGGTAAGTTTGTTGTTATTCCATTTACAGTATCCTGGCTGTTAGTGGAACTGCTGTCATTTTTATCTTTTGACATTGAATGCATTTTAAGCAATTTAATAATTTTTTCAATATTATAAATTTCTATTTTATGAATGTTTTCCTGCTTTTGTAGCAGGTATGCGCTAAGACAAATAAGAAAAGGAAGGACAGAGAGTAGCCCGAATCTTAAAGCATGATAATAAAATGAACTTTTTCTGATGAAAACGGATTCGTTGTTATTCAAGGTACGCTCAAGTTCATTGATATACGATGCTTTTAATAACTGAGCTACCTTGGATTCGAGTTCCGGTTTTGATAACGTAGGATTTTTATGCAAAAGATTTCGTTCATATCGCAAGCGGAAGTTTTCATAATAAGCATTAGGTGTGCGCAGGAAATAAACTTGAACAGGAATAATCAGTCTGACAGTGAAGAATAAGGAGGTTCCGAATAAAACGGAAAACAACCCAAAACAGCAGCATAACCAGTATTTTTTATCATTTGTTAAAAACAACTGCTCAAATACCGGGATCAGGAAGATCATTAAAGCTGAATAGATCAATATAAGATTGGTAAATCTCGCCAATACTTTCTGATAAGCGGACAAATATTGATCAATTCGCCTTTCATTTACGTCAATGATATAATCTAAGTCATAAAAAGAATAGGGCATATTTCTTTTTTATAACTGCAAATATTAAACGAAGTTATTGCCCTATACTTTTCTTGATATTTTTCTGTATAAATTTATTGATGCTGATCAATTTTAGTAGCTTGCGGCTTACCCCAACCCCTTCGCCCGAACCAGCATCTTCTCTCCAAACCTATGTTTGATATGATCTATTGACTGGTACAGGCTGATCATCTCCTGCGTATCCTCAAATAAATTGATCTGGTAGTTGCCCGGCACCAAATGGGTGAAGCGGATGCCTACCAGCCGGACCAGCATGCGGCGTTCATAGAGCCGGTCGAAGAGCTCACGGGCTGTCTTCAGTAATACATGATCAGCGGCGGAATAAGCAATGGTGCGCTGCTTGGTGACGGTATCAAAATTGGAATAGCGGAGCTTGACGGTGATACAGCCGGTCAGTTTGTTCTGCTCGCGCAGCTGGAAAGCGATCTGCTCCGTCATACGCACCAGCTGGGCATGCAGCTGGTCGATATTGATGGTGTCCTGCTGGAAAGTGTGCTCGGTGGAAATGGATTTCTGTTCGTGGTAAGGGATCACCGGTGTTTCATCAATACCGTTGGCCTTGCGCCAGAGATCGATGCCGGGTTTGCCCATGAGGTTGTGCAGCATGTCCATGGGGATCTCACTCAGGATGCTGACCGTCTCCACGCCCATCTTCATCAGCAGGAAAGCGGTTTCCTTGCCTACGCCCGGCAGTTTGGCCACGTTCAGCGGCGCCAGAAAACTTTTCTCTTCGCCAAAAGGTATTTCCAGCTGACCATTGGGTTTCACTTCGTTGGTAGCCACTTTGCTGATCAGCTTATTGCTGGCCAGGGCATAGGATATGGGCAGACCGCTCTCGCGTATTACCTTTTTCTTCAGCTCGGCGGTAAAGCGGCTGCAGCCGAAATATTTATCCATGCCGCTGAGGTCTATATAGAATTCGTCGATGGAGGACTTTTCGAAGAGGGGGACGGAGTTGCGGACAATATCTGTGACGAGACGGGAATATTTGCTGTAGGATTCCATATCGCCCTGCAGGATAATGGCGTGGGGACAGAGCCTTTTGGCCAGTTTCATAGGCATAGCGGAATGGATACCGAAATGACGAGCCTCATAGCTGCAGGCCGCTACTACGCCGCGGTCGCTGCTGCCGCCAACAATCAGAGGCTTGCCTTTGAGGCGACTATCCTTCAGGCATTCCACCGATACAAAAAAAGCATCGAGGTCAAGATGTGCGATATGTCGTTCGTTTGATAAAAGCATAATTGATCAGTTGAGGCAAAAGAAGGCCTGCCAGGCGCCAGGGCCTGCGTTCGCCTGCTGCTGCCATTTTTAGGCAAAACAATTCCCGCAGCCGATCCGGCAAAACTGCCAGCGGCTGGTACAATGGAACCTGTGTAAGTTTACAGTTGCTGGGTGCCGGAAGGCACCATTAAGAAAATGCTGCAATGAGCAGCTGTTGCGCTATTTCATCGGGCAACGTCAAGCGTATTCACTACTGGATCTGCAAGACCAGGCCGCTCTACAAATTCGCATACTTCCTTTCCCGATACCCCACTTTCGCCAGGCTGGAAACCTCTACGCTGCAGATCCCGAAATCCTCCACTACTTTTCCTTTGAGCTTGTAGAACCCTTTTCCTTTTAATGGCCAGCGTTGCAAGGAATCAGGAAAATGGACCGTATCCACCCAGTTGAGCTGTGCATCCAGGAAGGCGCCGAAAGACATCACCTGTTGGTTCTTGGTAGGCACTACTTTATAGTCTATAAAATAACCCAGCACCGATACCGACTGCCCCAGGTACTTAGACAGGTTGACGGCCGGCACATACAGGGCCGGATCTTCATCCACCAGTTCAAACGGATTGCGCAGGGGGAATCCCAGCAGCTCTATCTCATCATAGATATCATCCAGGGGATGGTCAACCAGTTCTGGCAGCTGGAAGGACTTAGGGGGCTCGCGGAACAGGCGGTGCTGGTACTCGCGGGTATTGTTGTGCTGTTGCAGGAAATTGGCCTGCCAGAGCAGTTTTTTCTTGGGCTGGCCGGTAAAACGAAAAGCGCCGATGCTGACCAGGATATTGAGCTGCTCCGCAGGCAGCCCCGTGCGTTCGATGCAGTCCTGGAGGTGCTGGAAGGGGCCGCGGAGTTGCCGGTCACGGAGCAGTTTTTCCGCCGCTTTTTTCTCCAGGCCTTTGAGGTGTACCAGTCCCACGTATACCTCGGTTCCCCGGATACAGGTAAGGTATTCACTGTTATTGACACAGGGCAGGTGGATGCTGGCGCCGGCTTTGCGCAGCTCCAGGAAATACAATTCGGTAGAATAGAAACCCCCGAAATTATTGATCACGCCCACCAT
Organism: Candidatus Pseudobacter hemicellulosilyticus; assembly: GCA_029202545.1. GTDB lineage: Bacteria > Bacteroidota > Bacteroidia > Chitinophagales > Chitinophagaceae > Pseudobacter > Pseudobacter hemicellulosilyticus. Next base: position 2,651,563 of record CP119311.1, read on the forward strand.
GAATTCCAGGGGATAGTAGGTCTTGAGGTAGAGATCCTGGAAACTCTCCACGGCAAAGCTGGCCGAATGCGCTTTGCAGAAACTATAACCGGCAAAGGATTCCATCTGCCGCCAGACCTCTGCGGTCAGTTCGTCCGGATGCCCCTGCGACCGGCAGTTGCTGAAGAACTGTTCTTTCATCTGGGTAAAGCGGTTGTGGGAGCGGTATTTGCCCGACATGGCCCTGCGCAGCACATCCGCCTCGCCCATGGCCAGCCCGCCAAAGAAATGCGCAATCTTGATCACATCTTCCTGGAATACCATCACCCCGAAAGTTTCTTTCAGCAGCTCCTCCATAATAGGATGCAGGTACTGCACTTTCTCCGGCTGGTGGTAGCGCTGGATATATTCCCGCATCATGCCGCTGCTGGCTACGCCGGGCCGGATGATGGAACTGGCCACTACCAGGGTGCCATAGTCCGGGCAGCGCAGCTTGCTGAGCAGTTGCCGCATGGCAGGGCTTTCAATATAAAAGCAACCGATGGTGTTCACCTGGCGCAGCTGCTGCTGTACGGCCGGGTCTTCCTTGAACTGCTGCACCGTGGTAATATCAATATGCTGCTGCCGGTTCTCCTTCACCAGGCGGATGGTCTCTTTGATATGACCCAGGCCGCGTTGCGACAAAACATCGTATTTATACAGCCCCACATCCTCTGCCAGGTACATATCTATCTGTGTGGTGGCAAATCCTTTGGGCGGCATCCAGGTGGCGGTATACTGATGAATGGGCGCCTCGCTGATCAGCATGCCGCCGGCATGGATGCTGAGGTGATTGGGAAAATTGGTGAGCAGCTTCCCATACTGCAATACCAGCTGCTGGTATTTGTCCGTAGCCCCGCCCCTGTTGCCCAACTGGTCTATCTCCGCTGCCGGCAGGCCGAACACTTTCCCCAGTTCGCGGATGGTGGCATTGTATTGAAAAGTAGTATAACAACCCACCAGCGCCACATGCTGCTCACCATAACGTTTGAAAATATAGTCGATGATCTCATTGCGTTCCAGCCAGCTGAAATCAATATCGAAGTCCGGCGGCGATGTGCGTTCCGCATTGAGGAAGCGTTCAAAATAAAGATTGAGCTCTATAGGATCCACATCGGTAATGTGCAGGCAATAGGCTACAATGGAATTGGCGCCGCTGCCCCTGCCCACATGGTGGAAGCCCCTGTTGGCGGCATAGCGGATAAAGTCCCAGGTGATCAGGAAATAGGCGGTGAAGCCCATCTGGTCAATGACCTGCAGTTCCTTGTGCATGCGCTCCAGGGCAATGGGGTTATGGCCATAGCGCTCGTTCAGGCCGTCATAGGCCAGTTTCTTCAGGAGCTGTACATCGTCTTTTTTGCTGGCCGTGAAAAACTTCTTGTTCTTGTCGCTCCCGAATTCCAGCTCAATGGAACAGCTGTCCATGATGCGGAAAGTATTGGTAATAATATAGGGGTGATGCCGGAAGTTGTCAAAGAGGGCGGTCAGGGGAAGGAAGGTCTCAGCGGGGGTGCAGACCGATGCTGCGGGTAGTTTGGACAACAGCACATTGTTGTTGATGGCCCGCAGCAGGCGGTGCACATTATGATATTTTTTGTCCTGGACGGTAACCGGCTGACGCACAACAAATTTATCCCGGACGCTGCTGGCCAGCCCCAGCAGTTTGGTCAGTTCCGCAGGCAGCAGGCCTATCAGCTCATTGGGCAGCAGCTGACCGGGATCTTTGGCGCCCAGGGGGTAAATGACATAGCCGTCCCAGCTGTCGGTAAAGAAGGGATGGGGCCCTGCCTGTTCGGGGAAAGGCTTGTGCTGGCAGAGATGGTCCGATAAAAAAGCATTGATCCAGGCAAAGCCACGGTTATTGGCTGCCAGGAGGATGTATAATAACTTATCCCCATTGCGGACCTCTGTTCCCAGGATGGGTTTGATCCCCTGCTCTTTACATTGGGCCACAAAATCCCATGCATCGCAGGTATTGTTGATATTGGTGAGCGCCAGTGCGGTAGCGCCTGTCTCCACACCCGCCTTTACCAGCTCTTCCGTGCTGAAGGTGCCATACTGAAAACTGAAATAGGTCTTGCAATTCAGGTACATAGAATTTCCTCACTTTATCCACCAAAGGTAGGCTGAAGGCTAATAATTTTAGCCATGTATTACTAAAAATATTAGTATTTTTGAAGGGCGGAAAAGGGGGTGAATGACATTGACGGATATGCGTAATGAGGTCTGAAGATATTGGCGCCACTGGCATTTCAGCGGAAATGCAACAGGAAGGACTGCAAAAGGACCTGTACGGTTCCGGTTAAAAAAAGGCCTGGCAGCACGCAAAAAAAAGTAGGAATGCTTCTTAAAAAAATTGAAAAGCTACTCAAAAAAAGAACGTTTACGTATGACCGAAGAAGCAAGAACTTCTTTTCTTTGTTGTCTGTTAAAAGGAAAAATATTATGGTAGGAGATCCCAGATATATTGCAGCGAAACGAATGGTAGAGAATGGTGATATCACCACGTTCAACCAGTTGTTCACCATTATCCCGAAGAGTATTGTCGCCGCAGACCTCGGCACACAGAACGTCCGGTTCACCATGTTGATGAACCATGTGGAGCGTTTCACTTTACAGGAACTGTTCCTGGTAGGTAACTTTTTTGAGCTGGAGGAAAAAGACATCTTTCAGCTGGCCTTCAACCAGTATGCAGAACAACGGAAGAACAAACTCGGTAAATAGGTCGGACAGCCATAGCGATCAACACTGTTTGCACCGATTGACCATTACCCTTTATCCAATGCTTTCACCCCACTGATCCCGGGGCAGGCATTGTTGGTCAAGCGCCATCATCCAACGGGATGATGGCTTTTTTTTGCTACTCCGGTTCGCTGCTCAGCAGGGCCACCGGGAACTGTGCAAATAATTGCTGCAAAGAAAGCTGCCCGCTGGTAGTAAAACGCCCGCCGGTAAATACGTTGATCCAGAGAGAAGGCACATCGGTCGGCAGCACCAGTTATTCATCAGGATGCCCCTCGTTCTGCGGCATTGCCGTGATAGACCAATGTCCAGCTGAACAGGTCGCGCACGGCTATACCCGTTACCATCCATACTTGTTCCTCATTCCGGGGGATAGCTATAGGCAGAATGGGCTACTTTTTGGGGAAAATTATGGCCGAAATACAATGACAGGTACAGTGCTGAAAAGAAGTATTGACTGTTATAAAAGCTGGTTTTTCAGGCGGGTAAACATTTACCGCGTTGTAATCCATTTGTTTCCACGGAAAACTACATGGGAAAAATACGAAGCTGGCGGTTGAGGTATACATATGCCTGGAATAACCGAAAAGCTGGCATAGAATTTTATTATTATGACTATGAGTCACTGAGTTTGTGACAGAGAAATCCAATAAATAGTACCCGTTTAATCAATATCGACTTCCCATGAAAAACCGTGTGTTCCGGGCGACCGGGCGCACGGTTCATTACCATTCAGGCATTAGCCTTGCAATCAACAGCAACTCTTTGGGCTGCTAAACCTTCAGCCCTACAGACCGGCAGCAATAGCTGACTGGTCTTTTTTATGCGCTGGAATTTGTGACGGAGTGTAGCTTTAGGTAGGAGCGCAGGAAAAATACTTTGTGACGAACCTACTGGCCTGCCGCCTGGCCGGAAACAGGCTGTGAGCGCAGTTTGGAAGGGTATAAAAAAATAGACCCCCGGATTGAAATCCAGGGGTGATTTACTAATCATTTCCATTAACACATTAACCCTTATCCTAAAAAAAATTTATAATCAGTTTTAAAAAGTTTAGTCTCTTGCGATGGCTCTCTTGCAGGCCGGAGGAAGATTGTCAACCAGGTTATAGTGTATCTCACGCACTATTTCTGGTCTTATTATTTCCTTCTCCATGAAGATCGAAGTTTCCTGCCATACGTAAGAACCAAGTCGCTGATCTTTGAAATTTTGTTGATCCTGATCAATGAGCCGGAAACAGGCATCCCTGATGGTATTGTACAGGAATATTTTGATGGCCTGTAATGAAGTGAATTGCGGGTGACGGTTCCAGAGAGCTATAAAAGCATCCTCTACAATGTTCTCCGCTATTCTCGGCTTATCAATGATGCGCTTGGCAAAAAAACAAAGATCTAAGTAGTACTGATGGAAGACCAACGCGAAAGTATTTTTATCACCGGCTGCAAACTGTTGGATCGTTTCTTCACTTTTGATTCGTTGCTGGTCTGTCATTCCGTTTGGTTTGGTTGTTCGGTAGTGTAATTCTTATCGGAATGTTGACCTTCGGTTGGGTATCAGTGATATTGACAACTCAAAGATAATATTGGAAACTACTGATCACTGTCATTATTCATCTACAATTTATTTTTTTTACATTCGCATTAAATATTCAATTCCCTTGCGCTTTATCCGCCTTTTTACGCTTACTATCCTTGCATTAAGCTTTTCGTTTATTGATTATGGTCAAGAGACGGGTAGGGAATTACCCCTACCATCGGGTACAGGTTTCTGGCAGGAACAGGGGTGGGCATGGGTGATAGGAATATTATTTATTCTTTTATTCCTTGGTTGTCAATGGCGATATGCCCGTCTCCGTAAAAAAAGCCAGTCAAACACCACTCACGAACCCCTGGACGATCAGCTGGAAAGCCTGTCTCAGTCCAATTTTGACCTGGAAGCGGCCAATCTTTTTAAATACCGTTTACTCGGCGCCTATAATCACCATATGGGCGTTACCGGTGGTTCCTCCGCTGTTGTGGCCGACCAGCTTTTCCGGAACTGGCAGCAGCTGAGTGACACCCAGAAACTGGAATGGCTGGGGGAGATCCGGGAGTATGGCCGGGAAGAGGCATTGATCGGTATCCAGCTGCGCCAGTGGCAGGATATCATGGATAACAATCGCCGGCTGGCGCCCACAGCACTATCTGTCAGCGCCAAGATCAAAGGCGTGGAAGAAGACCTGTCCGATGTGCTGCAGCTACGCAACAATCAACTGGTAGATGCTACTGACGAGCTACTGGTACAGGCCGACAGGAAGCTGTTCAATACCCTGCTGTTCAACCTGGTCATTGGCGCCAACCGCTGGATGAAAAATGGCAGCATCACTGTCAGCGCGGAATTACAGGAACCCAATCTCTTTGTACTGGAAGTAGCAGACCAGGCCAGCGGCCCGCAGGCGGAGGAAGTACGCCATACCCTGCAGCAATGGCTGGCCGAAGAAGGACTGCACAGGACAGAAGAGGCCCGGAAATGGAAGATCGGCTACCTGGCCGTGATGGACCTGCTGGAACTGGTACAAGGGAGCATGCAGGTGACCCTGAATGAAAAAGGCGGAACCACGGTCCGCCTGTTATTACCACAATAAATACGATGTGCTTACAATAAAGGATGGCCGCGCCCCAGGCCCAGCTTCTGTACGTCCACCAGGTTGTCCAGGTTCAGCTTTTTCAGCATCCGCTGTTTGTAGGTGGCCACCGTACTGGGCGTTAATTCCATCTGATCCGCAATATCTTTTAATCTTTTCCCCGCCAGCAGTTGTTTCAGGATCTCCATTTCCCGGACTGAAAGAGAACTGAAGGGATTGCTCTCCGGGTCCGAAGGCGGCGCGCCGGCGCCGGCATGCTTGCGGTACGATTTACTATAATACATATTATCTGCCAGGATGGTCCGGATGGCCAGCAGCAGCTCATCTTCCCGGCTGGTCTTGTGCATAAAACCACGCACACCGGCTTTATAAAGCCAGTCGGCAAACAATTCCTCCTGCCCGTTAGTGACCACCAGGATATAGAGGGCAGGGAATTTTTTCAGGGTGCTGGCTACCAGGGGAGCAGTATCGCCGCCTTCCAGTTCCAGGTCCCATAAAGCAAAAGTAAATTCCTGCCCCTGTTGGCTCAGGGTCTCTTCCAACTCCCGGATGGAGCTGACAAATTTGAGGCGACTATTAGGGAAATGCTCGGTCAGCAGGCTTTTATACCCTCTGTTTACCAGGCTGTGGTCTTCAGCTATTAAGAAGTATTCTGGGGCGAACATGCGGTCTCTATTTAGGGACAGGCTGCCACCTGCCAGGGATGGATCATTTGGATTGATTAGCTGCCTAAAAGTAATCAAGAAGCGGATGCTGCCACTAAAAAGCAGGTTCTTTTTTTTTGTTTAAGCTCCCCCGCTGCACTTTCGGGTATTTATTAAACATAAAACTACAAAATGTAATATATTTATTACTTTATTGTCCCTATCCCTCAGCCCCGGGTATACGATTTGCAAGAGTCCCATTTTTAAAAACTTCAAAATCAAAGTCTCATGAAGAAATGGATTGCATGCCTCGCGCTCTCCCTCTTTATGGCGGCCCTGTTGCCCGCCTGCAAAAGCAAACCTACAGATGCTGAACTGGAAAAAGCCGCTTCTACCGCCTTATCGGCCCATACCGATAAAGGCCCGCTGCCCATGGTCTCCGTGAAGGAGGGCGTGGCCACCCTCACCGGTGAAGTGCGGGATGAAAACGCCAAGACTGCTTTCCGCACAGCCGTGGCCGGTGTAAAAGGCATTACCGAAGTGAGCGACCAGACCTCGGTGCAGCCGCCGGCGCCTGACCCGGTGACCATTACCCCGGATGATCCGCTCATCCAATCGGTGAACATGGTAGTGAAAGATTATCCCACCGTCAAGGTTGAAGTAAAAGAAGGGGTCATCACCCTCACAGGAGAAGTAACCCGGCCCAGGCTGCAGCCGCTGATGATAGCGCTGAATGGCCTCAAACCGAAAAAGATCGAGAATAAACTGACCATTAAATAACCTATTATGGCATTACGCGATAAATACAAAGAACTGCTGGATGCCGCCCAGGCCAGCGGCGCCACCAACCTGCAGGAACGTGAGCAGGACAATGTATTGTATGTGGACGCCGATGTACCTGATGGCGCCACCAAAGACAAACTCTGGGATATCTATAATAAGCTGGATCCCGATTTCCGCGCGGGCGACCTGGTCATGAACTTAACAGTGACTTCCATGACGCCCGGCAGCAAGGCCAAAGTGACCACGCAGAAATCCAATCTCAATATCCGGAAAGGACCGGGTGTTGACCAGCCCATCGTTGGTAAAGCCGCTCACCATGAAGTGGTGAGCCTGGTGAGCCAGGAAGGGCAGTGGTGGCTGATCCGCACGGATCAGGGCGTGGAAGGGTATGCAGCCGCGCAATACCTGTCGCCACTGGCCTGACCGGTAAAATGATTGGTGTCGCTGACGGATCAACGTTATATTTCTGAAGAGGCTGCCCCGCGGGCAGCCTCTTTATTGTTGATTCCCCTATCTTTGTCCGGGACCCCGTCCCGTCTTTATCCGGATAAACCTTTGTTGTATGCAAAAAATGATACCCAGTCTCCTGGTGATAGTAATGCTTTTTGCCGCCTGTACCGGCTCCGGCCGCCGCAGCAATGTTGTAGTAGCACCCCGTGATACCACCATCACTGTGGAGAATTCCTATAGCGAGCTGTTCTTTGACAGCGCCAGCATGGAAAAATATATCCGCTTTGAAGCGCTGGACGATACCCTGGCGGACAGGATCCGCAGCTTCTACAACACCCGTAATTACCAGTTCGCCTGGTTCCTGGACAGTGGCGCCGCCGAATACCTGCCCACTTTCCTGGAAATGCAGAACAATTATATCGGCTACTCGGGGGACAGCTCCCTCTATCAACCGCAGCTGGAGTTGGTAGTGGATTCCATCAAACAAAGAAAGGCCCGCCTCAATCCGCAGGATACCCTGGTGGCCAATACTGAGCTGCAGCTTACCGAACAGTTCTTCCGCTTTGCGGCCCGCGCCTGGCAGGGACGTAACGACCTGGACAAACAACTGGAATGGTTCATCCCCCGTAAAAAAATAGATGTGGTAGGGCTGCTGGACTCGCTGATCCGCAACCGCGGGAAAGATATGGTCCAGTATGAACCCGTGAACCGGCAGTACAACCTGCTCAAGGAATACCTGCTGAAATATTATGGCGTAGAAAAGAATGGCGGCTGGCCTGTTCTCAAAGCGGATAAAAAAGCTTACCAGCTGGGTGATAGCGCCCCCCTGATCACCGGGCTCAAACACCGGCTTTTCCTCAGCGGCGATTATCCGCTGGAGGACAGTTCGCCCCGCTTCAATACCAGTTTGCAGGAAGCCGTTAAAAATATCCAGCAACGTTACGGCTTTACGGAAGATGGGGTAGTGGGACCCAAACTGCTGGCGGAGATGAACAGGACCACCGGTGAACGCATCCGGCAGCTGCTCATCAATATGGAAAGGATCCGCTGGGTGGCCGCACAGCCGCCGGCCAATTACCTGCTGATCAATATCCCGGAATACCGGTTGCATGTATACGAGAACGGGCAGTATATGTGGAATATGGGTGTGGTGGTAGGTTCCACTGCCCATAATACCGTGATCTTCTCCGGCGATCTCAAATATGTGGTCTTCAGTCCCTACTGGAATGTCCCGCCCGGCATCCTGAAGAACGAGATCCTGCCCGGTATCAAAAGGAACAAGAACTACCTGGCCAACCACAATATGGAATGGAACGGCAATTCCGTGCGCCAGAAGCCCGGCCCCTCCAATGCCCTCGGCGCTGTTAAGTTCCTGTTCCCCAATTCTTATAATATTTACCTGCACGATACGCCCTCCCGGGACCTGTTCAGCCGGGATCAACGCGCTTTCAGCCATGGCTGTATCCGGCTCTCGCAACCTAAGAAGCTGGCCCAGTACCTGTTGCGCAATGATCCCAAATGGGATTCTGTGTCTATCAGCAAGGCAATGAACAGCCGGAAAGAACAGTATGTGACCCTGAAAGATCCGCTGCCCGTGTACATCGGGTATTTCACTGCCTGGGTAGACCGGGACGGCAGGCTCAATTTCCGGGACGATGTATATGGCCATGATAAAAAAATGGCGGCCCACCTGTTTGCTCCTAAAAATCAATAGCTAACTGCTGACCGGCTCCCTGCCTGGCCTGCAGGCGGTAACCGGCGCTAAGGGATAATCATTATTTTTTAACAATTAGTCTACCGGTACTGTAGGAATTGAATACAAATTCCCTTTATATTTGTACCAGAATCCCCAAAAGCAAATGTCCCATTTTATCACAAATACACCTTGTTGTTGCTGTTGTTGTTGTCAACACACCAGGTCTATTTGGGTGGGCGATAGCCTATGGTAATTATTACTGATTAATATTGTTTGATCAATAGTACAGCCCCACCAACAGTGGGGCTTTTTTATTTACTACCATAACCATAACAATGTCGAGTATTACTACAGCACCGATTGATCCCAGACTGGCGGACAACATCCGGCTCCTGGGCCGCAAGGTTGGCAAAACGCCCCTGCACCGGATTACACGACTGTTTTCCAAACCGGGCGTGCAGGTCTACGCAAAAAAAGAATGGCAGCAATTGTCCGGCAGTGTGAAAGCCCGTGCTGGTTACAATATCTTCCGGGCTGCTATTGAGAAAGGCATCCTCACACCGGACAAAGCCCTGCTGGACGCCACCAGCGGCAATACCGGCATAGCCTATGCCAGCATCGGCCACCAGCTGAAACTGCGGGTAACGCTCTGCCTGCCGGAGAACGCTTCCCGCGAAAGAAAAGAGATCCTTCAATCCCTGGGCGCGGAGATCATTTACACCTCCCGCTTTGAAGGCACGGACGGCGCACAGGCCCTGGCCCGGGAACTGGCGGAAAAACATCCCGGCCGTTATTACTACGCAGACCAGTATAAGAACGAGAACAACTGGAAAGCGCATTACCATACCACGGCCCCGGAAATCCTGGAGGCGCTGCCGGAGACCACGCATTTTGTAGCGGCCCTGGGGACCACCGGCACTTTTGTGGGCACCGGTCGCCGGTTGAAAGCGCTCAACCCGCATATCCACCTCACCTCCCTGCAACCGGATAATCCGCTGCATGGACTGGAAGGATGGAAACACCTGGAAACCGCCGTGGTGCCTGGCATCTATGACGGGACAGTAGCGGATGATAACCTGGAGATCGGTACGGAAGAAGCCTATGAGCTGATCCGCGCCGCCTACAAATATGAAGGGCTGCTGCTGAGTCCTTCCTCAGCAGCCAACCTGGCCGGCGCCCTGCGCGTGGCCGATAAACTGGACAGCGGCACGGTGGTGACCATACTGCCCGACAATGCAGACAAATACAGTGAGGTCATCCATAAACTGCATATCCTATGATCATCATAGACCCCACTGTCCGCAAAGCAATTTTCAATGATGGCATCAGCGCCTTCCCAGATGAATGCTGCGGTTTCCTGTTCGGAAAAGAGAACGGGGCTGGTCACCGCTCCATCACGGAGATCCTGGTGGTGAACAATGCAAAAGAAGGAGATAAGCGCCGCCGCTTTGCTATCTCACCGCTGGACTACCTGCGTGCAGAGCAATATGCCGATGAGCAGGAACTGCTGCTGCTGGGCGTATACCATTCGCATCCCAATCACCCGGCCATCCCTTCCGAGCATGACCGCGTAGCCGCACAGCCTTTCTTCTCCTACGTGATCGTCAGCATAGTGGAAGGAAAACCTGACGACCTGCGCTCCTGGCGATTGACCGATGATGCCAGTTTCATAGAAGAGAACGTAGGCATTGTAACCTATTCATAACACAATAACAGCAACGATTATGGCAACAGTGATCATTCCAACACCGCTTCGCAAATTCACCAACAACACCGCGAAGCTGGAGATCAAAGGAGATACCATTGAAAAGACTGTCAGCGAACTGACCACTAATTTTCCCGACCTTAAAAAACACCTGCTGGATGAACAGGGCAAGATCCGCTCTTTTGTGAACATCTTTGTAGGCAATGACGATATCCGTGACCTGCAACAGGAACAGACCGAAGTGAAATCCGATACCGTGATCAGCATTGTCCCGGCCATTGCCGGCGGCGCCCCTGATTTCAGCAAAGAAGAGCTGGCCCGCTATAACCGGCATATCATTATCCCCGGGTTTGGACTGGAAGCCCAGCAGCAACTGAAAGCAGCCAAAGTGCTGGTAGTAGGTTCCGGCGGCCTCGGCAGCCCTGTACTGCTCTACCTGGCCGCTGCCGGCGTAGGTACTATCGGGATCGTTGATTTTGATGTGGTGGACGACAGCAACCTGCAACGCCAGGTATTATTTGGGGTAGAATCCATTGGTGCGCCCAAGGTGCAGGCCGCCAAACAAAGGCTGGAAGCGCTGAACCCGCATATCAATATAGAGCTGTACAATACGCAGCTGACCTCGGCCAATGCGCTGGAGATTATTCGTGCGTATGATGTAGTGGCTGACGGTACGGATAATTTTCCTACCCGCTACCTCGTGAATGACGCTACCGTACTGCTGGGTAAACCGAATGTGTATGCGTCTATCTTCCAGTTTGACGGCCAGGTGTCTGTTTTTAACTATCGTAACGCAGCTGGTGAATTAGGCCCCAATTACCGCGATCTCTATCCCACACCGCCGCCGCCCGGACTGGTGCCCAGTTGCGCCGAAGGGGGCGTATTAGGGGTATTGCCCGGTATTATCGGCAGCCTGCAGGCGCTGGAAGTGATCAAAGTAATAACAGGTGTGGGCGAACCATTAGTGGGCCGTTTCTATACGTTCGATGCGCTCAATTTTGAGAGCCGCACCTTCAATATCACCCGGCGGGCGGATAACCCGCTGAACGGCGATAATCCCACAATCACTAAGCTGATAGATTATGAACAGTTCTGCGGTGTGAAGGCAGTAGAGAAACCTGTTAAGGAGATCAGCGTAAAAGAGCTGTACAACTGGCAGGTGAAGGGGGAGACCTTCCAGCTGATAGATGTGCGGGAACCGCATGAGTATGACATTGTGAACATCGGTGCAGAACTGATCCCCCTGGCTACGGTATCGGCCAATGCAGACCGGGTCCACCGGGACCAGAAAGTAGTGATCCATTGCAAAATGGGAGGCCGCAGCGCTAAAGCGGTCCGTGAGCTGGAAGAAAAATTCGGATTCGACAATCTATATAATCTCAAAGGCGGTATCCTGGCCTATATCGATGAGGTACAGCCGGAGCTGACGAAATATTAATAACCGTTTTTCGCCATTGGTTGTTTGTCATCCCGATCCCGGGGCATCGGTTTTAATTTACAGGAACATTCTTTGCGGAGGGAGTGTGACTGTGAACAGAACGGCGCCCGGGCGGGACCTGGCAAGCAACCAGTGGCATTTTTTTGGGAGCTTCCCGTCGTTTGTTGTGTTAGCAGGCATCCTGTCGCTCGCCTCCGGCGAGTGACTACTATTCCGTAGCCTCCGGCGACCAACGCTGGCTGAACGCTCAGCTTTCCGCCGCTTTCCGCTTCACCTGGCTCAGGAACTTCTGCCGGATCACATCCTGTACCGGTACATTCCCGATCTTACTCTCCAGCCAGGAAATAATATCCAGGTACATAAAGGCGCGGGTCTCAAACCGGTTGCGCTCATGCTGCTTCAGCTCATTGAGCAGCTTTTCAAAGGCTGATTTCAGGTCTTTGGGCGTCAGGTGGAAAGAACGCCGCAGGAAAGCAAAGATCTCTTCTTCCACCACACTGAGGTTGCCCATCTTGGACATGAACCGGTAAACCGATTTGAACAGGTATTCCAGCAGGTCGTAGTTACCCAGCTCATAATGGGCTATCAGGTGCAGCAGGCGGGAATAACATTGCAGGTCGGTCCGCAGGTCTACCTTCCAGTTAATGATCTTATTCAGGTAGTCGATGGCCTTTTCATACTGGGCGCTGCCGAAGTACAGGGACGCGAACTTGTAATAGAACACCAGTACCCGGTGGCGGTCCAGGTAGAGCCGGTACTCTGCCAGCTTTTCCTCGATGGCCGGCACCAGTTTCAGTCCTTCGGTGAAAATGCCTTCCATGAAATACTTATTGATCTTGGAAAGATGCAGGTATACGAAGGTCTGGATACGGTTATTATCGTTGTGGAGGACCGTACGGCTATGCGAGAAGGCTTCAAAGACCGACAGGGTCTCGTTGAACTTCTGGTAATTCTGGAGGTCGAAGTGAGCGCTGAGCAGGTTGTGCAGGCCCTTGATATAGTGGGCCGTCTCCACCTCAATCATATGGGGATTGCCCGTGAAGAGGTCCACCCATTTCTGGGTATTGCGGTAATAGAGCAGGAGGTCCTGCCGGATAAAAGCATACCAGCAATAACTCTGGTAGCGGTATAATCTTTCATAGAACCCTTTGGACTCGTCGGCGCCCAGGGGGTAATTGTGTTCAAAGAAACTGGCGATGGCCAATTCGTCCTTTGCATTGCGGGCATGCCCGTTGTTGATATACCAGCTGTAGAGCAGGAGGGAGAGGTTGGAAAGTTTGCCGATCATGATCAGGCGGGCGTTCACCTCATCCACTTCATTGGTCAGCAGCTGCGCCCGGTCTTCCATACTGCGGGTAATATGCAGGGCTTCTATCTTCTTTTCAAAGAACAGCACCTGTAACAGGTAGGTATGCTGGTGATAGGTGCGGGCCTGTTCCTTCATCCGGTCAAGCATCTTGAGGCTTTGCAGGTAGAGCCCTTTATTGTACAGGATCCGGGCATAGTCCATCTGCTCATGCAGCTGGATATCGATGTTCTCGTCCTTGATCAGGCGGAGGCTGCTCAGGACCTGCTTGTACAGGGCGGCCTTCATATTGGAGAGCTGCTGCTTCTTGATGCCCTTGTTCTTCTGCAGCAGCAGGGCCTCATCGTATTCTTCCATTTTGTCCAGCGCATCGAACAGCTGTACGATCTTCAGGTCCTCGGAAGAGGAATTGCGGTTCACGTACAGCTTGAAATTCCTTTTTTCCGACTTCTCCAGGGAGTGGATCAGCTGGAATAATGCGTCTGTAGATCTATTGGGCATCGTAGTTTGAAATCTTAATAATGCTTGACAGTCAATTACTTATGGGGTATTTGGCCGGTGTAAGCACCGTAAAATAGGTAACATTTTGATTTTCATGCTAAAGGTAATGGGAATAATTTCGGGATGCAGGTTGTTTTAAAGGATTTTATAGCAAGCAACACAAAATTTAAAGCAACCTGCATTTGTTTTTTTTGTCATTCATTTATTCATAAAATCCACCTATTGCTCATATGCCGGATAATAAGGTCTATATTTTTGATACCACGTTACGCGATGGCGAGCAGGTACCCGGATGTAAACTGAATACAAAGGAAAAGATTGAGTTGGCCCTGGCCCTGGAAGACCTGGGCGTGGACATCATCGAAGCTGGTTTTCCGATCTCTTCACCCGGTGATTTCCAGAGCGTTGAGGAAATTTCCAAAGTTATTAAGAATGCCACTGTCTGCGGCCTGAGCCGGGCGGTGCAAAAAGATATAGAAGTAGCAGCCGAAGCCCTGAAAAAGGCCAGGCGTCCCCGTATCCATACGGGTATCGGTACTTCGGACTATCATATTAAGTCGAAATTCAATTCTACCCGCGAGGATATCCTGGAGCGTGCAGCCCAGTGTGTAAAATGGGCCAAGAACTTTGTAGATGATGTTGAGTTCTACGCCGAGGATGCCGGACGGACAGATAACGAATACCTGGCCCGGGTCATTGAAGCGGTGATCGCTGCCGGCGCCACTACCGTAAATATTCCTGATACCACCGGGTACTGCCTTCCCCACCAGTATGGTGAGAAGATAGCCTACCTGGTCAACAACGTACCTAATATTGACAAGGCGGTGATCAGCTGCCATTGCCATAACGACCTGGGACTGGCCACGGCCAACTCCATCGCCGGTGTGCTGAACGGCGCCCGCCAGATTGAGTGTACCATTAACGGCCTTGGCGAAAGGGCCGGTAATACCTCCCTGGAAGAAGTGGTGATGATCATCAAGCAGCACCATGCCCTTGGTTACTATACCAGCATCAAAGCCCAGCAGCTGAATCCGCTGAGCCGGCTGGTGTCCGATACCATGCGGATGCCCGTACAACCCAATAAAGCCATCGTAGGCAGCAATGCTTTCTCCCATTCCTCCGGTATCCACCAGGATGGGTTCCTGAAAGATTCCCTTACCTACGAGATCATTAACCCCGATGAAGTGGGCGCCGAAGGCAGTAAGATCATCCTGACGGCCCGCAGCGGACGCAGCGCCCTGGCGCATCGCTTCCACAAGCTCGGGTTCCAGTACACACGCAATGATATTGATGTGTTGTACGAACAGTTCCTCAAAGTGGCAGACCGGAAAAAAGAAGTAGGAGACGAGGACCTTAAAGCGATGGCTGAAGCATACACAGCCGCCGCCATTACAGCGTGAGCAGTATTTTCTCATAATCATGTAGTTTTTGTTATGCGTGGCGCTTCTGCGCCACGCTTTTCTCAACCTCCAATATGGCTAAGACATTATTTGACAAGATCTGGGATAAGCATATCGTAAAACAAATCGGGGGTGGTCCTTCGGTCCTGTATGTCGATAAGCATTTTATCCATGAAGTAACCAGCCCGCAGGCTTTCCAGGGACTGGAGAAAAGAGGTATGAAGGTTTTCCGCCCCCAGCAGGTGGTAGCCACTGCCGATCACAACGTACCCACTATGGAACAGCACCTGCCCATCAAGGACGAACTGTCCCGCGTGCAGGTCCAGCAACTCATTGCCAACTGTAAGAACCATGACATTGAACTGTATGGCCTGGGACACCCCTTCCAGGGCATCGTGCATGTGATTGGGCCTGAACTGGGCGTTACCCAGCCGGGTATGACCATCGTTTGCGGGGACAGCCATACTTCCACCCACGGCGCTTTTGGCGCCATCGCCTTCGGTATCGGCACCAGCGAAGTGGAAATGGTGATGGCCACCCAATGCCTTATGCAGAGCAAACCCAAGCTCATGCGCATCAATGTGGAAGGTGAACTGAATAAAGGAGTGGTGTCAAAAGACATCATTTTGTATATTATATCCCTTATCAGCGCCAGCGGCGCCACGGGTTATTTTGTAGAATATGCCGGCTCCGCTATCCGCAGCCTCAGCATGGAAGCCCGGATGACCATCTGCAATATGAGTATTGAGATGGGCGCCCGCGGTGGTATGATAGCGCCGGACGAGATCACGTTCGACTATATGAAAGGCCGCCTCTTTGCCCCCGGCAATGGCCAGTGGGAAAAGAAGCTGGAAGCCTGGCGCGAGCTGTATACCGATGCTGACGCTACTTTTGATAAAGAGATCAACATCAAAGCAGCCGATATTGAACCCATGATCACCTACGGTACCAATCCCGGTATGGGCATTGGCGTTACCGAACATATCCCTGCCGAGAATGAGGTGGATGAGAAAGAAAAGGCTGGTTTCCTGAAAGCCCTCAACTATATGGGCCTGCAGCCGGGCAGCGGTATCAAAGGCAAAAAAGTGGATTATGTATTCATCGGCAGCTGTACCAACAGCCGCATTGAGGACCTGCGCCTGGTAGCGGAATTCGTGAAAGGCAAACGCAAGGCCAGCGATGTGGAGGTCTGGATAGTACCCGGCAGCAAGCAGGTGGAAAAACAGGCTATCGCAGAAGGGATCGACAAAGTATTTGAAGAAGCAGGGTTCACCCTGAGGCAGCCCGGATGCTCCGCCTGTCTCGGTATGAATGAAGACAAGATCCCTGCCGGTAAATATTGCATCAGTACCAGCAACCGGAATTTTGAAGGCCGCCAGGGACCCAATGCCCGTACCTTCCTGGCCAGCCCGCTCACAGCAGCTGTGGCCGCCATCACCGGTGAGGTAGGAGATGTAAGAGAATATATCTAACAGAAGAAAGATCAGTAATGAGTAAAGCTATTAATATTATCAAGAGCACCGTGGTGCCGGTCAACATGGAGAATGTGGACACGGACCAGATCATCCCGGCCCGCTTCCTTAAAGCTACCAGCAGGGACGGTTTTGGGAAGAACCTGTTCCGCGACTGGCGTTTCCAGAACGACGATGAAAAACAACCCCGTCCGGAATTTCCCCTTAACAACCCTGTTTATTCCGGCAAGATCCTGGTAGCCGCCAGGAACTTCGGCTGCGGCTCCTCCCGTGAGCATGCCGCCTGGGCCATCAAGGACTATGGCTTTGACGTAGTGGTCAGCAGCTTTTTTGCGGATATCTTCCGTAACAACGCGCTGAACAATTTCCTGCTGCCGGTAACCGTCAGCGAAGAATTCCAGAACGCCATTTTTGCGGCCGTGGAAAAAGATCCCGCCACCGAAATGGAAGTGAACCTGGAACAGCAGACCATCACCCTGAAAACTGCCCAGCCCCGCACAGAATCATTTGAGATCAATAATTATAAGAAGACCTGCCTGCTGAACGGCTACGATGATATCGATTACCTGCTCAGCATGCGCCAGGAGATTGAAGCATTTGAATCAAACAGGCCGTAACCAAAACTTGCTCCGCCCGCCTTCGTCATTGTACAGGCGGGCGGGTTTTTACAGACCCGGCTGATGCCCGCCCACTGAACGGGGCATACCCTTGAAAACAAAAACTAAAAACATAGCCGGAAGCCCTGCTCAGGCAACCGGCGCTCAACACAAGATTATGGAAAAGAATATCGTTGTCATAGAAGGCGACGGCATAGGCCCGGAAGTCACCCGTCAGTCCGTCAAGGTCCTCAACGCTATTGCGGACCAGTTTGGTCATACTTTTCATTACCAATACTGCCTCATGGGCGCCGATGCCATTGATAAGACCGGCAACCCGCTGCCTGATGAAACCATTGAGGCCTGCCTGAACAGCGATGCCATCCTGTTCGGCGCCATCGGCCACCCTAAATATGACAATGATCCTACCGCTAAAGTGCGGCCGGAGCAGGGATTGCTGAAACTGCGCAAATCGCTCCAGCTGTTCGCTAATATCAGGCCGGTGAATACCTATGCCAGCCTGCACCACCTGTCGCCCCTGAAGCCCAAGAACCTGGAAGGCGTTGACTTTGTGATCTTCCGTGAGCTGACCGGCGGTATCTACTTCGGTAAAAAAGAAGTGGATGAGGCGGCTACCCGTGCTTCAGATGATTGTGTATACACCCGTGAAGAAATTGAGCGCGTGAGCCACCTGGCCTTCCAGTATGCACAGCAGCGCAGGAAAAAATTAACGCTCGTTGATAAGGCCAACGTACTGGAAACCTCCCGCCTATGGCGTAAGGTGGTCCAGGAAATGGCGCCCCAATATGCGGATGTAACCGTGGACTTCCTTTTCGTGGACAATGCGGCCATGCAGATCATTGTGAATCCCAAACAGTTTGACGTGATCCTCACCGAGAACATGTTTGGCGATATCATCAGTGACGAGGCCAGTGTGATCACCGGCTCCCTGGGCCTGCTGCCTTCCGCCTCTATCGGCAAAGGCGCTGCGCTGTTTGAGCCCATCCACGGTTCCTATCCCCAGGCTGCCGGCAAGGATATAGCCAACCCATTGGGTTCCATTCTGTCCGTAGCTATGCTGCTGGATCACCTGGGACTCACCAAGGAAGGCGCCCTGGTCAGGGAAGCCGCCGAATGGACCCTGGCCAACGGCTTCGTGACCAAGGACATTGACCCGGTGAATTTCTATTTTACCAGCACCATCGGGGAACTGATCAATGAGTATATGGCCAACCGCATGCCGGGTGGTGTGAACAAGGCCAATATAGAGCTGAGGAAATCTACTATTATATAGTTTTTAAGAAAGTTGCTTGCTATAGTTCTTTTTTTCAACTGGCGGGTGTATATTCGCAGAACGCATCCCCCAAAATGTTGAGTGCAGTAAAAAATATCATCCAGTTCGTAACCGCCATAATTATTGTGGTCGTGGTGATTATAATTCCTGCAACGCATGGAGGTGGTGTTTAGCAAATCATACAATAGCTCAAAATACTAAGCGACCCGCCTCCCACAGAGGCGGGTCGCTTTTTTTACGGCTATACAAACCGATAAAAACTTAGTTATGGCAACCTATTACAACGAGAACACAGTTCTTTACCACAACGGGGAATTTGTGAAAGCCGCATCGGCTACTACGGATCTTTATGGACAGTCACTGCATTACGGGTACGGTGTATTTGAAGGCATCCGCTCTTATGCAACAGTAAAAGGAGAAACAAAGATCTTCAAGGCCACAGAACATTATGACCGCCTGCAACGCTCTGCGGAAGCGCTCAATCTGCCTTATACGTACACTACGGAAGAGCTGATCAAGGCCACCTATGAGGTACTCAAAAGGAATGATCTCCAGAACGCCTATATCCGTCCGCTGGTTTATGCACCGGCCAATATGAGCTTCAATCCCAATACTGAATCCAATATACTGATCGCCGTCTGGGAAATGGGCCTGTTCCTGGGCGACAAGCAGCTCCGGGTCATGACCTCCCCCTTCCAGCGGCCCAATCCGCTTGGCTTTAAGATCCAGGCCAAGGCCACCGGTCATTACGTCAATTCCATCCTCGCCAGCCAGGATGCCAAGGCAAAAGGCTATGATGAGGCCCTGCTCACAGATATGAATGGGAATGTGGCGGAAGGCCCCGGCGCCAATATGTTCTATGAGAAAGACGGAAAACTATATACGCCACCGTTAGGCAATATCCTGCCGGGCATTACCCGTGATACAGTTGTTGAGCTTTGTGCGGAACTGGGTATCCCCGTGGAAGAAAAACATATTACCACCGAAGCGCTGAAAGCAGCCGATGCCGCTTTCTTCTGCGGCACCGCCGCCGAGATCGTGGGCTGGGAATCGCTGGACGGCGTGCCATTTAAAAAGCCCTGGGAAGAATCCCTGGGCAGAAAGATCCAGGCCGCTTACAAGGAACTGGTAACAGAACAGGCAGCAATTAAACAATTAGCTTAATACCATCCCTAACAAAGAACAAAATGGGCGAACTGAACAAGTACTCCAAAACCCTCACACAGGACGTTACCCAACCCGCCGCACAGGCTATGTTGTACGGTATAGGCCTTACAGAGGATGATCTGAAAAAAGCACAGGTAGGCGTTGCCAGCATGGGTTATGACGGCAATACCTGCAACATGCACCTGAACGACCTTGCCAAAATCGTGAAACAGGGTGTGTGGGACAATGAACTGGTTGGACTGATCTTCAATACCATCGGCGTTAGCGATGGCATGAGCAACGGTACGGACGGCATGCGCTACTCTCTTGTAAGCCGTGACATCATTGCCGATTCCATCGAGGCGGTCTGTGGCGCACAATATTATGACGGGCTCATCACCATTCCGGGCTGCGATAAGAATATGCCCGGCTCCATCATTGCCATGGGCCGGCTCAACCGCCCCTCCATCATGGTGTACGGCGGCTCTATCGCCCCCGGCCACTATAAAGGAGAAGACCTCAACATCGTATCGGCCTTTGAAGCCCTGGGCCAGAAGCTCTGCGGCAACCTGGACGAAACAGATTATAAAGGCATCATTCAGAACGCCTGCCCCGGCGCCGGCGCCTGCGGTGGTATGTATACGGCCAATACCATGGCCTCTGCCATTGAAGCGCTGGGTATGAGCCTGCCTTACTCTTCCTCCAATCCCGCTACCAGCGAAGAAAAAATCAACGAGTGCCGCGCCGCTGGCAAAGCCATCCGCCTCCTGCTCGAAAAAGATATCAAACCCTCCGATATCATGACCCGTAAGGCATTTGAGAATGCCATGACCGTGATCATGATCCTCGGCGGCAGCACCAATGCGGTCCTGCACCTGATTGCCATGGCCAGGAGCGTAGGCGTTCCCCTTACACAGGATGATTTCCAGGCTGTCAGCAACCGCGTTCCCATGCTGGCCGATTTCAAACCCAGCGGTAAATACCTGATGCAGGACCTGCACCAGTACGGTGGTGTACCTGCCGTCATGAAGTACCTGCTGAGCAAGGGCCTGCTGCATGGCGACTGCCTCACAGTGACCGGTAAAACCATTGCCGAGAACCTGGCCGGTGCGCCGGACCTGGACTTTGAGCAGCAAAAGATCATCCGCCCGCTGGAGAACCCTATCAAGGTCACCGGTCACCTGCAGATCCTGTATGGTAACCTGGCCGCTGAAGGCAGCGTGGCCAAGATCACCGGCAAGGAAGGCGAACGCTTCACCGGCACTGCCCGCGTATTTGACGGGGAGTTTGAGCTGATCAACGGCATCAACAGCGGTAAGATCAAACATGGTGATGTAGTGGTGATCCGTTACGTAGGTCCCAAAGGCGCCCCGGGTATGCCCGAAATGCTGAAACCTACATCGGCCCTGATCGGCGCCGGCCTGGGTAAATCAGTGGCCCTGATCACCGATGGCCGTTTCAGTGGCGGTACACACGGTTTCGTGGTAGGGCATATTACACCTGAAGCCTATGACGGTGGTGTGATTGCCCTGGTGCAGGATGATGATATCATTGAGCTGGATGCCGTTTCCAATGCCATTACGCTGAAGGTGGCGGAAGAAGAGATCGCCCGGCGGAAAGCGGCCTGGCAGCAGCCACCGCTGAAAGTCAGCAGAGGCGTCCTGTTCAAATACGCCAGATCAGTGAAAAATGCCGCACAGGGCTGTGTAACAGATGAGGATTAAGTATAACAAGGGTTTAAACCAACCAACACTTAAAACAAATATATGAGCACAACAACGGTAGCACCTGAAAAAGCGGCTGCAGCAGCAGCGGCTTCTCCGCAGGCCACTGTACGGATCAGTGGTGGCGCGGCGGTGCTGGAAGCATTCCTGGCGGAAGGTGTAAGCACCATCTTCGGTTATCCCGGAGGCGCTATCATGCCGATCTACGATTCCTTATATGATTACCAGGATAAACTGAAACATATTCTTGTACGCCATGAGCAGGGAGGCATACATGCCGCCCAGGGATATGCGCGTACTTCCGGTGATGTGGGCGTGGTGTTTGCCACCAGCGGCCCCGGCGCCACCAACCTGGTGACAGGCCTGGCGGACGCTATGATAGACAGCACGGGACTGGTCTGCATTACCGGCCAGGTGTTTGCGCACCTGCTGGGTACCGATGCGTTCCAGGAAACGGATGTGATCAATATCACTACCCCTGTTACCAAGTGGAACTACCAGGTGACGGACGCCACCGAGATCCCTGCTGTGCTGGCCAAGGCGTTTTATATTGCCCGCAGCGGCCGGCCGGGACCTGTGCTGATTGATATTACCAAGAACGCACAGCTGCAGCTGTTTGATTATGCCGGCTATGAAAAATGCACGCATATCCGCAGCTACCGGCCCGCACCTATTGTCCGCAAGGAATACCTGGAGCAGGCTGCTGAGCTGATCAACGCCGCACAGAAACCCTTTGTGCTCTTTGGCCAGGGCGTGATCCTGGGCAAGGCTGAAGAACAGTTCCGTGCCTTCATTGAGAAAACCGGCATCCCTGCCGCCTGGACCATCATGGGCCTGAGCGCGCTGCCCTCCGATCACCCGCTGAACGTGGGTATGCTGGGCATGCACGGTAACTATGGTCCCAATGTTCTTACCAATGAATGTGATGTGCTGATCGCTGTAGGTATGCGTTTTGACGACCGGGTAACCGGCCGGCTGGACAAATACGCCAAACAGGCGAAGATCATCCACCTGGATATTGACCCTTCTGAGATAGACAAGAACGTACAGACCACCGTGCCGGTATGGGGCGATTGCAAAGAGACCCTGCCGATGCTCACCGGGCTGGTAACACAGAAAGAACATACCGGATGGGTGGAGGTCTTCCGTGATTACGCACGCAAAGAGCTGGAGCAATGTATCCATCCGGAGCTGAACCCCACTGATCCGGTACTGACCATGGGCGAGGTGATCAAAACGCTGAATGAACTGACCAATGGAGATGCGGTGATTGTTACGGATGTAGGCCAGCACCAGATGGTAGCCTGTCGTTACGCCCAATTCACCCAATCAAAAAGCAATATCACTTCCGGTGGCCTGGGCACTATGGGCTTTGCCCTGCCGGCCGCTATCGGCGCCAAGTTTGGCGCACCGGAAAGGACCGTAGTGGCTGTGATCGGCGATGGTGGTTTCCAGATGACCCTGCAGGAGCTGGGCACCATCATGCAAAGTGGAGTGGCGGTGAAGATCCTCATCCTTAACAACCAGTTCCTGGGCATGGTACGCCAGTGGCAGCAGCTCTTTAATGACAGGCGTTACTCTTTTGTGGATATCGCCAGCCCCAATTTTGTGCAGCTGGCCGCGGCCTATGGTATCAGTGGCGCCTCCATCAACAGCAGGGACCTGCTGAAAAATGCACTGCATGCTATGCTGGATCACCCCGGATCCTACCTGCTGGAAGTGATGGTAGGCAAGGAGAACAACGTGTTCCCCATGGTGCCCCAGGGATGCAGTGTAGCCGAGATCCGGTTGAAATAACCGTAAACAAATTAATCAGCTTCAAAATCAGTATATGTTAAAGCAGGAATTTACCATGACGGTGTACACGGAGAACCAGATCGGGCTGCTCAACCGCATTGCCATCATGTTCTCCCGCAGGAAGATCAACGTGGAAAGCCTCAATACTTCTCCCACAGAAGTGCCCGGCATCCACCGCTTCACCATCGTGATCAACGAAACCGAAGATGTAGTGCGCAAACTGGCCCGCCAGATAGAAAAGCAGGTGGATGTGCTGCGCTGCTACTACAATACGGCGGACGAGATCGTATGGCAGGAACTGGCCATGTACAAAGTGCCTACGGATGAAATTGCCGAGAAGGTGAAAGTGGAAAGGCTGCTGCGCGAATACGGCGCCCGCGCTGTAGTGATCCGGAAGGACTATACCGTTTTCGAGACCACCGGCCATCGCGAGGAGACGGACAAGCTTATCGCCGTGCTGGAACCCTTTGGGCTGCTGGAGTTTGTACGCAGCGCCCGTGTGGCCATCATCAAAGCCAGCAGGGGCTTCCACGAAAAGCTCAAGGACTTTGAGCAAAGGCAACCCAGCGAGGAAGTGGTGACCAATGAATACCTGAACCAGCAGGATAAAGTATTCACCATGTAGCAAGGTCAGCTGGCCGGCTGAACCTGGTCAACAGCCGGGCGGCCCGGGCGACAGATCTTTCCAGGCTTTTGTATCATTTAAACAGACAATACAACTCAACTTTTAAATCTCTCAACATTAAACTCAACTTACAATGGCAAAATTAAATTTCGGTGGTGTAGAAGAAAGTGTGGTTACCCGCGAAGAGTTCCCGCTGGCCAAAGCGCAGGCCGTTCTCAAGGATGAAGTAGTTGCCGTGATCGGATATGGTGTACAGGGCCCCGGACAGGCTTTGAACCAGAAAGACAATGGCGTCAACGTCATCGTTGGTCAGCGCAAGAATTCCAAGAGCTGGGACAAAGCGGTACGTGATGGTTTTGTGCCGGGAGAAACCTTATTCGACATCGAAGAAGCGCTGGAGCGTGGCACTATCATCTGCTACCTGCTGAGCGATGCCGCCCAGATCCAGCTGTGGCCCACTGTAAAAAAACACCTGACGCCCGGTAAAGCCCTGTATTTCTCTCATGGTTTCGGCGTTACCTATAATGACCAGACAGGTATCGTTCCTCCCAAGGATGTGGACGTATTCCTGGTGGCTCCCAAAGGTTCCGGTACTTCCCTGCGCCGTATGTTCCTGCAGGGTCGTGGCCTGAACTCCAGCTATGCTATCTTCCAGGATGCTACCGGTAAAGCGTTCGACAGGGTCATCGCCCTCGGTATTGCCATTGGTTCCGGTTACCTGTTTGAAACTGATTTCAGGAGGGAAGTATTCTCCGATCTGACCGGCGAACGCGGAACCCTGATGGGGGCTATCCAGGGTATTTTTGCCGCTCAGTACGAAGTGCTGCGCAAAAAAGGCCATACGCCTTCTGAAGCCTTCAATGAAACTGTAGAAGAGCTGACCCAATCCCTGATGCCGCTGGTGGCTGAGAACGGGATGGACTGGATGTACGCCAACTGCTCCACTACCGCTCAGCGCGGCGCCCTGGACTGGTGGAAGAAATTCCGTGACGCTACCCTGCCCGTATTCACTGAGCTGTATGAAAGCGTTGCCGCCGGTAAGGAAGCCGCCCGTTCCATCAACAGCAACAGCCAGCCTGACTACCGTGAGAAGCTGGAAGTAGAACTGAAAGAACTGCGCGAAAGCGAAATGTGGCAGGCCGGTAAAACTGTACGTGGTCTGCGTCCTGAGAACCAGGCCGCCGAGTCCGCACAGAAAGCTGCTGCCAACTAAAAGATGACAGTATAAATGATCACCAGTCGCTCGCCTCCGGCGAGTGACTGGTATTTGTTAGCCTCTGGCTAACTCCCCCTGGCAGTTGAAGACTGCCAATGAAAGTTGACCGCTGTTGGTCGCCGGAGGCGACGGAATAGCAGTCACTCGCCGGAGGCGAGCGACGGAGCAAACGTCAGCCACCAGCGAAGGAAACTCGCTGCTAACTATAAGAATATAATGAGTACCTCAACGAACCAAACAGGGCTGGAATTCCACAAGGCAGCCATGCGATTAAGAAAAGTGGTGAAAAGAACACCGCTTCAACTCAGTACAACACTTTCCCGGAAATATAACTGCAACGTATACCTGAAAAGAGAAGACCTGCAGGTAGTGCGCAGCTACAAGCTGCGCGGCGCTTACAATATGATGAGCAGCCTGAGCCCTGAAGAGCTGAAGAACGGTGTGGTATGCGCCAGTGCGGGCAACCATGCGCAGGGCTTTGCTTTTTCCTGCAAGGCGCTGAATGTAAAAGGAGTGGTGTTCATGCCCATTGTTACACCCAAGCAAAAGGTTAACCAGACCAAAATGTTTGGTGAGGATTTCATTGAGATCAGGCTGGTGGGTGATAATTTTGATGATTGCGCAGTGGCGGCCAAAACCTATACGGTCTGCAATAAAATGACCTTTATCCCTCCTTTTGACGACCTGCGTATCATTGAAGGGCAGGGCACTGTTGCGCTGGAGATACTGGAAGACCAGCCCGAAATTGACTATGTATTTGTTCCCGTAGGCGGTGGCGGCCTGGCTTCAGCCATCGGTTCCTATTTCAGGGTCTATTCCCCCAAAACACAGATTGTAGGGGTAGAACCGGAAGGCGCTCCATCCATGAAACGGGCCCTGGAAGCAGGTGAACCGGTTACCCTGGATAATATTGAACGCTTTGTGGACGGCGCTGCCGTGAAGCGGGTAGGGGACCTCACTTTCTCCATCTGCAAGGATGTCCTGGACGATATGCACCTGGTAGCGGAGGGTAAGGTATGTTCCACTATCCTGAAGCTGTATACCGAAGATGCTATTGTAGTAGAACCTGCCGGCGCCCTTTCCATTGCCGTGCTGGATGATTATGCCGATGCCATCAAAGGTAAGAACGTGGTCTGCATTGTGAGCGGCAGCAATAACGATATTGACAGGATGCAGGAGATCAAAGAGCGCAGCCTGCAATACGAGGGACTGAAGCATTATTTCCTCATCCGTTTTGTACAACGTCCCGGCGCCCTCAAAGAGTTTGTGAACCATGTGCTGGGGCCCAACGATGATATCACCCGCTTTGAATATATTCAGAAGACCAATAAAGAGAACGGTCCCGCCCTGGTGGGTATAGAGCTCAAAAGCAGGGAAGATTACCTGCAGCTGGTCAATAACCTGAAACAATACAATTTCAACTATAAAGAACTGAATAAGGACGACGATCTGTTTGCCTATCTCGTATAACTACTGCAGGCGCAGCTTTGGTTCGTCCCAAATAAAAAAATGGCGGCACAGCCTGTGCCGCCATTTGCTATTTATGAAACTGTTTATTGCTGCTGTTGTTGTTGCTGCATCATCATTTCCACATGTTTCCTGTAGGAGTTGGTGGTCTCGCCATTGCCGTTATTGTTCGCTATGGGCTGCGGCATCAGTACGGTTGTTACAGGCGCCGGTGTACGGGACTCTTCCTCATGTGCAACCGATACGCCTACTTCCAGCCGGTGATGGGCGGTGCCCCGGTAAGTGCCTTTTACCGGTGAGCAGTCGGTGAAGTTCCTGCCTACCGCCAGCCGGACATGCTGCTCGTTGGCGATGCAGTTATTGGTGGGGTCAAAGCCCAGCCAGCCGTAGAAGGGAATGCAGGCTTCCACCCAGGCATGGGTAGCGCCTTCGCCGCGCATGCCTGCATCGTGTGGGCAGACATAGCCGCTGACATAGCGGGCCGGGATGCCCAGCATCCGGAGCATGGCCAGCAGGATATGGGCAAAGTCCTGGCAAACGCCGGCCTTCAGCCGCCAGATCTCGTCCAGCGTGGTCTCTACGGTGGTGACCTCTTTATTGTACTCAAAATTCCTGTACACATATTCCATCAGGCGGTAGGCGGTGTCCATGACGCTGGCGTCACGACTGCCTTCCATATTGGCCACAGCGGCCACTTCCGGTAATGCCTCAAAACGTTCCTGCTTGACAAAATCGATGTAGGGAATAGCGTCTGCTACCTGCTGCAGGTAATTCCACTGATCTGCAATGGGATGCTCAATAGCAGGAAGGGCACGTTGCTGGGTCACTACTTCCATCTTGACATCTATCACCAGTTCCTGGTGGGGACGGGAGTGCATGAAAGTGCCTACCTGGTTGCCGTAGTAGTCAGCATAGAGATCCACCACGGGATCGCCGGTGATGGCCAGGGTATGTTCGGTGACATCCTGGAATTCATCCTGCAGGGGGAAGAGCATGATCTGGTTGGCGCTGTCAATAACTGGCAGGTCGTAAAGGTACCGGGTGATATGATGAATGATAAATGCTGGCATAATTACATTGGGATGATGATCGGTAATGGATCAGGAGTATGCAAAATACTGCTGATTCAGCGCATTGCCGATAGTGTGCAATTCGTTTTTTATTTCTGTGAGAAAAATGTGCAAACCCTGCTGCATGATGGACTGGGGCGTGGAGTACCGCACGCGGCTGTTGACCTTGCCGATCATGAAGTCGATATTATTATAAGCGGGCAGCGCCTGCTGGTTCTTAAGCTTTTCAAAATAGCGGCTCACCTGGTTGATGGAATAGATCACAGAGCGCGGGAACTGGTCGTTCAGCACAATCTGTTCCACTACGCGTTCGGCCTCAAAGCCGCTGCGGTTATTTTTCAGGTAGAGTTCGTAACCAGAAATGGACATCAGCAGGTAGCGCCAGTAGCTGGTGTCGGTGGTATTGGAGAAATCGTAATTGGTATCGCTGAATTTCACGTCCAGGATATCGGCGCTCTGGATGGCGCGTTCCAGGAAGCGGCCGATATTCATAAAGGAGTAACCTTCACCACGGGCCATGGAAATATCGGAAGTGCCGTAAAAGAGCAGGCCCTGTTTGATGAGTACGTCGAGGGCGGTCACGGGATCTTCCTTATAGAGCCATTCCAGCAGCTGCTCATCCCGCACGGTATGGTAGAGGTCGTTCAGCACCTGCCAGAGTTCTTTGGGAATATGGTCCTGGACGCTGCGGGCGTTTTCCCGGGCCATGGTCACAATATTAAAGACCGAGTTGGGGTTCTCACGGTCGGTGACCATGTACTGCAGTACGGTGCGGCCCTGGCGGGCAATCACTTCAGCGTCTTTTTCAGGCAGCCAGGCAAAGATCTTCAGCACAGGCAGCCAGGAGAAATATTGGAGATCGTCCTGCGAGAGGGCGTAATTGGTCTTGAGCATACGGAGGATACCATCGGTACGTTCCATGTACCGGGCCATCCAGAATAAACTATCGGCTACTCTACTCAACATAATTGTCAGGGTTTACTGCCCGCATCCTGCTGTGGTGACTGTGGCAGCGGGAGGCGGCGATTTTAAGGTTTTGGTTGGCGGGGCCGGTTGCCGGGGCGTTCATTCACGGTCAGGTGCGGGGAACGCTGCAGCCCTGCTTTGCTAAGCGCCGTTTGTCATAGGGCCCGGGCCGGCTTCTCCGGCCGGTGAGCCGGTCAGTACCCAGGTGTCCTTACTGCCGCCGCCCTGGCTGCTGTTCACTACCAGGGAACCTTCCCGGAGGGCTACGCGGGTCAGTCCGCCCGGAACAATCTGGATGCCGCCCGGTCCGCAGAGCGCATAGGGTCTGAGGTCTACGCGGCGGGGCTGCAGCTTGCCGTTCATATAACAGGGCGAGGAGCTGAGGCTGATGATGGGCTGTGCAATGAATTGCCGCGGATCTTTGATAATGGCGGCCTGGAACTTACTGATCTCTTCATCAGTGGCGGTATGGCCCATGAGCATGCCGTAGCCGCCGCTTTCATTGGTTTTCTTGATCACCATCCGGTTCATATTGCTGAACACATATTCCCGTTCTTCGGCGTTGCCCAGCTGGTGTGTGGGCACGTTCTTGAGAATGGGTTCTTCATTGAGGTAGTACCGGATCATGGCGGGCACATAGGCGTAGATGGCTTTATCGTCCGCCACACCGTTGCCTACGGCATTCACGATAGCTACATTGCCTTTGCGGTAGGCGCTCATGATGCCGGACACGCCGAGGGTGCTGGAGCCGTTGAACACCAGCGGATCCAGGTAATCGTCATCCACGCGGCGGTAGATAACATCCACCTGTTGCAGGCCGGTGGTGGTTTTCATGAACACGCGGTGATTATCCACTACCAGATCCCGCCCTTCCACCAGTTCCACGCCCATCATACGGGCCAGGGTGGTATGTTCAAAATAGGCGGAATTATAGATGCCTGGCGTCAGCACCACTACGGTGGGCTGGCTGTTCTGGCGCGGGGCCAGGGAGACCAGGTTCTTGTGCAGGATATTGGGGTATTCCACTACGCTGCGTACGTTGATATGGGGCAGGAGATCGGGGAAGATGCGTTTGGTGATCTCGCGGTTCTCCAGCATATAGCTAACGCCGCTGGGTGTACGAAGATTGTCTTCCAGCACATAAAACGTGCCGTCGTTATCCCGGATCAGATCAATCCCGGCAATATGCACATAAATATCATGCGGGATAGGGAAGCGTACCATTTCCCGGAGGAAATGCGGGCAGCTGTAGATGATGGACAGGGGAACGATACCGTCCTTGATGATGAACTGCTCGTTGTACACATCCTTGAGAAAGAGATTGAGGGCTTTGAGCCGCTGGGCGATGCCTTTTTCAATATAGGCCCATTCGGTCCCGGTGATGATACGGGGGATGATGTCAAAGGGGAAGATCTTTTCGATGCCTTCGCCGCTATTGTACACGGTAAACGTGATACCCTGGGTCATGAAGAGGCGGCGCGCCAGTTCTTCTTTTTTACCCAGCTCAGCAATGCTGAGGTGTTCCAGGAAATTGACTACGCCCTGGTATTGGGCTCGGATGTTCCCGGAGGCGTACATCTCGTCCCAGGTTCTGTTGTCAGGGCAATAGCCATTCAGCAATTCGTTGAGCATTGCAGTCGGTTTTGGTCGGTGAATGGCAGCAGGATCGTTGCAAAATGGGGGAACATTCCAAATATAAGAAAAAGCCGGTAAGCTCTGGGTGTGTGTGGCTCACACATTAAAAAAAATATTGGCTAACTATATGTTTCCCAAACATTCGTTTATATATTTGCCGCAGTTCTTATGGTCGCTTATCCAGAAAGGCTGAGGGAAACGGGCCCGATGAAGCCTTGACAACCTTCCATCCTACCAGGTTCTGGCATCTAACACCGGGTGCAGGATGGAAAAGGTGCCAATTCCTACCCCCATTGGGTTTGGGGGGAAGATAAGTCAGCGTTTGGCTTTTACATTAGCAATGCTCTGCATTTTAATATACTTAAGCTTACCTGACATTTTTGGGTGAGCTTTTTTATTGACCATAAGCCACCAATTCAGACAAAACTTTTGTTTAATAGTAGATTTTCTCATGTGACCGTTTGGTCTAATCCAGGGATTGTTTTCACTTTCCCTGCTTTTTTTTAAGAGGGGTACTAACTAATACTTTCCACCCCGTAATGCAGGTGTTTTTGTGTAACTTGACTAAGTGTAAACTACTATTAAGCGGGTTTCCTGAGAACATCCACTATGAAAGAACAATTCCTGGCGCTGTACCAGAACATGATCACCGAGATGGAACAATGCAGTCAGCGCTTCACCACTGAGAAAGAACAGATTGAGTTTTGCTTTCAAACCTGCGAACGGAACTGGTTCCAGCTACAGCAATGCCTGACCCAGCTCCAGTTCAGCAACGACACCGAAGAGATCTGGTTCTTCAAGGTCCTCAAACCCCGCTTCACCGCCTTACTGGAATACTATACCCTGGTCTATAAAGCCCACCTGTTCCTGCCGGATACGGATCCTGCAGAAGTCAATAATTTCTGGCAGAAGGAATTAAGATTTGCTGAGAAGTTCTTCCACGATAACTCCTCTTTTTACCAGTACTATAAAAGCGGCGATACGGAGCTGGACGAGCTGTATTTTGTCCGGGCCAACAATGACCCCACCCAGCCTTCCCATCGCAGCTACAATATCAACCCGCAGGCCACCACCACCCATGATCCCTTACTGGCGGCCCTTATAGCCCGGGAAAGGTACGTGCATTATGTACGGGAGAAAATGGGACGCCCCCCGGAAGGCCATCCTGCTGAGTCGCCCAATCCCTGATCTTTCAGATTCTCCGGCCCCGGACGTAGGGGTAAACTCCTTTCCGGTTGTCATATAACCTAAATGGCAATTGAGGGAAGCAGCTATATTTGACGCGGGAATTGAAACCCTTAGAATGGCAGTAACTGACACGGGCACCATCCAGTTGCTGGAAACAGCATTTGAGAAGGTTTTTAAAACACATTTTAAGAACCTGCATTCCTATGCCTATACCCTTGTCAAAGATGATATGGCGGCAGAAGAGATGGTCCAGCAGGTATTCTACAAGATCTGGGAGAAAAAGGGCCAGCTCAGCATCCAGACCTCGCTCACGGCATACCTCTACAGATCGGTCTATCACGAAAGCCTCAATTACCTCAAGCATGAAAAAGTGAAGGCGGCCTACCGGGCCTATGCCGGTCAGCAGGGTGCCGTATCCGGCGAGCAGGCCTCCCGCAAAGTATTGCTGGGAGAGCTGGAGCAGCGACTGGGTGTTGCCCTGTCCGATCTGCCGGAGCAATGCCGCACTGTTTTTCAGCTGAGCCGTTTTGAAGAACTGAAATACCAGGAGATAGCCGACCGGCTGGGCATCAGCATCAAAACGGTAGAGAACCAGATGGGAAAAGCGTTGAAACTGTTACGCGCCAAGCTGGTGGACTACCTGCCTTTCCTGGTCTTTTTACTGTTATCCAACCCCTAAAAGCCAATCCATTTGAGTGAATCTTTACACGATATGAACGATGAGCTGCTGGTAAAATACCTGCTGGGCGAAACCAGCCCGGAAGAATCCGGGATGGTGAAGGCCTGGATGGCCGAAAGCGAGCTCAACCGCCAGTGTTTTGAGCATTTCAGGCTGATCTGGGAACGGAGCTTCGGAATTGCGGCCCACAGCAAAGTGGATCCTGACGACGCCTGGAAAAGGTTCCAGCTGCTCACAGGGCAGCAGCCCGCCACTGCTGAAGTGGTGGTGCGCAGCCAGCCCCGCCGCGCCAGGCTGCCCTTCCTGCGGGCAGCGGCAGCCATCCTGCTCACAGCAGGCGCCATCACCCTGTTCTACCTCAACTGGCGCAGCGGTGCTGATGCAGGCGCCGCAACGCCGGTCACCATTGCCGCCCGCAACAGCAGCCTGACAGATACCCTGCCGGACGGGTCCATTGTTACGCTCAACAAGAGATCATCGCTGCGTTTCCCATCGGACTTTAAGGATGGTCCCCGCACCGTTCAGCTGGAAGGAGAGGCCTTCTTCCGCATTACGCCTGATCCGGCACGTCCTTTTGAAGTGCGTATCAATGATGTGATCATCAAAGTGCTGGGCACTTCCTTCAATGTGAAAAGCAATGAAGGCGTTACAGAAGTGATTGTAGAGACCGGGCTGGTGCAGGTGAGCCATTCCAGCCATCAGCTGCAGCTGCGGCCCAAAGAAAAACTGTCCGTATCAGCTGCGGATACGGAACTGAAGAAGGATTCGGTTTCGGACCAGCTCTATAAATATTACCGTACCCGTGAATTTGTTTGCGACAATACGCCACTATGGAAACTGGTGGACGTGCTCAATGAAGCCTACGACGCCCGGATCGTGATTGAACGACCGGCACTGCGTAATCTCCGGATAGACGTCCCCTTTTATGATGAGTCGCTCGATAATATCCTCGATGTGATCACCGAGACCTTCAACGACCAGCATATCCAGGTAGTGAAGCAGGATTCGCTGATCATTTTAAAGTAGCCCGGCTGCCGGAAGCAGGGTTGTATAGCAAATACCAAAAAACAGGAATGGACCGAGTATTTAAAAAGATTGTCCCTATTGCAATGCTGTGCCTGGCCATGCTCAGTACAGAAGCCCAGAATATCCTTAACAGGAGCGTATCACTGGAAGTGAACCGGCAGGAGCTGGCCCATGTGCTGGAGATCCTGAGTAATAAAGGCAATTTCTTTTTTTCCTATAACAGCAATATCATCCGCAAGGACAGCCTGGTCACCCTCAGCGTATACAGCAAAACAGTGAAACAGGTACTGGACCTGCTTTTTCGAGAAGGCTATGAATTCAAGGAGAGCGGTAACTACCTGATCCTGCGCCGTACGCCTATCCGCACCCCCCTGGTCACGCACCAGGATGCCAGCGAAGAAAGCGTGTATTATGTCAGCGGTTATGTCCTGGATGATCAGACCGGCCAGTCGATCGGTAACGCCAGCGTATATGAAAAACACCAGCTGGCCTCCACCATTTCCAATAGCGACGGCTACTTCAGGCTGAAGCTGAAAAGCCGGTACGAAAAAGCAGCTATCAGCGTCAGCAAACAATATTATGTTGACACCACAGTCATCATCCAGCCCCGCTACAACCAGCAGCTGGCCATCACCATCAACCCGCTGGCTATTTCTGATAATACTACCATCATAGCCCCCTATTCCTTTGCAGCGCCGGATTCTATTGTCATTGATGTGCGTGGACCGGACAGTACCCATTGGCTGTATACCTACCGGAAGACGGATAGCAACAACGTGGAAAAAACTGCCATGGGCCAATGGCTGCTCAGTACCTGGCAGAAGGTACAGACCATCAACCTGGATAAGTTCTTCACTGCCCGGCCCTATCAGATGTCTTTGGTGCCGGGTATGAGCACCAACGGCAGGCTGAACAGCCAGGTCACCAATAATGTATCCCTCAATATCCTGGGTGGTTATTCCGGCGGCGTGAATGGCGTAGAGATCGGCGGTTTGTTCAATATTGACAAGCGGGATGTGAAAATTGCGCAGGCGGGTGGCCTGTTCAATATGGTGGGGGGCAACCTGACCGGCGTGCAGCTGGCAGCCGTGCATAACACCGTGCTGGACTCTGTGGTGGGTGTGCAGATCGGTGGTATCACCAACCATATACACCATAACCTGCTGGGCGTCCAGGTAGGCGGTATCTATAATCATGTATCGGGCAGCACAAATGGTGCGCAGATCAGCGGGATAGGCAACTACAACAACCACGATTTTATTGGCTGGCAGCTGTCCGGTAAGTTCAATGTCAACAGGCGCGACCTGCGTGGCTCACAAATGGGTGGAGTACTCAATATCAATGGCCGGAACCTTAAGGGCGCCCAACTGGCAGGTATACTGAATGTAAACTGGAAAACCTTGCATGGTGCCCAGGTGGCCGGTGTACTGAACTATGCCAAAAGGCTGAAAGGCGTACAGATCGGCCTGGTCAATATTGCTGATACCTCTGACGGTTACAGCATTGGCCTGGTCAATATCATTTTCAAAGGCTACCACAAACTATCCATCTATGCCAATGAAGTGATCCCTTTCAATGCTGCCTTCAAGACCGGCAATACCAAACTCTACAGCATCCTGCTGGCTGGCGTAAGCGCGGGCTATGGCAATGAATCCGACAGCATAGCCAAAGCCTTCACCTTTGGTTATGGCATGGGACGGGAATTGAGCCTGAAAAATAACTGGGGGCTCAATGCAGAGCTGACCAGCCAGCATATTTACCTGGGCAGCTGGGATTACCTCAATCTCCTCAGCAGGGCCAGCTTCCATGTCCATTATAAGGTGGGGAAATATTTCTCCGTATTTGCCGGTCCTTCCTTCTCTGTCTACTGCACCAACCAGACGGAAAATATCAAAGGTTACCGGGAGCATATCCCTTCCTGGAAGGACACTTTTACATTTGGCGACAGGGTCACAGGCTGGTTTGGTTTCAATGCCGGGATCAACCTGTTTTAGCGGTGATCGTTAACGGCTTGTGAATGTTGGAACATTTAACTTTTCCATTGTTTGAATTTCTTAATTTCAGCCAATGGCTAAGCGTGAAACGATGCGGGATTTTACCCAGCGGCTGACATTCCCCTGTCAGGACATCTATTCCAAGCATACCAATGAACGCGTCAGCACCGGGCAGTTCAATGTATACCGCCGCGGTGAATTCGGCTGCCGGGCCGCCTCTCCCTATAACCGGCGTGATTTTTATAAGATATCGCTGATCATCGGCAAGGGTAAATTATACTATGCCAATAAGGGGATTGTCATTGACCGGAACGCCCTGCTCTTTTCCAATCCCAGCATTCCCTATTCCTGGGAGCCTACTTCCGACAAACAGGAAGGCTTTTTCTGTCTCTTCACCCAGGACTTTATCAACCCCGTTCTGCGCAGCGAGACCCTGCATGAATCCCCCCTGTTCCGCATTGGGGGTGATCCTGTTTTCTTTGTGGCTCCGGAACAGGAGCGCACCCTTAGTGAATTATTCCTTAAAATGCTGACGGAGCTTGAATCCGAGTATATCCATAAATACGACCTGCTGCGCAACTATGTAAGCCTGCTGCTGCATGAAGCACAGAGATCGCAGCCGGCCAATACCTATTTCCAGCACACCAATGCCTCCACCCGCATCGCCTCCCTGTTCATGGAACTGCTGGAGCGCCAGTTCCCTATAGATTCCCGGGACCATGTGCTGCGGCTGCGGACGGCCAGCGATTTTGCCAGCCATCTGTCCGTACATGCCAACCACCTCAACCGGGCGGTGAAAGAGATCACCGGCAGGACCACTACGGAGCATATTGCCGAACGTATCACCAGTGAGGCCAAGGCCCTGCTGACCAATACCAGCTGGAATGTGAGTGAGATAGCCTATACCCTTGGTTTTGAATACCCGGCCTATTTCAATAACTTCTTTAAGAAGCAGACCAGCCAGACGCCGGGCGCTTTCCGGCAATAGTGCTTGAATTTTATAACTATTTGTTTGAAAACTTCAATGGAATAAATCGTTTCCATAGTTAATTTTAGGGTCTCAAAGCAATCCAGATAAATACAGGTCAGAAAAAGAGAAGTCCAATCCTTCAGGGGATTGCCCGAACGATGCTGCCATTTCATTAATTCCGGTTCGCAATTATTGTATCAAGTATGTCAGGAAAACAACTGTATGCCCTGATAGGGCTACTATTTATTATGGGGTTCACCCTGTCCGCAGGGGCACAGGTGCTTACCCTCAAGGAAGCAGTGGGCACTGGCCTGCAGCATTATGGCGCTATCCGCGCCAAAGCCCATTATGTGGACGCCTCCAGGGCCGGTGTTGAATTATCCCGAAAAGAATACCTGCCGGACCTCACCCTTTCTTTCCAGCAGGACTATGGCACCGTCAATGGCGCTACCGGTCCGCTGTACGGGCTGCGGGGGCTGGCTGTAGCATCTTCCGGTATGGCGCTGGAATCCCAGAACTGGCATTCCGCTTTTGGCGCCCTGTACCTGGCCAACGTGAACTGGGAATTCTTTTCCTTTGGCCGGGCCAGGCAGAAGATCAATGTCTCCAAAGCGGTGCTGGCCCGGGATGAGAGCGACCTGCAGCAGGAGCAGTTCCAGCATGGCATCCGGGTGGCCGCCGCCTACCTCAACCTGCTGGCCGCTCAGCGGCTCACCATCTCCTGGCAGAAGAACCTGGACCGCGCTACCGCCCTGCAGGAAGTGGTAGTGGTGCGCGCCCGCAACGGGCTCAACGCCGGGGTGGATTCCTCTTTTGCCAATGCCGAGGTCTCCAATGCAAAAATGGCGCTTACCCGGTCCCGTGATACGGAGCAGGAGCGGGCCAACCTGCTGGCCCGGCTGATGGGTGTTGCCGCACAGGACTTTGTGCTGGACAGTCTTTTCCTTTCCCGGATCCCCAGCCATTACCTGGACACTGCCGGGGAAGCGCAGCAACTGCATCCGCTGCTGGGCTGGTACCAGCGCCGGATAGACTGGAGTAATCAGCAGGCCGGTTATTTCAAAACCTTCAACTGGCCTACCTTCTCCCTGTTCAGCGTATTCCAGGGAAGAGGCACCGGCTTTGACCATGACTACGGTATCGTGGACCTGGAAGGTTATAGCGGTGATTACTTCAAAGGCGTAAAACCTATCCGGTCCAATTACCTGGTAGGGATCGGCATGGTCTGGAATATCACCAGCCCGCTCCGTGTCCGCGAGCAGGTGAGCGCCCAGCAGTTTATCAGCAAAGGGTTGCAGGCCGAGTATGAACTGGCTGATCAGACCCTGAAAGCGCAACTGGTGCTGGCTGATCAGAAGATCAGAAACGCCACGGATAATTATCGGGAGGTGCCGGTACAGATGAAAGCTGCTTCCGATGCCTACCTGCAAAAATCCGTCCTGTACCGGAACGGCCTGGCCACTATTGTGGAAGTGACGCAGGCGCTCTATGCGCTGAACCGCGCCGAGACCGACCGGGACATCGCCTATAATAATGTGTGGCAGGCCCTGCTGCTGAAAGCAGCCGCCAGCGGCGATGCTAACCTGTTTATGAATGAATTCTGATGCCAACCATTAACAGCATTAACTCATGGGATTAATAAGAACAGCGCTCCGCAAGCCGATCTCGATCCTGGTACTGGTAGCCGGTATCCTGTTTTTCGGGATCAATGCGGTGAACAAGATCAAGATCGATATTTTCCCGGCTATGAACCTGCCGGTGATCTATCTCTCGCACCCCTATGGTGGGTTCACACCTTCGCAGATGGAAGCCTTCTTTGCGAAGCAGTATATCAATATCATGTTGTTTGTAAATGGTATCAAATCCATTGAGACCAAGAACATCCAGGGCCTGACCTTAATGAAGATCACTTTTTATCCGGGCACCAATATGGCGCAGGCTGCCGCGGAACTGAGCGCCTTCAGCAACCGGATACAGGCCATCTTTCCACCAGGGAGCCAGCCGCCTTTCCTGATCCGCTTTGACGCGTCCACGCTGCCGGTTGGGCAGCTGGTACTGAGCAGTGACCGCCGCAACAATAATGAGCTGGCGGATATGGCCAACGTATATGTCCGGGCTTCCTTTACCTCTATTCCCGGCCTGGTAGCGGCGCCGCCCTTTGGCGGTAACGTGCGTACTGTAGTGATCAAGGCCGATCCCGAACTGATGCGTTCCCATAACCTCACCCCTGATCAGCTGGTGGAAGCCATGCGCCTCAACAACCAGGCTACGGCGGCGGGTAATGTACGGGTGGGTGATTACAACTACCTGACGCCTGCCAATACCAATATAAAGACCGTTAAGGATTTTGAGAATATCCCGCTCTTCAAAGGCAGTGCGCATAACCTGTACCTGCGGGATGTGGCCACTGTGGAAGACGGCGCCGATGTGACCATGGGTTATGCCCTGGTGAATGGCAAGCGCTCCGTGTACCTGAATATCGCCAAATCGGCCGATGCTTCTACCTGGGAGGTAGTACAAAAATTAAAAGCCGCCCTGCCCAAATTCCAGGCCGTGCTGCCGGAGGATGTGAAGCTCTCCTATGAGTTTGACCAGTCTACCTATGTGATCAACGCCGTCAAAAGCCTGATGCATGAAGGTATTATAGGCGCCCTGCTCACCGGCCTCATGGTATTGCTGTTCCTGGGTGATGTTCGTGGAGCCTTCATCGTGATACTGACCATTCCTACCTCTATCATTGCCGGCGTGCTATTGTTACAACTGACGGGGCAGACCATCAATATCATGACGCTGAGCGGTCTCTCCCTGGCCATTGGTATCCTGGTGGATGAATCCACGGTGACCATTGAGAATATCCACCAGCATTTTGATATGGGCAAGCCCAAGGCCCTGGCTATCTGGGATGCCTGTAAGGAGATCGCTTTCCCCAAATTGCTGATCCTGTTCTGTATCCTGGCCGTGTTTGCGCCTGCCTTTACGATGGAGGGCATACCGGGGTCACTGTTCCTGCCGCTGTCGCTGGCCATCGGCTTCTCCATGATTGTATCTTATTTGCTGTCGCAGACCTTTGTGCCTGTGCTGGCCAACTGGATCATGAAACCGCATAACAAGAGCCGGCAGGAAGTGCCGCAGGGGGAAGGCGATACCTGGGACCAGAAGAAAATGCTGGTAGAAAGGGAAGACAGCAACCTGGATGGTAAAGTGAGCCGCTTTGAAAAATTCCGTGCCGGCTTCCTGCACATGCTGGAAAAGCTGCTGACTATCCGAAGGGTAGTTTCCCTGACCTACCTGGTGGTGATCATGGGGCTGGCGGTATTGCTGTTAGCCACTATCGGGCGCGACGTACTGCCCAAAGTGAATGGCAGCCAGTTCCAGGTAAGGCTGCGGGCGCCGGATGGCACCCGCCTGGAACGAACGGAAGAGAAACTGGTACAGGCCACCCGGGAAATGGAAGCCATTATTGGTAAAGACAATGTGGCTATCACTTCCGCCTATGTGGGCCTGCATCCCGGTCTCTTCTCCATCAGCCCTATCTACCTGTTCACCAGCGGTCCGCATGAAGCGGTATTACAGGTAGCCATGAACGAACACTGGCATGGCAATATGGAAGACCTGAAAGAACAGTTCAGGGTCCGGCTGGATTCTGTGATGCCTGATATCAAACTGTCTTTTGAGCCCATAGATATGACAGATAAGATCCTGAGCCAGGGATCGCCCACGCCTATTGAAGTGCGGCTGGCAGGCAGGAACAAAAAGCTGAATGAAGAATACGGTCATAAGGTAGTGGAAAAGCTGCGGCAGATCCCTTACCTGCGCGATGTGCAGATTGCCCAGCCTTTGAAATACCCGGCCCTCAATATCAATGTAGATCGCGTGCGGGCGGCGCAGCTGGGCGTGGATATGAGTGATATCTCCCGTTCCCTGATAGCAGCCACCAGTACGTCCAGGTATACGGAGAAGAATGTTTGGTTAGATGAGAAAACAGGCCTGAGCTATGGTGTGCAGGTAATGATCCCGGAGAACAAGATGAACAGCGTGAACAGTATTGGGGAGATACCGGTGCTGCGCAATTCCCCGCGGCCGCTCTTGAGCGATGTGGCGAGTATTGATCCGGATACTACTTATGGTGAGAATGATAACCTGGGGGCAGTGCCTATTATCTCTGTAACAGCCAACCTGCACCATACGGACCTGGGCAGGGCCAGTAAAGCGGTCAAGGAAGCGCTGGCCGGGCTGGGCGAGCTGCCCCGTGGCCTGACAATTGAACCGATTGGTATGACCGCCGTGCTGGATGAAACACTGGACAGTTTGCAGTCGGGCCTGCTGGTAGCTATTGTGGTGATCTTTTTGATGCTGGCGGCTAATTTTCAGTCGTTCAAGGTCTCTGCCGTAGTACTGGTGACGGTGCCGGCGGTATTATTCGGTGCGCTGGGGATGTTATTGCTTACCGGCTCAACGCTTAACCTGCAATCCTATATGGGCATTATCATGTCGGTGGGCGTATCCATTGCCAATGCCGTGCTGCTGATCACCAATGCAGAGCACCTGCGCAAAGGCAGTGGCAATGCGTTGCTGGCGGCCAGGGAAGCGGCGGCCCTGCGGCTCCGGCCCATCCTGATGACCTCGGTGGCTATGATTGCCGGTATGATCCCCATGGCGGCAGGCTTTGGCGAGGGTGGCGAGCAGATCGCCCCGCTGGCGCGGGCTGTGATCGGCGGGCTGCTGGCCTCTACTGTAGCGGCGCTGGTGATCCTGCCGCTGGTCTTTGCCTGGGTGATGGGCAAGGCAGGCACTACCTCGGTATCCCTGGATCCCACGGACCAGGACAGCAAGCACTATATCTCCACCCTGAATGCAACATCCATATAAATAAATAACTGATGAAAGCGAATCAACATACAACTTTTTTAATGGCTGGCATTTGCGGACTGCTGCTGCTGGCGGCAGGCTGTTCCGATTCTGAAGGGAAGGATCCGGTCAAAGCGGCTGCAGCTGCGCCGCCGGCCACTGAAGCCATCACGCTGACCAGAGGTCTGCTCAACACCGCCTATCATACACCGGGTGAACTGATCGCCTGGCAACAGGTGGATCTCTATGCCAAAGAGAACAGCTATGTCAAAAAACTCTATGCAGATATCGGCAGTGAAGTGAAAGCAGGCCAGCTGCTGGCTACCCTGGATGCACCGGAGCTGAACTCGCGCCAGGCTGCGGCGGAGTCGCGCC
This sequence comes from Candidatus Pseudobacter hemicellulosilyticus, assembly GCA_029202545.1. Classification (GTDB taxonomy): domain Bacteria; phylum Bacteroidota; class Bacteroidia; order Chitinophagales; family Chitinophagaceae; genus Pseudobacter; species Pseudobacter hemicellulosilyticus. The sequence continues at coordinate 2,692,954 of CP119311.1, forward strand.
TGAAATCGCAGCTGGCCATCTATACTGCCAGCAAAGCGCATTACGACCGGCTCTATGAAACCAGCAAGACACCGGGAACTATTTCGCAGAACGACCTGGACCAGGCGCAGGCCCGGATGAACTCCGACCTGGCGCAGCTGGATGCCGCCCGTGCCGGCGAGAAAGAGATCCTGATCACCAAAGGTTACCTGGAGATCCGAGCTCCTTTCAGTGGCGTAGTGACCGCCCGGAATGTGAACCTGGGTACCTATGTAGGTCCTTCCGGTAAAACCACCCTGCCCCTGTTCACCGTGCAGGAGCAGCAGCGCCTGCGGCTGGTAGTGGCCGTTCCCGAAGCCTATACCGGTTACCTGGACAGCAAACACCCTGTCAGCTTCCGCGTGAAAGCCCTGCCCAACCAGACTTTTAAAGCCGTCGTCAACCGGCAGGCCGGCGCCCTGGACGATCGCCTCCGTGCTGAACGGGTAGAGATGGACGTCGTGAATACCGGTAAGAAATTACTGCCTGGTATGATTGCTGAAGTGACCCTTGCCTTCCCCGGTAAGGACAGTACTTTCCTGGCGCCGAAGACAGCTGTGGTGAGTTCGCAGGAAAGGGTATTTGTGGTCAGGGTGAACAATGGCAAAGCTGAATGGGTGGATGTGCAGAAAGGTCGGGAGGCCAATGGTGTGACAGAGATCTTCGGTGAGCTGAATGCCGGTGATGTGCTGGTGAAAGCGGCGAGTGAGGAGGTGAGGAACGGATCGGTGGTGAAGCAGGTGAAGGTGCAATAATTATTGATTGGAAAAAAGTAAACAGGCCCTTGCATACGCAGGGGCTTTTTTTGTGGAATAACATGCCCGGCTACAGTAAGAAATGGTTAAAAAATTAATATAACGCGCTTACCACCTGAAATAACACGGCTACCCGAAAATCTGCACAGTTGCATATTTGCTGAATCTCTAATATATGGTGGTCGTTAGCTGTCTGTTTATATCAGTATAGTGTATGTGCCTGATAGAGGGCCTGGTTTAAAAGCATTGATGCAGCCTCTCTGTACCAATTGTTAATGAAAAATTTCAGAAATAAAATAGGATATTGGTGAGCAATAACTGAATTATTTTTACTTAGTTTGTATTGCATCGCATTAACCATTAAACCAGCCCGCGCATATGGTATATCCATATACGTTAAAATTTATCCTAAAGGCATTTTTTGTCCTGTTTCTGACAGGATTGCCTGCACAGGTACAGGTTGCGCAACAGCAACAGGATTCTATCCCTTCTGCCGTGATACTGCGGTCTCCCCCTCTTCATTTTATTAATACAATATCATTTTGGCCATCTGGTAATGGATGCTGGCGGACGCATTGCAGCAACACAATGGAACGCGTAGTTAAGATGACTGCCTTCCTGAGTATGCCTGGTGGCTGCCCGGAGGTATAGTTAACATAGGTTTTAAACTAAACTAAATCAAATGAAAATGAAAAAAAGAATGTACACGGTCAGTAAGGCCCTGGTAGCCTTGCTCGTATTCGGTACTACCTTGTTCCTAAGTATGGAAAAAGGTAAAGACGGAAAATGGCATTTCTCATTTTCCCAGGTTGTGGCGCAAACCTCCGGGGACTCCGGATGGTCAGGGTCTGGATCCGGTTCTGGATCCGGGTCAGGATCAGGCTCCGGCTCAGGATCGGGCTCTAATGGAGAATGGGTGCTGGAAAACGAAACAGATGACGGTGATGGGGCTCCGGATTCTGGTTCGTCAGGGATTGAAGAAGGAAGCGGCGAGCCTTGTCCAACATGTGTACAAGGCATGATGCTTAAATGGAGGAAATGCAGTAAAGAGTTTGCAAGGTATGATTCCCAAGGCAACAAGATTGCGGCAGCAACAACTACAGGGCACAAGTTTGTTTGCAAAAATAAAAGTGGCGCATATTGTGATCAGCTTAAACAGATTGTCTGTAACGCACCGAATCCTTTGTAGCCTTTAAGGGCATATAAGTTTTTTCAGAACACATTGCCTGACGCATATTGTGGCTTATGCTTTTATCATAAGCCACAATATACTTGCCATGTAGCAATAATCAGTTGTTAGCAATTTATAATTCATTTTTCATGGGAAAAGTACCCGGCTCACTATTCCTGATCCTTTTATTGATGGCGTGTAATTCACGTCAGCAAAAGCCTTCTGAGGTTAATACCGGCCATGCAGTATATATTGATCTTCATAAGAAAAGCAGTGATTCTTTTGATATTGCCGGTCTTTATAAAGGGGAGCTTCAAATAATTGCATTAAGGGCAGAAAAGAATTTTACCATAGGTCATATAGACAAGGTCGTTTATTATAAGAACAGGATATATATTCTTGACAGATCCATAGCCCGTAGACTTTTTATCTATGATACAGCCGGAAACCCATTAAGAAGCTATGGTGGGAGTGGTGGAGAACGCAACTATCCGGTCAGCGATTTTTCCATAGATCAGGATAATCTGTATGTTTTGAATGAGGCTAAAAAGACAATTCTTGTGTATGATGATCTGGGAGACAGATTATACAAAAGATTATCTGTTGTCCCGGATGATATCTGTAATATAGAAGCCATCAATGGAGAAGTGATCTGCTATAGAGCCATGGTTGATGAGATAGAAGATCAATTTGGTAATGCCAGCGTATTTCTGCTGGATACAGCGGGTAAAATAAAGGACTTCTGGTTACCGATAGATCATCAGAATTTTTACCTGACGCGTTATTTTTCGGATTTTCCGGTTTTACAAAAGGATGCAGGCTGTGTATATGTTTCCAGGTTTATGGACGCATCGTTATATAAATATTCTTCTTCCGGTCAAAAGATGGTCCAGAGCTTCGTTACAGATTTTGGGCCGGAGCGTATTTCAGCGGAAATGAAAAGTATAAACGACGATTACGAGTTTGTGAAGAACCTGGAGGATGGAAGCCATTCTTACGCAATGTCAGGGTATGTTGAGACAGGATCTCTGATGAAATTGCAGGTTTCCAGAAAAGGGGCTATTCTGAGTTTTTTTGCCCTGAAAAATGGTAACAGATCCGAGGTTACCAATATAGTATACAAAAAGTCATTGCTGCCGATTGTGTCAATAGCACAATTGACGGATAATTTTTTTCTATCCAGCATTCCCCTGGATGTGCTGCATTCATTAAAAGCTGAACTGGCAGCAAAAGAAATGGACGATCCGTTTGTAAAATTCCTTAAAGATTATGACACCCTGAACGGTAACCCCGTTATTGTTATGATCAATAAATAGCCGGTATGATAAAAAAGGTATTGCGACTATCATGCCTTGCGGCATTAATGCTGTCAGGACAATGCAAAGCAGGATCAGACCAGAAGGAGGTCCTGCCTGCATCGGCTGCAAGTGCTGTGAATGCATTACTCATTGAGAATATTATCACAAATACAAAATATCATGATAAGATAGTCCTTGATAAAAGTGCCGTTTTGATAGATGAATACGCCAATAAATGTGAATGGTCTTCATTGTTTTCAAAAGGAGAAAAAATCCTTTTTTTCTACTACTCCAACAACTTCTGTGAAATGTGTCTTGATCAGGAAATGCAGAAATTAAAGCTTGTGCCGGATGAATATGCTGATCAGGTGGTTGTGTTGTTGTCAGTGGACAATAACAATGAATTGAAATTGTACAAAGAAAGGTATAAGACGGGATTCAGGTTTTACAGCATCGGAAATATGGAGCTCTCAAAAAATATCAATTCATTATTCAGGCCTTATTATTTCGTAGTAGACAAAGCGCTTAACACAAGTATGCTTTATATACCTGATAAAAATCTGGCAGAGCCTTCCAAAGCCTATTTAAAAGAAGTGTTGGGCTATTGATTATTGATAAAGGGCCGAAATGTCTCTAACAAAAAGAAACCAGCTATGCCATCAAAAACTGTTTTATTCATTTTAAGTGTATTGGTTGCTTCCATTGCAAGGGCTCAGGAATCTCCTATAGACAGTTCAGCCATGGTTGTCATCAGAATAGATCCCGGTAATGCCAAAGGAGCAACTGTTTCAGCCGTATTCGAAGAGGTAAATTTCATACCGCTGGAAACCAAAAAGGAAAGTATGTTTGGCAATATTGCCAAGCTAAGGATGATCGGGACCAACTTTGTCATTTTCGACTGGGATACTAAATCGATCCTGATCTTCAGTAACAATGGAAAATATATCAATAAAATAGAAGCTGGTAATGGTGATTCGAGGCCCGGTGAGCTGTACCAGTTTGAGGTCCAGCATGAAAATGGCAGAGGCCTGATCCTGATCAGGGATAACAGGTTTGTGTTTTTTTATGACGAGAAGGGAACATTGCTGAAGAAAATGCCTTCATATGCCTATTCAAAATATACGCAACTGAAACCGCATTATACTTTAAAGACGAGTTGGATGGATAAGGACAGCGCTTTGTATGAGTATGCCTTTTTTAAAGATGATAGCCTGTTTTCAAAATATTTCCTGCTAAGGCCGGCAAAAGGAAGGAGTGATATATTTAATACCGGCAATGGTGTAAGCCAGCAGGAACTGGAAACAAATTACTTTCTGACCAGGACTTATAGTTATGATATCTATAAAATAACCTTGCCAAATATCTGTCTTGTATACCGGCTCATTTTTCCCAACGCAAACAGCCTGCCTGCTGATTTTGCCAGTAACCCTGCCTATATTGGAAGAGAAAACAGGTTCAACTATTTCAGAACAAATAAAGCTGTTGTACTGAGCCTTTCCAATATTCACTTATTTGGCGATAACCTGTTTGTGAAACTTGGTATTGACAGAAGTACAGTCGGAGGCACAAACGTACTGGTGTACAATTTGAAGAACAGGGAAGCTATTTCTTTAAATCATATTGAGCCGGATACCATGTCTTGGTTTCTTCCCATTAATGACGCCGGCCAGGGCCCTGATTTTGGCTTCTATGGTTTTCACTTTTATGCCGGCGGCTATCTTTATACAAGCAATTCCTCTCTTGTTATGTTTGGGAGCAAAAATGAAAATGCCGGAAAGAATATCAGCTATAATGAAGCGCTTACCCATTATTTTAAGACTGAAAGTGCCAGAAGCAATCCGGTAATTGTACAGTTAAAACCCAGAAACAACTAAGGGTACTAATGAGACTTATTTGTTTATTTACGTTGCTTTTTGGCATAATTGCAGTGCAGGCACAGCAAAAGAAAGAGCCTCTTTCGGGGAGCGTCAGAGGGGTGGTGAGAGATACTGTCCATAATTATGTACTTAGATCAGCAACCGCATCGGTCTATAAAGCAGCTGATAATTCCTTATTGAGCTATCAGATTACCAACAACAGGGGCGAGTTCAGTTTTAATAATCTTCCTGCAGGGCTCCTGCTAAAAGTGGAGATCAGCTTCATAGGCTATTCAAACGCCCATCAATTATTTACCATTCCTGCCGACACTGGTTTTGTTGATCTCAAACAGATAGCCTTGTCTCCCTCAGAAAATACGTTGCAGGAAGTAGTTGTTACCGTTCCGCCTGTTTCCATAAAGGGTGACACGCTGGAATTTAATGCAAGCGCGTTTAAGCTGGACTCAAATGCAGTTGTAGAGGACCTGTTAAGAAAGATACCCAATATTACCTTGTGGGCTGATGGAACAATAACTGTAAATGGCCGGGAGGTAAAAAGTTTCCTGGTGAACGGAAAGCAGTTCTTTGGCGATGACGCTAAAATTGCTACGCAGAATATTCCTAAAAATGCTGTAGATAAGATCCAGGCTTACCAGGTTCATAAAGAGGGGGCCAACCCTGCGGATTCTACCCTGGAACTGAATGTAAAGCTAAAAAAGGGGAGAGATCGGGGCTACTTTGGAAAGCTGACAGCGGGCTATGGAACAAACAAGAGGTACGATAGTGATGCAAGTTTTAATTTCTTTACTGGAAAAATGCAGTTGTCTGCCGTAGGAGCTGCCAATAACCTGAATAAGATAGCCAATGATGTCAGTACGCTGATCAGTAACAGTTCATTTAAGGGAATTGGTACAAGTTTAATGTATCAGCCAAATCTGGAATCCGGTGATCTGGTTCAATCCAGGACAATCGGCCTATCCGGCGAATATGATTTTCGACAAAAACCAGCACCCGATCAGGTCAATAAGCTCAGTCTTTATTATTTTCTGCAAAGAAATAATATTGATAATTTTTCAGACATCACCACAGTGAACACGCTTGGGGAGCAGGTGGTCAGTTCTATTAAGAACAATTCAGCCAGTAATGCCGACCAGACAGATCACGATGTAAATGCAAGATATGAGCTGATCAGAGAGAATCAGTCTTTAACACTTATTCAGTCCTATAAAGCCAGTAATACGAGTGGAGATTATAACAACGTTTTCAATACCCTGAATGAGCAGCTTGACACAACGAGCTTTGGTATGGCCAATGAAAGTAAAAGGAGGACTGATAACTCCTTCAAAATGTCGGCTTTTTACAGAAACGTTTTAAATTCATACGAAAAGCTGCGTGGCCTTGGCGTGTTTTCCGCGCTGTATTCCATTGATATCGCCAACAGGTACGATAACGATCATACTATAAGTAATTTTCAGTCGCTTACCGATCCATTGTCCAATAGATATTTTAACAGGAAATACAATAACGAAACCGGGAATATAGATCATCGGTTCTCTGTTGATCTTAAGGATATATATATTAAACCAGGCAGGCTGCATTTTTCCCTGAGCAATAACCTGCTTTTAAAGAATAGGGATGAAGATGACCTTATCCAGGATTATGACAATAATACCTATAAAAGCAACAGCTACCTGAGCAATACTGTCCAAACCAGGATAGTTGAAGAAATGCCAGGGTTAAAAATTGCTAAAACGATCAATAAGGCGCTTACTAATAGATTTATGAAAAGCGTTTCTTTCAGCTACAATATTAAGCAGGCATTTATTTTTCAAAACATTCAATCCGAAAAGGCCTTTCAGCGTGTAGACAATTTTTACAGCCGTTTTGTTCCGGAAGCGGATTTTCAGTACCGTAACAGCCAGTTTGGAAAATATGATCGTACCATATCTATGAAATACAATACTGCTGTGACCATACCCTCCCTGGATCAGCTGGCTCCTTTGGTTGACAGTACGGACTTTTACTTTATACGGAAGGGGAACGCGGCCTTGAAAGAGGCTGTTAACAAGAGTTTGTCGCTTCAGTATGCCCATGTCAAAAGAGGTGTTAAAAATGCTTTCGATTATGCCTTTGATATTACTGCAGGAATTATTGATAACAAAATTGCAGACAGTACTTTTATTGCCGCTGACAATAGAAGGGTAGTCTATTTTATAAATGTAAGCGGCAGCAGGTACATCAACTTTAATGCTGCGGTCCGGAAATCTTTCAAATTAGCCAATGCTGAAATACAGCTGAAATGGACTTCAAGAATAAATTTCACCAGAAATCCAAGCTATCTGAACAATGTATTCCTGGTTGCTGACAATACAACTATTTCTACAGACCTGCAGTTTAATTATAATTATAAGGACAAGCTGGCTATTGAGTCCAGACTGTCTTATTTCCGGTACAATTCCAGGCAACAGGTCTTTGATCTTAACTATACCGGCCAGAATATTGCCAATGTTTTCAGCTCAAGCTATAATATTACCAGGAAGGCTTCCCTCGCTTCAAATATAGTGTACAGGCACAGCAGGTTTGAAAGCAGTAAGGACGTCAATTTTTGTATCTGGAACGCCAGTGCTGCCTACCGGTTCTTTAAGGGCAACAACGGGGAACTCAAATTTTCCGCACTTGACCTGTTAAGACAGAATAATAATGTACTCAATTATGGAAGTGAAAACAGCTTTGTGTTTGGCACTCAAAGCACCCTGCAGCAGTATTTCATGGTAACATTATCCTATTATCCCAGGAGGTTCGGTAAAAAGTAATCTCAAAACCTTAATCCATGCATGCAATGAGTTTCTTCAATAAAAGCAGGATAGCCGATCTGTTGGCAATTGTTATTTCGTCATTGATGTTCAGTTCTGCCGCTATGTACAATGAGTTTCCTTTTGTATTTAATTCCGATACAGGAATGTATATGGACGCGGTTAAGCGGGGTATGGTAGGGCCTGACAGACCTATTCTTTATGGGCTGTTTATGAAATTTGCAAGTTTTGGTATTTCATTGTGGTGTGTTGTTTTTGTGCAGGCCATACTGGTGTCGGTTGTATTGTTCTGCTGCTTCAGGTATTTCCTGGAGCAGAAAGCCCCTGCGCAAACCTTACGGTCAAGGCTGCCTTTTATAGGTTTTTGCGCAACAGTGTCTTTTTTTATGGGTGGCAGCTTCCTGTCCAGCTGGTTAATGCCGGATGTTTTTATGCCGGTTCTGCTGCTTTGCATGGGGTTGCTATTGTTTACGCCACTTAAGCTGGCAGATAAGATCATGATCTCTCTGCTCGCTTTACTGAGTTTAGGGATGCATAACGCCAATCCCTATATCTGTCTTATTATCCTTGTAGTAATAGCCTTTGCCGCTATTTTTAAAGCAGTCAGGAGATCCTATATACGGAATGGGCTTGGAGTAGCCAGGATCTTATATTGTTTATCATTGATTGTCCTGAGCCAGTTATTGCTGGGCTTGCTGCATTATAATTATGGCGGCAGTTTCAAAAGCAGCAAGGGCGGGTCTGTCTTTTTAATGGGCAGTCTGGTGGAGATGGGCGTAGTTAAGCAATACCTGGATGAAAACTGCCAGCATAAATCTTATTTTATTTGTGCCTACAAGGATTCGCTACCCAGGAACTTTTTGTGGAATGAGAAAAGCCCCATTTATAAGAACGGCGGCTGGGAAAACAATGAAAAAGAATATGCGGCTATTGCAAAAGATATTTTAACAACCCCGGCATACCTGAAACTTGTAGTTGCCGGCTCTTTAAAGGCATCTGTGAGGCAGTTTTCCCATTACGCCACGGGAGAAGCCTACAGTCCATGGCCAAAGGTTTCCAGGGCATTGGGTGAGAATTACCCTAAAGACTATCAGGCATATAAGCGGTCAAGGCAGTTTACCGGCAGGCTGGATTTTGCTTTTGTCAATTATTCGCAAACGATCCTATTTGCAGGCTGTATGTTGTTTTATGTTATCCTGCTGCTGGATAAAAGGGTAGCAGACCGGTACAAATGGCTGATGCTTTACATATTGCTGGGGCTGATCATTAATGCCTGGTTCTGCGCTACCTTTTCCGGGGTGTTTCATCGCTACCAGGCAAGGCTTATCTGGCTTACGCCGCTTCCTTTGTTCTTATATGTCATGAATAACAATGTTTTCAAAAGAGATCGTGCTGCTAAGTTGTAGTGTCAATCAGTAATAGGTACGGCCGTCAGGAAATGGCGTGCCGCCTCGATCCTATAAACACTTATTAAACCTTATTCCCGTGGAATTTACGATTCTTATGCCATGCCTGAATGAAGCGGAAACAATTGCCAGCTGCATTCATAAAGCGATGGCCTCCATTGAAGATCATCAGCTGGATGCTGAAGTATTGATAGCCGATAACGGCAGTACGGATGGGTCGGTGGAAATAGCAGCAGGACTTGGTGCAAGGGTAGTGCATGTACCGGAAAGAGGCTATGGCTGTGCTTTGCGATACGGTATAGAAAACGCCAGAGGGAAATATGTGATCATGGCAGACGCAGACGATAGTTATGATTTCAGGGAAATACTTCCCTTTGTGGTTAAGTTAAGGGCGGGGTACGAACTGGTCATCGGGAACAGGTTTGAAGGGGGAATTGAAATGAATGCCATGCCGTTCCTGCACAAATACCTGGGCAATCCGGTGCTGACCTTTATAGGAAGGCTTTTTTTTAAGATCCCGGTGGGTGATTTCCATTGTGGCTTCAGAGGCGTAGAGAAAAAGGCTATGCTCAATATTGGACTTGATACGCCGGGGATGGAGTTTGCGTCAGAGATGATAGTGAGATCAGCCTTGTCCAACAGACGAATTACGGAGGTTGCTGTAAAATTGCACCCCGATGGCCGATCCAGGGCCCCGCATCTCAGGACCTGGCAGGACGGCTGGCGACACCTGAGGTTTCTGTTATTGTATTGTCCGAAATGGCTGTTTTTCTATCCCGGCCTTTTTCTTTTTCTGTCAGGAGCCCTCCTGATGTTATTGCTGGCAGCTCATCCTTTACAAATAGGGACTGTACTATTGGATGTTCATACTATGCTTTACGCTGCTGTTATGCTGCTGATAGGCACGCAGATCCTCTCCTTTTATTTCTGTTCGGGCGTTTTAACAGGCAGGCACAGGAGAGATCCGGCAGGAAGCTGGTTTCGGCTATTGCACAAATATTTCACTTTGGAAAGAAGTATCCTGTTGGGGGTTGTCTTATTTACTATAGGGGCAGGACTTAGCGTATGGAGCCTTCAGTTATGGAAACAGCTGTCTTTTGGGACACTTGATCCTTCCCGAATGCTTCGCGTTGTTATTCCGGCCATCACATTTCTTATGCTTGGCGTTCAGTTGATCTTCAATAGTTTTTTTGCGAGTTTACTGGGGACTTATAGTAAGAAAGACCTATCCTGAATATTTTTTTGACAGCAGAAGTACCAGGCAGCTTTACCGTTTTTGCAGCAGTGCGAAGAAATGATGGGCGGCTGACTAACGGTATTTAGTGAGTGAACTATGCTTTCACTATTCTTGTTTCAGCTAATACCAGTGACAGGAGGTTCTCCTGCTCCGGAATTGGGATTACTACCTTCAGAAGTATAATAAAGCCTGTATAAGCAGGTTTTTTTTGTTTTTGTATGTACAAGTTTCAATTACACAGTTATCCTGGAAAACTGCACACTTACCATCCAAAACGACACGGTTACCCTGGACTGCGATCTTTTTTATTGACTTAAATCATTAAGAGTTAATACTTAATGCGCATTTATTTTTATGGATTTATGGCATGTCCGGATCTTTGTATGCGAAAATTGATTTTGTTTTGCACTCCTATTCTTGACCCTTAACCCTTGATTACGCATATGGGACAACCATATCCGTTTATAACCTTCTTATTGCCCCTGCTGATGGTTTTCGCAACCGGGACATCAGTAAAAGGGCAGGTTATGGGTCAGAAAAAAAGCTCAGATTCGGTTATACATGCTGCTTCCAAACGAGTCTCTGATTCAGCTAAAGTGGTTATTAAGGCTACAGTCCAGGTGGCAGATACGCTTATCAAAGGCGCCGGACAGTTACCGCAGAAAGCGTATGAAAACATCTCCCGGCAGGGCCAGCTGATCATCAAAAAATTTACAGGGACAAAGAAAAAGTACAGGTTGCCTTCCACGGATTCCCTGCAGTGGGACCTGCAGCATCCTTTCAAAGACCTGTTCAATACCCGGCCGCTGGCACGTTTTGGTGGTGGCTATATCAGCTACCAGTTCAATTACCGGTCCAACATTGATACGCCCTATGTTGAGAAGGATATTGTTCAGCACAATGTAACGGCCAACCTGCTCTTTACGGTGGCGGACCTTGTGCCGGTGAGGGCTACGGTCTGGTCGCGCCAGAGCAACTCCGGTATCTTTCGCGATATTACCGATGTACAGGTATCCTTCAGCGGGGCTGAGTTCCGGCAAAAATTGCGTGGCGCATTGCAGGACCGGATGCTGAAACTGGCTTCGTCAGTAAAGGATTCCATCACTGAGAACCTGTATTCATTGAAGCGGCTGGAGCTGGAAAGCATCCAGCTGGACCTGGTGAACAACTTTTCTGCTCAATCCCTTAATGATGCCAATCGGATCCTGAGGGTCCCTGAGACCAGCTGGGATCCGCACCTGCCGGACAGTATGAACAGGCAACGCTCTGATTCGCTGCAAAAGCTTGCGGCCGCCTTGCTGGACCTGTATGAGAAGACTATGCTCCGTCACCAGCAGGTGAAGCGGCAGGTGGATTCATTGAAGGGAAAATATGAGGAAGGACTGGCCAAAGTAGCAGCTTTCCGGAATATGCTGTCTGCGCCTGGCGCAGCGGCCGACTTGCCAGGCAAATGGAAAACTGCAGCCAGGGAATATGGCCTCCAGGACCTGGAGATACCGGCCCGGTATCGCTGGCTGATGGGTATCCGCAATGCCAGTGTTGGCAGAAGCACCCTGGATTACAGCGATCTGACCGTAAAGAATATCAGTGTCAACGGGATCAATTTTGAATATAATTCCTGGTACTATTTTGCTGTAACAGCCGGGCTGGTGGATTACCGGTTCCGTGATTTTGCCATGCATGGCGCCGATAAAAAGCGGCAGCTGCTGACCATGGTCCGGGCGGGGCTTGGCCGGCTGGAGAAGAATTATTTCATCGTTTCTTTTTACCATGGCCAGAAACAGCTGTTTGCTGCAACTGGTGCAGGGGCTTTCCCTGTTACGGGTATCAGTGCTGAAGCCAAATGGCAGCTCAACAGGACCAGCTGGCTTACTGCAGAACTGGCACAATCCATAGCGCCTGACTACCGAAGTGATTCGCCGCGGCATAAGACCCGGCTTGCGTTGAATGATCGTACCAGTCAGGCGGTAGCTTTCCGGCTTTCCTCTTACTGGCCATCCACACAAACAAGGGTTGAAGCATTCTATAAAAATACAGGAGCCAATTTCCAGTCGTTCAGCAGCTTCCAGACCAATGCAGCGCTGGAGACCTGGACAATCAAAGCTGAGCAATCCCTGCTGGGCAGGAAGCTTAGGGTGACCGGTGCTTTGCGCAAAAATGAGTTCACCAATCCCTACCTGTTGCAGGACTATAAAAGCAATACGGTCTTTAAAAGCCTGACGGCCACATTCCGTATGCGCAAGTGGCCTGTTGTTACGGTGGGTTTCCAGCCTATGTCCCAGCTGACCGCTATGGATGATAAGGTGATGGAGAATCGTTTTCAGACCCTGACCGCCACCTTGTACCATCATTACAGGATCAGGGAGCTCAGCACCGCCACAACGGTCATGCTCAATAAATTTTATAACAATAGCAGCGATACCGGCTTTGTGTACTACAATGCTACCAACCTGTACTGGATGCAGCATTTCTTTTTCAAGCCCTTTACGGCAAGTATCGCAGTGTCGCATACCAGGAATGGTACCTATACCCTGAATGTAATGGATGAAGGTTTCCAGGTAACTATTGGCGAGCGGGGAACGGCAGGTGGCGGTGTGAAGATCAACAGCATGAACAACGAGGAGGTTAAGACCGGTGGTTACCTCAATGCAAATATCCGGGTGTGGAAACAGGATATGCTGTACCTGAGCTATGAACGGGGCTATCTGCCCGGTTTTCATGGCGGACTGGTACGTAATGAAATGGCAACGGTTCAATTCGTAAAAAGTTTTTAATTATGAAAAGACATGTATTGCTTCTGGCAGGATTGCTGACAGGTATCTGCCTGCAGGCCCAGGTACTGGTGAACTTCCAGTTCCCGCCGCTGGGGCTTACTATCAAACCACAGTTATGGAACCTGTCGCTGGTCAACACAGCCACAGGCAGCATGCCTGTAAGGGTGGAAATGGTGCTGACGGATATTGCCACCAATCAGCGTGTGCTGACAGGGACTTCCAAAGTGTTTACCCTGCCTCCCGGCGCCCGGCAGCTGCAGCTGAGTGATGTAATGCCCATTGTCTATAATCCCGGCAATGCCGGTTACCCGATGGATCCAAGTCCTGAGGGCTTTCTGCCTATTGGCGTATTCAATGTCTGTTATTCCATTGTTTCCCTGGCAGGTCTGGAGGGGTATGATGTTGTTGGTGAAGCCTGCGAGACCCTGCATATTGAGCCGCTCAGCCCGCCGCAGCTGGTAGTGCCGCTGGATGAGGAAGCGCTGGATATTACGCGGCCATTCTTTGCCTGGGCGCCGCCGGCCCCGTTGACAGCTTTTCAACAGCTGCTGTATGACTGGATACTGGTGGAAGTAATGCCTACGCAGAGCCCGGCGGATGCCCTGCAGCAGAATATTCCGGTGCTCACCCGGCAGAACCTGAACTATACACACCTGCAATACCCGCTTTCTTCACCGGAGCTGGATACCAGCAAGCTGTACGCCTGGCGCATCACCGCAAAGAACAATATAGCTACTGTAGCGCACAGTGAGACCTGGACCTTCCGGGTGCAGCGCTATCAGCAGGATGAATTTTCTACAACTGGTGCGGGCTATTTTGCCCGTCTGCATCCGGTAGAAGATGCAGCATTTGTTATCTGCAGTGGCGTGCTTCGTTTCGAGTTCCTGAATCAATACAATAGTAATCTGGTCAATCTTACCCTGACAGATCTGAGCAGCACCGCCCGAAAGCAGCTCACCCTGGCTGCTCCGGCGCAGATCATCAGGATGGGCGCCAATTTTGTGCAGCTGGACCTGCGTGATCAGCCTGGCATGATTGACCGGCATATGTATCTGCTGGAAGTAACAGACTTCAAACAGGAGAAGCGCTTTCTCAAGTTCGAGTACAGGAAATCCCATTGATCGCTCCAATCCCAAACCCAGTCTTAAAATATCACCATGTTAGTTCTTCTGGCCCGTTATCCTAAAGCAATCGCCTGGTTCTTCACGGCAGTCATTTACCTGGAACTGGTCCTGCTGCCTGCAGACTCAAAAGCAGAGACCGGCAGGCCTTATCGCAGCAGCGTTTATGCTGCTTCCCGGCTGCCCTTACTAAAAAGCTGGCCATCGGTGGAGAATAGCGTTGCCGGCCGGGCTGCAGCCAGCGAGTGGGCTGCGCAGGAAGAAACTGCTGCTGATCCTGCTGCTGCAGTTGATGCTGCGGAGGCGCCGGTCATCGGTGGTCCCGGCCAGCCGGAGATGTCGGCCTTCAGTTCCGTGAATGCCAACAATATGGTAGATCTTTTCAGCGGGGACTTTTCCTATAATATTCCGCTGATGGATGTAGGTGGCTATCCCATCGGTATTTCCTACCGTGCCGGTATATCCATGGACCAGGAAGCCAGCTGGGTGGGGCTTGGATGGAATATCAATCCTGGTACTGTGTCCCGAAACCTGCGCGGCCTGCCGGATGATTTCAAAGGGGATACCATTCTGCGTACCCTGAACATCAAAGAAAACAAAACAGTTGGTGTAACAGCCGGTGCGGATCTGGAGATTGCGGGATGGCCCACGGTCAATAAAATGGGGGATACCGCTTTTTCCAAGATCGGGTTTGGGATCAGCAACAGTATTGGCGTAACATACAATAATTACCGGGGTTATGGTATAGAGCATCATGTGAACCCCAGCATCAGTGCCGGTGTGGCCGGCTCTGGTAAGCTCACGGGCGGCCTGTCGATAGCCAACAGTTCCATGGATGGGTTGACCCTGATCCCCTCCGTCAGTTTCGGCGGCAGGCTTTCCCAGGCTAAAGAAAATGAAACTACCTATGGCGGCAGTGTTAGCCTGTCGCTGCCCTATAGCTCCAGGAGCGGATTAAAATCCCTGCAATTATCGGCTGGTCTCCGGCAGTACCATACAGATGTAAAGAACCAGGAAAAAAATACCGGCAGTGGATTTTCCCGTTCCGTGATCTCCTTTGCCGTACCCTCTTTCACGCCCGGTATTTCCATCCCCTATACCAGCCGGCAGTTTTCCTTTACCGGTAAAATAGGGGCGGACGTCAAATACTCAAATTACAGCGTTTTTATAAGTGGGTATGTGGCTAAACAGACCATTCAGCCGGAAGACCGGACCATTGCCAAGCCTGCCTATGGGTATCTCCATTACCAGGATGGCACACCCAACCGGGAGGCCCTGCTGGATTTCAACCGTGAAAAAGAACTGGCCTACCGGGAAAAGCCGGCGATGCCGCATATTGCCATTCCATCCTATACCTACGATGCTTTCTCCATTACGGGTGAAGGAACAGGTGGTATGTTCAGGGCTTATCGTGGGGATATAGGTTTTGTATATGATCATTCTATGCGGACAAAGGATGGGTCTGACGCAATCAGCGTGGATATTGGCGTGGGGGATATAGCGCATGGAGGTATTGACCTTAATATAAACCGGGCTGTCACGGAGCAGGGGCCCTGGCTGAATTTTAACCCGCTGAAACAGGTGGTGGATTTCAAAAAAAGCACCCGGTCTTTTGAGGCCGCCTATTTCCGGAACCCCGGTGAAAAAACCATCAATGATAAAGCCTTTTATGAAGCGCTGGGTGGTGATGACCTGGTGACCGTAGAGCTGTACCAGGCTGGTAAGGGAGTGGACATGCGTACCACTAATTACCTGGCCCGTTATAAGCAGCAGCGCAAAACAGGCAGGAGCCTGCTGACTGCGCAGAACGCCATCAAGCAGGAGCGGGATAAGCGTACGCAGGTGATCTCCTATCTTACCGCAGAGGAGGCGGATGAAGGCGCGCTGTCCCGCTATATCGAAAATTACTCCATGAACGTTTTTGATGCCCGGATCTGTGGCGGCGCCCTGGCGCCGGATGACCTGGCAGGCAAAGGGCTGATTGTAGGCTACTATTACAACAAGGACGTGATGGCGCCTGCCGTATATGTGTCGCCTGAATTATGGCACCTTGGCTTTCCCAGTACGGAAGCTGTTCCGCTGAATGCACCAATCGAGAACAAGGAGGTATTCAGTATGAAATATACAGGAAGGCTGAAAGCGCCTGTAACCGGGACCTACAATTTTTACTGTCAGCGTGACGATGGCGCCCGGCTTTTCCTGAATGGGCTCAAAGTGCTGGATGCCTGGGATGGCAAGAGTACTAAAGATCATCCAGTTACCGGAACAGTGAACCTGGTGGCCGGTGAATTCTATGAGATCCAGGTGGATTACTACGATATCAGGAAACAGGCACACATGCTGATGGACTGGTCTTATCCCGGCACCACCCGTCAGGCCATTCCACGTGCCTTTTTATATGCTCCGGCTGTAGATACTTTCACTATTAAAAAATCAAACAGTGAAACTGTTCTGGTGGTGAAAGAAAAAAGGATGAAGGCCTTCCGTAAGAGAGACCATATATCCCAGATCACCGTGCTGAACAACGATGGCCGCCGGTATATCTATGGTATTCCCGTGTACAACCTGAAACAGAAGGAGGCCACTTTTGCGGTGAACGGCAGGCAGTACGGCATGCGTGATTCAGGTATTGTGACCTATCAGCATGGGAAAGACAATACCCCGGATAACGAGCAGGGGAAAGACCACTACTTCAGCAGTGAAGAAGTGCCTGCCTATGCACATTCTTTTCTGCTCACCGGTATTGTTTCTCCCGATTACTCGGATATTACCGGCAATGGGATCTCTGATGATGATATAGGAGATGCTGTCAAATTCAATTATACCCGGATCTGCGGACTGTATAACCCCTACCAGTGGCGGGTGCCGTCTATTCCCGGTCCTACGGCCACTTTTAATGAAGGACTGCGGACCGATTACCGGGATGATAAAGGCAACTATGTATATGGAGAGAAGGAGTTGTGGTATATGCACTCTATTGAGTCCAAGACCATGGTAGCCACTTTTGTGCTGGAAGACCGGGCCGATCTGCGGGCCATCAGGGAGGACGGACAACTGGCGACTGCCAGGTCTGCCAGGCGCCTGAAGGAGATCAACCTCTACAACAAAGCAGATTTTCTGGTTCGGGGAACCGATGCCACTCCGGTCAAGACGGTGCATTTTGAATATGACTATTCTCTGTGCCAGAACACGCCGGGCGCAGATGCCGGCAAACTGACCCTGCGAAAGATCTGGTTCACTTATAATGGTAACAGGAAAGCTAAACGTGGCGAGAATCCCTACGTCTTCAATTACAATGCACTCAATCCTGGTTATAATATCAAGTCCTATGATCGCTGGGGCAACTATAAAGACCCTCTGCAGAACCCGGGTTCACTGTCAGCCAAACTGATCAATAACGCGGAATATCCTTATGCGCTGCAGGATAGCCTGCTGGCGGCACGTAATGCCGGCGCCTGGTCGCTGGACTCCATCCAGCTGCCGACAGGCGGCGCTATCAAAGTGCAGTATGAAAGCGATGATTATGCTTACGTGCAGCAGAAGCGCGCCATGCAACTTTTCAAGATCGTGGGATTGAATTCCGCTCCCGTGCTGCCCACACTGACAAGCGCCGGACAGCTCTATGGAAAGAATGGCGATGATAACCTGTATATATTTATTAAAGT
Source organism: Candidatus Pseudobacter hemicellulosilyticus (assembly GCA_029202545.1). Classification (GTDB taxonomy): domain Bacteria; phylum Bacteroidota; class Bacteroidia; order Chitinophagales; family Chitinophagaceae; genus Pseudobacter; species Pseudobacter hemicellulosilyticus. The sequence continues at coordinate 2,711,068 of CP119311.1, forward strand.
TCCCAAGGCGGTCAGCAATACGGCTGATCTGTACCAGGCCTACCTGGCCGGTGTGGGTAAATTGTATTTCCGCTTATTCGTGGAGATGCCTAAGGACAATTACAGTAATGGCAATCTGCATGAATATGTTTCCTGTTATGCGGACCTGGAAGATAACAATGCATATGGTATCGTTAACGCCAGTACCATCTGGGTTAAAATAAAAGGCATTTCGCTTAAAGGCGCCAATGGGGGATCCTATAGCCCGCTGGTAAAAGCGGCATCCCAGTTCCTGCGCATGAACCTGCCTTCCAAAGCCTATCCCGGATCCGAAACGGCCGACCAGGTAGATCTGCGCGAAGCGGTCCAGATGATGGCTGGACTGGGTACCAATATCGTGGATATGTTCAAGTCTTTTGATCGGATCACCCGCGAGAACCAGTGGGTACGCTTTATTGATACCAGCAAAAGCTTTGTGCGGCTGACCAATCCTTCCCTGAAAAAATATGGTGGCGGACACCGTGTAAAACGGGTACTGGTCTATGATAACTGGAATACTATGACAGGGCAGCGTGCTGCGGTATACGGACAGGAATACAGCTATACCACCCGCAAAGAGATTGGCGGTAAAATGATGACCATCAGCAGCGGTGTGGCCAGCTATGAGCCCGGCATTGGTGGGGATGAGAATCCTTTCCACGAGCCGGTGGAATACATTGAAAAGGTTTCTGCGCTGGGACCCATTACCCTGGGTTATTCCGAGGAACCACTGGGCGAATCCTTTTTCCCGGCAGCAGGTGTGGGCTACAGTTCTGTAAGGACCCGTACCATTCATTATAAGAATAAGAAGTCGGCCAACGGATTCGAGGAAACCAATTTCTATACGGCTTATGATTATCCCGTGTATACCGACAGGACCCTGCTGGATGCCGATACCAAGAAACGCTTCCGGCCTGCTATTGGCAATTTCCTCCGGATCAATGCCCGGCACCATATCAATATTTCCCAGGGCTTCCGGATTGAACTGAATGATATGCATGGGAGGATCCGTTCCAAAGCCTATTATCCCGAAACGGATTCTCTCAATTATGTCTCTTATTCCGAATACTTCTACCGCAATGAGAACAACCTGGCTGAGCAGAAGCGCCTCTCCAATACGGTAATGGTCATAAGGCCCGATGGCAGCATTGATACTGCTGCACTCATTGGCAAGGATGTGGAGCTGATGATGGATATGCGGGAAATGAAATCCGTTACCAATGGCTACAATGTGAACCTGAACACGGATATGTTCTCCATAGCCGGCATCCCGCCGGTATTCCTGCTGCCCAGCCTGCTTAACCTGGCACAGCGGGAAGAGAATATCTTCCGGTCGGTGGCTACTGTCAAGGTGATCCAGCGGTATGGTATCCTGGACAGCCTGGTGCAGGTAGACAAGGGCAGTAAGATCACTACCCGCGATCTCCTGTACGATAGTGAAACGGGGGATGTGGTGATGACCCGGACCCAGAATGAATTCAATGATCCTGTCTTCAATTTCAATTACCCTTCCCACTGGGCCTATGATGGCATGGGCGCCGCCTATAAAAATATTGATGTCCGTCTTGACAATGTCAATATCCGGGATGGCCGGATAGAGGGACTTACGCAAGCCATGGACAACCTCTTTGCCAGTGGCGATGAGATACTGGTGGCCGGCAAGCAGCGCACAGGCGGCATTGCCTGCGATCCCTCAGAGCAGATCGCTACCTTCCCCAATCTCAACAAGATCTGGTGTATAGACAGTGCGGTGCTGCGGGAAGGTCCCCGGGCTATTTATTTCATTGACAGAAGAGGCAATCCCTATACGGGGCTGGGTGTATCCATGCGGGTGATCCGATCCGGCAGAAGGAATATGTTTGGTTCAGTAGGTTCTGTTACCAGCCTGGACAGCCTGGTCCGGAAAAATGAGAGCGGCCAGTATGTGCTGTCCATTGGTACGGAATCAAAGATCATAGCGGCTGCTTCCAATGAGTTCAGGCAGTACTGGAAGGTGGATGATATCAAGAATACCAGAATGCAGCGGGATTGCTCTGCTAAATGGCGCGGCACCGGTAACATGCGCTGTCTGAAAGATGTCAATGGCAAAAATACCGGTTACCAGGAGATGGAAATGGTAGATGTGAATCCCTACAGTCAGACCCTGAATGATACCACCTGGATAAATGTTGGACTGAATTGTTACGAATGTACCCAGTCGGCCACCTGGGCCAATACAGCGCTTACCCGCTGTGCAGTGGACAGCCAGGGCAATAATACGGGCTGGCTGGAAGTGCAGCAGCAGGATACCAGCGCCTGCAGTGAGACCAGCGGCCAAAGCAGATGGGTGACCAAAGAACTGAAATGCGATAGTTGCCTGTTCACCCGGCAGTGGGTAGCTACCGGACAGGTACGCTGTGCTACCGATGCCAATGGCAATAAGACCGGTTACCAGGAAATACAATTCATAGATACCAGTTTTTGCGGACGGGATAACCTGATGTGGGCTGCCGGCCCGCTGAACTGTTCCGCCTGTGCGCCGCTGCCGGGCTGGAAAGCTACGGGACAGGTGCGCTGTGCAAAAGATGCCAATAGTATCAACACCGGTTACCAGGAAAGAGAAGAACTGGATACCACGCTTTGCGGCAATAGTCAGAAACGTTGGGTATCCCTGGGACTTAACTGTACTGAATGCAGTGTTCCCGAAAACTGGAAAGCTACCGGGGTGGTCCGCTGTGTAAAAGATGCTAATAACAACAATACCGGTTACCAGGAAAGAGAGGAAAGGGATAGTTCTGTTTGTGGCAATAATGCTGTGCGATGGGTAAGTATAGGGCTTAATTGTGCCACCTGTACGCAACAGCCTGGCTGGAAGGCTACCGGCAATGTGCATTGCCAACAGGATGCCAATGGCAACTATACGGGGTATCAGGAGAGAGAAGAAAGGGATACCACCGTTTGCGGTTCAGGAGCAATCCGCTGGGTAGTGACAGGATACAATTGTATGAATTGTACTCAGACAGCTGGCTGGAAGGTTACCGGCAATGTACGTTGTGTGAAGGATGCGGCTGGTAACAATACAGGTTACCAGGAGAGAGAGGAAAGGGATACCACGCATTGTAATAGTGATTCTCTCAGGTGGGTATCGGATGGGCAGGTTTGCGCCAATTGTCCGAAGCCACAGTTATGGCAGTCAACGGGCCAGTTCAGGTGTTTGAAAGATGCCAATAATCACAATACAGGGCAACGGGAACGGGAAGAGCGGAATATGGAGCCCTGCAGCCTCAATCCCAATGCAACACGCTGGCTGTCTGATGGGGAAAACTGCTACTCTTGCCCAACCCAGGCAAATGTATGGGTCAATGTTGGCGAACCTTATTGTTTTAGTGTAAAACAACAAAGATCAGGGTACCTGGTCCAGCCACAGGTAAATATATCTACCTGCAGTGACTCCGCTGGTCAAACGAGGGATTTGTATATACTGCGTTGTGATCTATGCCCGGTACTTAATGAAAACTGCCCCTGCAACCCTGAAGAATGCCGGGATGAGGATGGCAAGAAATGTATCAATGGTGTTTGTGTGTCCGGGGTCTGGACATGTTACCTCAGCCAGGAAGTTGGGCCAATGTACTGGAATACCCATTGGAGGTGGAAATTCCCTGATGGTACCTGGTCTGAATACGTCAATATGAACTACACTGATTATGAGTGTGGCTATGTGCCGGTAGTATTCCCGCCGGATGGACGAATGTCCAGGGATACCACGCTGCCTTCCAAGGATACTACGATGCCGGCAAATGTAAACTTAGGCCAATCATCAGTGTCCGATATTCCTGAGTTGAATGAGGGGGCAACAACTGCTGAAGACAGGTTCTACCGCTCTGTGCTGCCTGCAGCCAAATACATTGAGTATCAAAAACGCCTGAATACGCAATTAAGAAACAATCGCGGTGGCGCCTCAGTGGCAGAATAAAAAAGGTTTTTACAAAGTAAACAGTCAATTATGCTGAAACATATTATAGGTCGTTTGCTGCTACTGTCCCTTGCGGCAGTTATTTCGCAGGAACTATACGCCCAGCCCGGAACGCCTGGTGGTGGCCTGCCTGGTTCACCAGGTGGTAATCCAGGAACACCACCTGTGCTTTGTGATGAGATCATCACTTCCAGGTCCTGCAGGAGCATTATCACTGATACCGCTTTCAATCCATATGTTACCGGGGTGCTGGGCGCCTGGCGAAGCAATAAGGCCTACACTTATTATGCCCGGCGGAAAGAGTCAGATCCTTCTGTAGCTACTAATATTCGCAGGGACGGGACCTTCAATGATTATACCGCCTTCTGGAAATTCCAGCAGGCTGTATTGAAACCGCAGCAGGATACCAGCAGGTGGGTATGGAACAGCGAGCTGACCCTGTTGAACAGGAAGGGTTTGGAAGTGGAGAACCGGGATCCGCTGGGCAGGTATAATGCAGGCCTCTATGGCTATGGACTCAGTCTACCGGTGGCAGTGGTCCAGAACAGCCGCTACCGGGAATCCGCCTTTGAAGGATTTGAGGATTACGATTTCCAGCTGCTGCTTTGTGATACCAGCTGTGAAAGTATACGGCATTTCAATATCAATGAGTACCGGAATGATATTGTTACTACAGAAAAGCACAGCGGGAAAAGCAGCCTGCGGATAGAGGCTTCCGAAGACGCATCTTTTAATTTCCCGGTATTACCGGCTGATGAAGACGATGTGCTGCCGCCGCTGGTGTTCTCCCTCAAACCCAGTGAATGCAATCAGCCTTCTTTGGACAATATCAAGATCTCCAACCAGATCCTGCTGCCCACCTTTACGCCGGTTCGGGGAACCAAAATGCTCATCAGCGCCTGGGTCAAGGAAGAACAGGACTGCAAGTGTGCCGGCTATACCAATAGCCGGATTGTGCTGTTCATGCAGCGTATTGCAGGCAATACGGTAGAGCTGGTATTCACGCCCAAAGGCAATATCATTGATGGCTGGCAGCGCTTTGAAGGGGAGTTTGCCCTGCCAGAAGACGGAACGGGCCTCACCGTCAGCCTGCAGTCAACCGGCAATAGCGTGGTATACTTCGATGACCTGCGGATCCATCCTTACCATGCCAATATGAGATCCTTTGTGTTCCATCCGGTGAAACTGCGCCTGATGGCCGAGCTGGATGAGAACAATTACGCCAGCTTTTATGAATATGATGAGGAAGGCACTCTTGTAAGGCTCAAAAAGGAGACCGAACGGGGTATTAAAACCATCCAGGAAACCAGAAGCGCCCTGCTGAAACAATAAGCTTATTACCATGAAAAAGATAACCCTTTTCCTGCTGCTGATGAGTGCTGTACTGACGGGCATTGCCCAGCCGGCCAAATCCTCTTTCCTGGAATCACTCCGGCAAATGCAGGATGCATACCGGCAGCCTGAATACCTCAGTTTTGATATTCTGTACAGGTATGCGCCGGCAGACCAGCCGGACCAGTTTGAGGATTCCATATCCGGCAATGCACGGATCAACAGGAACCGTTTCTGGTATTCCCTGGATAATACGGAGTCTGTCAATAGCGGCGATCTGGAGATCATGGTATTCAGGGAAGATAAGATCGTGTATCTCCGGAAACCGGTTGCCCGGGAAACACAGGCTGGCGGCCTGCAGTGGATTGCCCTGCTGGATAGCGCACTTTCCGCCAACATGCATACCGGCTTCCAGGTGAATGAGCAGCCTGACTGCCTGCAGCTGGTCATGGAGTTTGCGCCGGATCAGAGTTGCCGGCGGATTGAATACCTGGTTGACAGGAAGACTGGCTGGCTCCGCAAAATGATCAGCATAGTAAAAGCGGATCAGTTATATGATCCTTCGGTAAGATCGGCCATTGACAGTGATCAGACCTATGCCGTAGTGGAAACCATTTTTTCAAATTACAGCACGGTGGTATTCGATACGCAGGTGCTGGACAGTCAGCATTATGTCCGGAAATCCGGCGACCGCTATGTATGTGTGGGTGAGTATGAACAGTACAGCGTATTCCTTGGTTCGGCTGGCTTATAGGACAGGTTGGTTCAAACATTGTTATTCGTAGTTGCTTTTAGCTAATTCGTAATATATGAGAAAGTATTTTCAATGGTTTGCAGGTTTGCTCTTCATCTTTTCTTCGCTGGCAGCACAGGCCGGTATTGATGTGCCTGTGGTCAAAGTGCTGGATGGCAGCCTTGGTCAGCTGAAAAAGGATTCAGTGGTACTGGTAGAGGATGCCAAGTTCTTCAATGCCGCAGACACCATGCTGATCAGGCCATATACTGTCAGGAACAGGATATCCCTGGAGATCAATGAAGACCTGCCGATGGCATTGCCCACATCGTTTTCTGTAACGGTACGGCTGCGGATCACCTATACCAATGCCAACAATACGCTGACCTCAGTTGACAGGGATTTCTCTGTCAATTACGATCCCAATGGCAACTACGGGAATAAGAATGTCTGGTTTTTCGACAATGCCTACCGGGTAGAAGCCAAAGTGCTGAGCATCGACAGCGGCTCTGTGAACTGGAATGTCACCAGGGTTCTGAAAGTGGTGAACCAGCTGCAAAGCTTTCCACGCTATAAATGGGATTGCTCGGTCAATGCCGTTAAAGCGATCCATAGAGATGAGAATATTATGGCCGGTACAGGCCTTGATGAACTGCCCGTGAACTGGGCGCCATCTATTGGCGCCGATGAATATGACCTGGAATGGACCTATGTGGATTCTGCCGCACTGGCTAATGGGTTGTATGGTAATCCGGCCAATCCTGACCGGAACCTGATCTTCCAGGACAATGCCACCCGGGTGACCATAACGGCCAGCACTTACCGCATACCTTTATTTTATGATAGCCGGGGACGGCTGTTTTACCGGGTACGTGCTGTTCAGTGGGCAGCAGGTAATGGACAGACAGGCGGCCGTTTTGAAGCCAACTGGAGCTCTCAGTATACCACCGACGACAATTTTGAATACATGGGCCATGAGGCCATGCTGAACTGGCAGGTGACCACTTCCTTTGCCGAGGAAGGAAAACGCAAGACCGTGATGCAGTATTTTGACGGCAGCCTGCGCGGCCGGCAGACGGTGACCAAGGACAATACTAACAACAGGACCGTGGTGGCCGAAAGCATGTATGATTACCAGGGGCGCCCGGTGATCCAGGTACTGCCTGCTCCCACGCTGAAGGATGTCATTTCCTATACAAGGAATTTTAACCGGGGCATTGACCGGAACGACTATGATAAAAGCCTGTACGATACCCTGGCCAACCCTTCGCTCTACTGCAACCTGGAAGGAGTGGCCATGGATACCACCAGCGGGGCATCCCGGTATTATTCTGCGGCCAACGATTCCGCGGCTTCAGAAGACCCGCGATACCGCTATATTCCCGATGCGGAAAAATTCCCTTTTACTGAAATAGAGTATACCCAGGACAATACCGGCCGGGTGAGCAAGCAGAGTGGGGTAGGCTACCGTTTCCGCATGGGCAGTGGTCATGAAACGAGGTATTTCTATTCTACCCCTGATCAGCGGGAGCTGGATGCGTTGTTTGGAACTGAGGTAGGAGATAAATCACATTATTTTAAGAATGCTGTACGGGATGCCAACGGGCAATACAGTATCAGCTATGTGGATATGAGGGGGCGAACCATAGCTACAGCGCTGGCGGGCGTGCTGCCGGATAGTGCAAAGCTGGACAAGTTATCCGGTAATGTAGAAGCCACGCGCATTGAGTCCCTGGCGGATTCCGCTTCTGTAGTCATAAGGGACCTGGTAATGGAGAACAAAAAATCCTTGCTCGTTACCACGGACGGGGATCACTATTTTTCCTATAAGCTTGATCCGCAGACATTGCAGCTGGAAGGCTGCAATACGGAAACATTTTGCTATGATTGCCTCTATGATCTGCAGATCACTATAACAGATGATTGCAATAACCAGAAGCTGGGTGGTGCGCCTTTTGATACGCTGATCCATAATTTCTCACTGGCAGCTATTGACACCACCTGTGAGACCGGCAATGGCTTTGAGCTTTCTTTTGTAAAATTCCTGAAGGAAGGAAATTACGAGATCACCAAAAAGCTGTCGGTCAGCCGGGCTGCCCTGGATCATTACAGGGATAGCGTATTCCTTGCCCGGAATACCTGCCGGGACCTGGAATCCTTTGTTAAGGAGCAGCGGGAGCTGCTGGCCATTGATCAGGAGTGCCAGCCTACCTGTGCCAGCTGTTTGGTTAACCTGGGTACCTGGGAACAGTTCTGGGGCCGTTATCGTGAGCAGATAGGCATTGCTGATGCAGATACTGCCAGCTACGTTACTGCTGCGCGGACCGCTTATGAGGCGGCAGAAGTGAGCTGCAGGGAATTGTGCGGCCAGCAGACAGAGTATGATGATATTGAACAGCTGATGCTGTCGGACATGACACCTTCTTCCGGGCAATATGCCAATATTGAACATCCGGATGCAAAGTATTCTATCTTCTCACAGACCAATGAAATTTACGGCTATCAGACTGTCGGTGGATATAAGGATGAAGAGGGCAATACCGAGCTGGTATATGATGATGCTACCAATAGCCCGGTACCGCCCCAGCAGCTGGAAAAGGATCAGTTTGCCGGCAAGTTCAAATCGAGCTGGGCTAAAGCGCTGCTGCCCAAACACCCGGAATACTGCAAGCTGGAAAGCTATAGATCGCTGCGGTCCAGCCTGGAATGGGACAGGCGATTTGAGGCAATCGATACTTATGCGGAAGCCAAGGCCAAAGGATACCTCAACCCAACAGGTGGAACCGGCAGTCCCTATTCCTATTTTACGGGTTCAGGTACTATAGACCAGGATGCTTTGTTCCAGCTGATCCCTGCTGCTAAAGGGGCCATTGAGCCCAAACTGCTTCAGTATAGGGTATTTGAGGGACAGACCTTCACGATCTGGGGCGGCGCTGCCATCGGCACTGCCTGTGCGGATGCTACCAATGCGGCCTGTGTTGCCAGGTTCAGTTCCGGTATAGCGCTGGACACGGCTTCTACGGTCTGTGCGGCGGACAGGGACATGGCCTGGCGGATATTCCGTCAGATGTACCTGAATGTAAAAAGAGAATATATCAATAACTGGCTGAAGAGCCGTTGTGCCAATACACCTGCTGCTGCGCAGCTCATAGCGGAAGGTTTCCTGCCGCATTTTGCAGAAGCAACCGAGCTGATTGCTGCCAAAGGCGGTGATCTGCCTACTACCGAAGCGCAGGCACAGAGCTACCTGCAGAAGAACAGTCAGGCCCAGCAGGAATATTATTCAGCTAATTGCCAGGCTTATGTACAGGAATGGATGGCAAAGCTGTCAGAATGTACTGCTTATGATGCCGCTGCGCTGAACGAGATCATCCCCAGGCTGCTGCAGGTGTGCAAGGAAGGTTCTGATATTGGTCATCCTAACGGTTCCAGCTCTGTACGGCCTGCCAGCACCTATCAGTTTAGGAGCTTTGAAGAGGTGATCAATGATTACAATGTGCGTAAAGGTATTAAAGCCCGCAATTGTAATGTATATGGTATCACTGTACCCAAGCCTTACGATAAGCAGAACAGCTTTGGCTACAAACAGCTGCGCACGGCGCCGGATAGTTGTGAATGCCGCACCATTGATCTGTACTATCAGCGGTACAGGAGTACAGGAAATACCTACAGTTCTTTCTCTGATTTCATGGAAAAGGTATACCAGACGCCTGTCAGTGATTCCGTGCTGAATACGCTGCGTGGGCTTTGTGAGGGAACCAGCACTTGTAATTTTACCGAATCGGTACTGGTGCTGCCTCCTGCCTTCCAATGCAATACCGGTGATATTTGTATTGATTGCGATCAGTTTGCAGAACTGGATGCGGAATTCAGGGTGAAATATCCCGGCGTGATCGTTACTTCCGACAGGGCCGTTGCTGACTCTGCTGCACGTAGTGTCAATCTCCTGTATGAACAGTTCATGAATTACCGCCTTGGGTTCAATAAGACCCTTAAAGAGTATTTTGATTTCCGTAAACAATGCAGCGGCCTTGCAGGAACAGAAGGCTGTGATTCCCTGGCTAAGATTGTTAAGCAGTTCAATACCAATGTTGGCAGGATTTTCCGACCCGCCATGCAGTCCAATGATTTCCAGGGAACGCCGGATGGCTTCATTACGGATTCCCGCATTTTCGGTGACGGCAATATGCGCTTCCCGGATTCCATGCGGAATATTGGTGGCTTGGGCTGGCGGTACCACCAGATGAGGAATGCAGGCAGTAATTGGTGCATGACGGATGGGTATTCAATTGAATTCAGGTTCAGGTACCTGAAAGATGCCATGGGTACAAATCTGGGTGATGCTATGTATTTCTCGGATCCCAATGGCGTAGTGGTGATAAGAAAGGGGCCGAATAGCCTGTTCCTGTATGAAATGAGCGCCTCCGGACCTGATGGTAAGATATTTATGCCTGTGGGCCAGGTGTTGGACACAGATAACAATGCCTGGGTAAAAGGCTGGAATGTGATCCGCTATACAGTTTTACCGGACCGCAGTATGTTGTATTATAATGGGCGGTTGGTCGGCAGCGGTAAACGCACAGGCGCAAAACCATTAGGCGCTATCATTGGCACCACTATTTGCTTTAGGGGATACAACGGAGCAGTGGATTACTATAAAGTAATGGATAAGGACGGGAATGTGATGTTATATGATGATTTTAATGACCCCATTCATAGAGCGGTTCCCAATCCTGAACGCCTGTGTACTCCGCCCACAACTGCCTGTCAGGCTTCTTTCACTACCTATTTCAACCAGCAGCGCGGAACCAACTATACGTTTGCTAAGATCGATTCCCTGTACTACCGCAGTTGTGGAAAGGCGCTGGATGTGTGCGGCGCCGCCGATTCACTGAAGAACCTGGTCAAAAGGTTCAATCGTACCACCCGGCCCAACCGGGTCAATATCTCCCTGCAGCCCCAGGAACCATATGCAGAGGATTTCAAGCTGCCCCAGATTGTCAGTGACGGCAGTATGCATTTCCCGGATAGTCTGCGTTATTTCGATGATTCAAGGGATACGGTAACACACCATTTTGAACTGGCGTCCGGTGCCTTCTGCACCCAGAATGGTTATTCGGTTTCCATGCGGGTGAAAACAGTCCGCAATGTGCTGAATGCAGAAGATACCGTATTCTATTACCGGGATGCAAACGGTGGTTTTGTCTTGTCAAGGAACAGCACTGGCCTGTACCTGAGTGGTATAGGTGAGGGTAATGCGGTATCGGACCTCTTTGCCGGTCAGGTGCTGCTCAGCAGCAATGTCAACGCCATGACGGCCGACTGGAACCTCCTGACACTTACAGTAACCGGGAGCCAGATGACCTTCTATTATAATGGCCGGCTGATCAAAACAGTCAACAGGACTGTCAGCACCCTGCAGAATATTCCGGGCTTTACCAATACCTTCAGGGGGTACCAGGGCTCTGTAGATTGGGTGAAAGTATACAACGCTGAGGGTAAAGAGCAGTATTTTGATGAGTTCTCAGATCATACGGACAGGGCTTTTGTCAATCCTGCCTTCGTTTGCCCGCAGCCTGCTGTCAGCTGTGAGCAGGCCTTTACCAGCTTCTTCAACCAGCAGCGGGGTACTGCTTTCAACTTTGCAAAAATTGATACGCTGTACCGTGATTTCTTTGGTACACCGCTGAATGTGTGTACGGATACCAGCCTGTCGCCCGACAGATTGCGGCTCTATGAACAGGAGTACCGTAACAAATATGTCTCGAACAGTGACGGTTATGTTGATCTTGCCATGCGTACCAGGGCCGGCAATAAAACGCCGGCTGAAGGTCCCAAGGGTGTTTTTGATATCCATGGCAACCTGATCGGGGTTACGGTAGACGGTACGGTTACGGTCATCAATAATTCCTATGCACAGATATGGAACAGCAACGCTGCCAATAAAGCGGTGGGCTCCTTGCTGGCATTGCCTAACGGGTTCTTCCGGCTCTACCTCAATAAGGGTCAGCAGGCGCCCTGTGCCGGCATAGTAGGTATGCGCTATTACCAGGTAGATGCTTATGTGAAGGATACTATGCGTTTCCTGGAAACCAGCATGGGTGCTTACATTGATTTTGGCGATGGGACAAGGATCGCTGCGGATAAATCTTATACCAACCAGCATACAAGAGTAGCGCGTTACAATCTCCTGAACTGGTATTTTGAAAACAAGACTGTTTTGGGTGATGATTATTTTGTGACGCCAAGTGCCCGGATATCCCATTATTATCCCTATTCTGCCGAGCCTAAAAGCTATACCATAACAGTTTATCATCCCGATACCATCAGCTATGTTGGATTCAGGGACTATCAAACAGCTTCGGCCCCTGCCATGCTGAGGAACCTGCGGGGGTACTGGCCGCAGCATCTCCTGCACCTGGAGTTCCAGGGAACCAGGGATTCCACCATGAACAGGACCCGCCTGATCCGGAATTTCACGCAGATCAATACCCTGCAATCTATAAGAGTGTTCCCCGCTACCTTCAGTGATAATACCATCAGCCCCGTACTGTATAATAACCTGGGTAGTATGGCCAATAACCATGCACTTCGCTACCTGCGCGTGGATCCGGGGTATGTGTCTATTCCTAATTATGCCCAGGCGGGTGTAGTGGATGCGGTTGCCGGCAAACACTGGTATGAGGTGTTCCCGGATTTTGATGTAAATTTCCCTGATATCAGGCACCTCTACTTTTCAGCCTGGACAAAACGGGAAACCGATATCATTCCTTTCCGTTTTGGTTTGCCGAAACTGAAGTATACCAATATTTCTTATTTGACACTGCCGGCTGGTGTAATTGACAGTTTCTTCCTTCAGTTGGCGCGAGCTGTGCAGATCGATAGCGGCGCCGTGGCCATTGGCGTAGGGTATACCTCTCCTGCTCCTGTAGCTGTTAGTGCAGATGCCCGTACCTACCTCATCAATACACGCAAGTTCAGGTTGTGGTACCCGGGGTACAACCAGCAGCCGTACACTCAGCCACATAATGATCTTTTTGCCAAGGATACGGTGCTGCCCTTTACCAGCGCATTTGCAGAATTCTTTAATGAGCGTGCAGGCACTAACCTTACCCACCAGCAGATTGAACAGCTATACAAGCAGCAGCTGGGGCTGGAGCCAGACCTTTGCGGCAATATACCTGCTACGCAGCTTACCCTTTGCGGCAGTACGCTGGCGCCCTTCCCCACAGCCAGCCTGGAAATGGTCACCAATTGCAGTGACTCGTCATTCTTCATCGAGAGTAAGGCACAGACCTATTATAGTTTGTATCAGGATTCACTCAAAGGACATTTCGATAGTGCCTACAGGTCCCATTGCATGCAGGCCTACCGCTTTGAGCGGTTTACGGTGCGGCATAAGGTCAGCGAGTATCACTATACCTTATATTATTACGACCAGGCTGGAAATCTTGTTAAAACGGTTTCGCCGGCCGGTGTTCAGGCCAACTATGATTCGCTTTGGCTGGATAGTGTGGATGTGGCCAGGAATAATGGCGGCTTTAAAGTGCCGAAACATGGCTTACATACCAATTATCGTTACAATACCCTCAACCAGGTAGTGGCGCAGCATAGCCCGGATGGTGGCTTGTCAGAGTTCTGGTACGACCGGTTGGGCAGGCTTTCTGTATCGCAGAATGCCCGGCAAAAGGCAGCATCGGCAACAGAAACCGGCCGGCAGTACAGCTATACCAAATATGATATAATAGGCCGAATCACAGAAGTAGGACAGGTGAAGAATATTGCTGGAAATCCGGTTGTAACGGATGCACTGACCCGGAGCCAGGGGCAACTGAATACCTGGTTCGCGGCACTGAATACACAGCGGGAACAGATCACGGAAACCGTATATGATCTTCCTTATGCCGGTTTCGTCGGTGCGCCGGAACCGAAGACGGTTATTGGTCAAAGGAACCTGCGCAACAGGGTAAGCTATATGCGCTATACTGACGGCGCCAATACCAGTGCATATAATGCAGCTACTTTCTATACTTATGATATACATGGCAACGTAGATACACTACTGCAGGACTATGGCTGTGGTAACTGTGGCAATGCAGCTGTGTATAATATAATGAACCGCAATGGTAACCAGACCAAGAAGGTTATTTACGATTATGACCTGATCAGCGGTAAGGTCAATATGGTCCAGTATCAGAAAGGGTGGAACGATCAGTATTTCCACCGGTATATTTATGATGCAGAAAACAGGCTGACCCTGGTAGAGACCAGTCAGGACAGCATGCAATGGCAGAAGCAGGCACAGTATGAGTATTACCTGCACGGTCCGCTGGCCAGGACCGTGATTGGTGAACAGCAGGTGCAAGGCCTGGATTTTGCCTATACGCTGCAAGGCTGGCTGAAAGGTGTTAACAGTACGGGTGCCACTGCCACTCATGATATGGGTGGTGACGGCAGGGGTGGCCGAAACCAGTATGTGGCCAGGGATGCCTTTGGGTACAACCTGAACTATTTTGGCGGGGATTATGCAGCCATTAATAAGACGGTTACGCCTTTTCCGAATTATAGCGCTTATCTGAATACCAGCTATCGCCCGCTGTTCAATGGTAATATCAGCAGTATGGCCTCCACTATCAGGCGGTTTGAAGCGCCGGAATTTGCGGAAGGAGCACCACTTTTCTTTAATTACCAGTACGATCAGCTTAACCGCCTGACCGGAATGGATGTTTATAATGGATTTAACCGGGATAACAATAGCTTCAGCGGGCTCACGGCTATTGATGCTTTTAAAGAAAGGGTGAGTTATGATTCCAATGGCAATATCCAGCGTTATCTCCGGAATGGAAACGGATATCCTGTGCTGATGGATAGCCTGACCTATAGCTATTATCCCGGCACTAACCGCCTGAAACGTATCCGGGATGCGGTGCCTGCTGACCAGTATGGACAGGACCATCAGTGGATCAAGGATATAGACAACCAGATGGATGATGAGAATTATGTATATGATGAAATTGGTAACCTGGTCCAGGATAAAGGGGAGAAGATTACCAATGTCAAATGGAATATATATGGCAAGATACTGGAGATCACCCGGCAGGCCACGTCCGGCGTGGCAGTATCAAACATTCGCTATCAATATGATGCGCAGGGTAACCGGATCGGGAAATACTCCAATTTCCTGGGCCAGGAGAACTATACCTGGTATGTAAGGGATGCCCAGGGTAATGTACTGTCTACCTATGTAGCCAACGGATCAGCAGGGTCGCTTCAGGATCATCTCCTCAAGCAGTCTGAGCATTTTATCTATGGTAGCAGCCGACTGGGTGTGCAAAACGTGGATTATGATGTGGACCATGGTAATACCGGTCCCCATACCATGCAATATTTTAGCAGTAATACCTATCTTAGAGGCTGGCACAAATATGAGTTATCTAACCATCTCGGCAATGTGCTGACGGTGATCAGCGACCGGAAAAACGGTGTAGTGGATCCCGGTAACAGTTCTTTGATAAGCCACTATGAGCCGGTGATTATCAATGCCACGGAATATTATCCGTTTGGTATGATGATGCGGATGACAACAGATAACCCGTTCACTGCGTATAAATATGGGTTCAATGGGAAAGAGAATGATTTTGAGGTGAAGGGGTGGGGGAATCAGATTGACTATGGAATGCGAATTTACGATCCTCGTATTGGTCGGTTCCTGAGCGTTGATCCGTTAAAGGATAATTTTCCATGGAATAGTACATATGCGTATGCAGAGAATGAGCCGACAAATTTTATTGATTTAGACGGGTTAGAGACGCCTGGAACGCAGGCCCAGGCAACACCGGCTCCTGTAGCTCCTGTAACAAAGGTTATCATAGATAAGACAACTCAGGCACTCGCTGAAAAGGCTGCAGCTGAAGCTGCCAAAAATGGAGGAAGCCAAATTATAAAGAATGCGCCTAAAATGAAGCCAAGTTTAGGAGCTGCAGGGCTTTTGAGAGCGAATTTTCTTGCTTTAATATGGTACACATTTACTTCTCCTTCTACGCCTGACAGATCACCTGAAGAACTTTACCAACCCAATCCTGCAAAGGCTCCTCAAATAAGGGATGAGGATGAACATAAGGGGTTTGATAACCTTATGGTCTATAATCATCACTTTAATGCGTCATCCGATGCACCTTTATCTGATGTAAATAAAGAAGATGACAGTGGAAAAGATATCTACGTTCATTATACTAACCGAAAAGGAATTGTAGGAGTAGCAACCACCAAGACGCTTTATCCAAATAAAAAAGGTAAGGTATATTTGACGAAATCCATCATGAGTGAGGAAGAGGTTGATCAGAAGTTGTTTTTGAATCAACCTACGCATAAGGGAAAGGGTAAGTATATGGTTGTTTTTATGGTTGATCCTGATCAAAACAGTAATATTCGAAAAGACACAGAAATTGAATATATCCATCAGAATGGCACTTTAAAAGTTCGTAAAGGTAATTTGCTATATATAGGCCCAAATCTGAAAAAGAAAAAATCATCTGATAAAAGTAATACATCAAATCAAAATACCAGAGGAGAGTAAATAATGAAGAAAGACATCTATTTAATCTTAATGCACAAAATTCTATACTGTTTTAAATTTAGGAATACAGAGGACGATGAAAACTACCGGGAAATAGTTTTTAGTCCCCTCTATGTTGAGCTTTTTAGTGAAATAAGGGAAGAAATGTTTAATGATAGCGCAGATCCTTATTTGCGAGAGCGAATGGGCGGAGCATTAAGCGGACGCGTTGAGGAGTACAAAAGAGTTGAGGAAATCATTAAAGGTTCTGATTTTTCCCCTGATTTATCGCTTGAGGTCAAGAAGGAGTTGGTTGGAATTATTGTTTATCCATTTACCATCACAGAAGAAGAAGAAGCTCATTTTTTGAGTTTATTCCCTTGAGTGTATGAAATTATTTTATAGCCATCAGTATAATGCTGGAGGCTTTTTTTGTTGAGCGTATGCTTGTTTAACTTTATAGTCTCTGATGTATGCGGATATCTTGGTGGGTTCGGCAATTTATTCCTGAAATTAAAAATTAAAGAAAAGGCATAATTATGTATCATTATGCTATCGTTCAAAAGTCATAGATTGACAAACTATATGATGAAAATTTCCCATCTTGTGAAGAATTATTTGAACGTATTCAGCCTGGCTGTTACTTGTTTGCCTAAGTAAAAGCAACTGACCTCAGCAATCGTTTTACCTGTAAAAACAACTCCGGCACTACCGCTTCAATCTCCGGCGTGAACTCAGTCCCCTGCTGCTGGATGCTATCAATGCTCACCACCAGCAGCTGAATGACCGGCATGCGCCCCAGAAATTGCAGCGCGCCTACCAGGTCCTTGAGCCCGATATCATGCGTGCTCATAGCCTGGGGGAAATCTGATGCAAAGCGGGGCGTGATCAGCTGGGTAGTGCCCGGGCGACGACCGTCAAGTGATGATAAAGCCTATGTAACATCGCAAGATGTAATTGATAATTATACAAATAATGGAGTTAAAGACTGGGATAAAGTTCTGCCAAATTCTGGAACTATTCATTTGTCAGTGAGTAATTCAACATTAAATAAGTTTGCAAATACAGTTGCAAAGGAATCGTCTGGAGACAAAAATGAATCTTATGCATTAGCCAGTGCCATAGTTAATACTTCAGAACATCGAGAAAAATTAATTCAAAAAACTTTAGAAACAGAAGGGATACATGGTTATAAGGATGGAGGTAATAATCCTAATTATAAGCAAAATGCTGAATATAGTAGGGAAGCAAGCATTAATGCATTGACTGGCGGTGTTGATTTTTCATATGGTGCGATTAGGTGGGACGGTTTCGATCTGGCGGCAAAAGGGTTTGGTCATATAAAGGCAAAAACTTATGGAATTGAATTATCTGAAGATAATTTTAAATTGTTCAAGGATGCATGGCCAGATGCCCTTATTAAGTCATTTAGTGGAGGGAAGTTTACTTCGTTTTCTTCTGATTTTTCAAGTGGTATTCATTTAGCCACTGATGGGATTAATAAAGGAAGATGTTTACTTCTTGCAACTGGAGTGCATGGTCGAACCGTATTTTGGGGAATCAATATGTCTCCGGCATTGAAATTAGAAAAGCCAATCCCCATACCCTTTCCATTCCCACATTATATTGGCTATAGAAATCCAAATGAAGGATTTAATAGATGGAAAAGCTTATAAATGAAAGTATATATGAACAAATTGTTTTTGCTGTTTCTCTTTATTTCTTGTGGAATAAATAACGTAAAACAAGAAAAGTATGTGAATGGACCTTCGGAAACTAAAAGTAAGAGTGATTCTGCTTTGTATCATTGTATTCCAAAGAGTGATTCCATCATTGATGCGAGAAATAGTGTTCGTTATGTGGTAATTGATACCTTTTATACCGTAAAGATCAGGCTTGATGGCCTGGATACCTTGCTCCCTTATAAGTTTAATTGTTTGGTCCCTGAAGGATTAGTGCCTTCAGTTTATTCATTTTCGAACAATTCTTTTTGCCTTCTAAGAGGAGCTGGATTTGATTACCAGGAATTTACAATATCGTATGTAGAAGACAATAAAATAGTACTCAAATATCTCGAAACTGCAATAGTTGCGGATTTGAAGAGGGAAATTGTTGCCTACCGATCAGGAAACGCTTCCGATTCCATAGTTGTGGAAAATTTTGTTTCTGGCCAAAAGAAAGCTTTCTCCCTGCCACAAGAGCAACAGAATTTGTCAATCTATAAAGGTGTTTTTAAAGAGAATAATTTAGTGTTGTTTTTTTCAGATGATACGCAGATAAAATTTGTAATTCCAGGTGCAATCTAAGAGAGTAATTAATCAAACAACAATAATTGTAACTGGTAATAAATAAAATATGCAAATATCGCCTTATCACTTTGAATTAAGAGTAAGTTGTTCTGATGCTGTAGTAAAATATGGGGATCTCAGAGAAATATCCCAAGGAGGCCCTTTAGTAGGGTCTATAGTTATTAATGAAAACGTAATATGAGCCGATGAAAATGTCGAGTTCGGAGGACCTGCACTTTGTTATCACCAATATATTATCGCTCCTTACTACAGCAGATTCCGGTTTAGGCTGGCTGCTATAAATATATCGTCAGGTGGAATCAAACTTTGCGAGATAGCAGAGAGACTAATTTTATTAAAATCTGTGAGTGCAGAAACAATTGAATATTTTACTGACTTGGAAAATGTCCAATTGCGTAGCTATTCTACCGAAAAATTTTTGATGGTAAGCGATACTTATTTTCTTAAGAAGAAACGTTTCTGGTTTTTTTAGGTCTTAATTAATTGATTCAGGTAATTCTTCCGCTGGCGATGCCAGCGGTTTTTCTATTTGTAGGCCAATCTGGTTTTAACGTATTGAATTAGTCTATCGAGCGAGTAAATGATATGGTTCCTGTCTTCATCGGAGAATTCCTGGGCGAATATTCTGAAGGCGTCCTTGAATGCTTTCGCTTGCGACCTGAAGGTTTGAAGTTGCCTGATAGCGAAACACGTGCTATAAAATTCTAAATATGGAAAAGGTCATACATCCGAGAATAATAGTTGTGATAGATCTTTTGCAAGAGTCAGGTTTTCGTTGGCAAATGGAGGATTATATGCTGTATTTTCTAAAGGATCGTCAAGTTACTCAGACGGAAGTTGTAGTAGCACTCCATTTGGGTTTTGGTATTCCATTGGAAGAAGCCGATCAAATTGTAAGAAACAGAAATATTATGGAGTACGAGTCTATTGAAAATACTGCCTATCAAACTTTCTTGTACATGTTTTATGAACCAGTCGCTACTAATGATTCGGATGGAGATAGTGTGACGGTAAGGTTTTAATGATATATAATTTTGTCTAACAACGTAAGATCGGTACTACTGCTCTTATAAGGAGTTAGTTGGATACGAAATGCTGGTATATCCTAATTTTGAGCCATTACCGTTTCTGACAACCGTTCCACTTCATGCATGATCTCCGGCACCACCTTCTCCATCTCTTCCGTCAGCCCGGTTCCCTGCTGCTGGATGCTATCAATGCTCACCACCAGCAGCTGAATGACCGGCATGCGGCCCAGCAGCTGCAGTGCGCCTACCTGGTCTTTGAGCCCGATATCATGCGTGCTCATAGCCTGGGAAAAGTCTGATGCAAAACTCGGCGTGATCAGCTGGGTAGTGCCCGGGGGACGACCGTCAAGTGTGGCGTCAACGAGGATCACCTGCGGGTACTGTTCAAAATATTCCACCAGGTGAAAACCGCCGATGCCGCCGTCAAGGACATCGAAGCCGGGGGCGGCCGCCGCCATGCGCTGGGCTATATGTACGCCAATGCCCTTCAAAATACAAGGATCGTCTAATTACAATTGGCGCCGAATAAATAAAAATTACTATGTCATCAAGTTTTATTAATTATGTCGACAAGAGGGTTGGTTTTTGGGTTGGTGATAGCAGGATGCAGATTGTTTGTGAATATTTGAGAAAGGTTATAGCTACTATTGAAGACCCAGAAGCCTGGTTGGTTGAAATGGATAATAAAGGACAGTTCAAAGAAGTAATAATACGTAATGAAAGATTGTTTGGAACTATTATTTGCCGGATTGCTTTTTGCTGTTTTATCAAGCTGTACAGAGAGTGATCCTGGTAGTTGCAGCCGGTTTAACCGGGTATATCCGGAAGCGTTGAATAAGGAAAAAGATAATCCGGATACGATGAAACTGCTTGCTGTATTGGATAATATACTGGATAGATCCCCGGATTGTATAGATGCTCTGCTGACAAGGGCAGATCTGCTTGCAGGCGCTGAACAACTTGCTGATGCAAAACGGGATTATACCAGTGTGATAAAGAAGAAAAAGAATAACACTATTGCTTTATACAGCCTGGGCATAATGTTTTATGACGAAAAGAATTATGATTCAGCCTTGTATTATTTTGATAAAGCTGTGTCTACAAAAGGCTTCAATGGTTTTGTGCTGGATCATCCTGCTAATGACCTTTTGCCCGTCGATTCCAACGCCAAATATGATGTATGGTCTCATGAAATATTCTACTACCAGGGATTGGCTCATTACTACAAAGGTAGTTTTCAGCAGGCAAAGGCTATTTTTGAGTATTGCATCAGTAGCGGTTATCAGGTTGGTGAGGCTTATTTGTACTGTGGCGGCATCGCTATTCAGCAGGGGGATACAAAAGGAGCCTGCGAGCAATTCAGGATGGCTAAACTGTTTCAGTGTGAAAGAGCGGGTGAGTTTATTACAAAATTTTGCAAGTAAAATTGAAGAAGTTCAATAAATATAACCTGGAAAAATATTTACTATATTTTATCACTATGCAGGTTATATGCCCAATGATCCTGCTGGCGTAATCCTTCCTGTTTTTTCCGGAAGCCGATGAAAAGGATCCGGTTGAAAAGTTGACAGTTTGGAAAATCAATAAAGCTGGTCAGTTTAAAGTGGTTAAAATCAATTGAAACAATATATGAATGGATATAGTAAAAAATATAAGGGTATCACTGTGCTGCTGTTTTCGTTTTTTGCCCTTGGTTGTATCCAGTCCGGGAATAAAGAGCCTGTAATGGAGGCAAGAGCGGGAAAAGAGCGCTTACCTGATACAAGTGATACAGAGGTAAGCTCCGCTAAGCTAATCCCGGGAAGCTATGGAGAAGCGTCTGTGGCCATTGATGAAAACAACCTGGTGACTGGCTTCTATGGGTACTATGATGCCTGGGACGAAAAGTATCAGGAATTTACAAAGCTATGCCTGTTTTACTTTAAGGGGCAATTCAGGAATGATTCAACTATTCGTATTTTGACTGCCTGGCCCACAACTGAGCAAAGATTAACAGGAACGCTAATAATAAAGGAAAATGGTATTAATATTGTGCTTAATGATATACCTTATGGGTATGCCGCAGTAGATTTTACGGATAAATATGGTTATTCCAGGGCGTTGGAGGATAAGCGGTCCTGGGTAGAGATCAGGATCGTGCAATCAAAAAAGGCCCCATTGTTCAGCGCTCCGGATTCAACCAGGCAGCTGAATGCTTATTTGATTGCAAACGATGTGGTAAAGGTGGTTGCCAGAAAGGATAAATGGTATGAAGTGGAATATGCAGTTCCAGGAAGCTCTAATAAGCCGTTGATTGCCTGGATACCTGATTCCCTGCTGTATGATAAAGACCCGGAGAAGTGGTGATCAGGATAGATGTTAATAGGTTCCTCAACTTTAATTGATCTTGTACTATGCGCATGCGCCTTGTTTCTTTAGTGATGGCTATGTTATTGGGCAATCATTGCTTTTCACAGCAGGAAGGCCTGCGGCATATCTATGGGGAATGGAAAGTGGTGGAGTGGCTGCTGCTGGAATCCTACGGCTCCTCGGGAATGGATAATAAAGAATACCGGAAAGATCGAAAAAAATTTGTCAACTCAAAGTTACTGATCAATGAAAAGGGTATTCAATGGCTGTTGGGCCAGGATCATTTTTCAGCGCTGACGGATACCTTGCTGCATATAGAAAAAAAGAGCTATTGCAAAGTTGTGGAAGATAATACCACTACCGTTACAGCTCCTGCTTACTCACTGGAAGAAGGGATAGTTGGAGAGAGAATGGCCCGGGCGATGGTTGCAAAACAAAAAAGTATTGAAGTATGGCATACCAATCAGCCAATCCCTGATTGGGGAGAGGATGCGTATCTCCGGATCTTATTGCTGGATAAAGACAGGATCGTTGTATATGCCGCTACGGAGCTGCTGGTGCTACAACGAAAGAAACGGCAAAACCGGTAAGGGTTGTTATACCGGATGGGGGCAGCCTGTGGCCTTTTGCTTAAAAAGATGCTGTTTAATGAGATTAAAATAATGATGTATGCTCATGGATCTCCTAAGAAATGCTTATAAAAGCAAACGTATAATTTCAGTCTGTCTGCATAAGGTGGATTGGGATAAAAGGGTTTTAGGTTATATCCGTGCGTTTAAAAAGGAAAGCATTGTTGTGCAGGAAGTGGATATTTTTGGAGATGTGGTGAGAGAAAGGTCTATTGCGCTGTCTGCTATAAGAATTGTTGAAACCGGGGATCGTTATAACCTTCACCTGGAGAGGCTGAAGGCAGTAGCTAAACGGTTAAAAAAAGTAAAACCCCTTTTTTATGTGAATAGCGGAGAGCGGTTTGCCGGTAAGCTGGCCTTGTTGACAGAAAAAGAATGCGTTTGCACGCTGTTTTGGAACACTGAATTTATGACGGGGATCATTAAGGAAGTTACGGCCAACAGTATCCTGGTTGAAACGGTTGGGTATACGGGGATCAGGGAAGGGGAAAGTTGGTGCAGCTTAAAAGGGATGACCAGGATAAGGTACCAGGGACCAAGGGAGGCGAAAATTGACTATTTGCTTAATGGAGTAAATACAAATGGATAAATAGGCTATATGCATGGAAATATTTATGAGATAGCTTTACAGAATGAATATGGGTTCGGGTATGTTCAGGTAGTTATAACCAGTGAGCTTGGATTGGCTGGTCATGTGCTGATACGTACCCTGGATTATTTCTCCGATACGCCTTATAAAGGGGAACTGTCCTTTTTCGCCACTGTTGATGAATTGGCATATCCCTCTTTTAGTCTTGCATTACCTGCAACCCGTGGGAAAAGTAAGTGGCGACTGATTGGCAATGTAAATGTTCCCCAAGGGTATCGGGTTCCAAAGTGCAAATTTGATCCTACTACCCGATCCTGGGAAAGCCCTGATTGGGATAAGATTTCCTGGTATGTCATAACAAATTTAGTGGCAAATGGTCTTGACGGTGGATATACCCATAGCCAGGTAAAGCATCTGCCGTTTTGGAAACACTGTAGTCAGGAAAATTTTAAAATAAAGCTGACGATGTTTTGGATGAAGAAACAGCGTCGGCGTATTGAAGACTATTTTAATATTGCGGAAAGCTACCATTACAGCTGCTTGTATTATGAGGTAAGTAATACAGTTTTTTATGCAGACATTGACAATGACGCCAGAGGAGTACCGATATAGTGTGCTTTGGTTGGATGCATCAAGGTTGTCAGGCTGCTTATTTTAAAACAACAGCAAGAGACAATCCTCCGGTATATTTTTATTCAGAGGTAGCAGCTAAGGAATACTTTTCATTGGAAGAAGAAACCTTTGTTGATTTTATGGCAACACAGTTTTTACTTTCCTATCCTTCACTTCAATAAATTGAAAATATAAATTGGGCACTATGATTGACCTGGCCTAAGTCTGAAGGTTTATAATGTGTTGGATGCCAGTTTTTTGATAGCGTTAAGGAAGCGCTGCATTTTCAGTTCTTATTTGTACATTTACTAATCAAAATCTTCATATGTCCGAATATAGATTTGATAGAAGTGCTTTTAGAATGATGACTTTTAATGAAGCAGATAAAGCAAATGTGTATGATAAGAACATTCCATATGCTGAAAGGTTACGACAGGCCTATTTTCTAATTTCTAAGGCCTACGGCTTTTCAATGACAGACCAGCCCAAGTTAGATAGAAGTTATTTCTCCAGCCGGAAACAGAATAATTAATGGGTACTATTTTTAACGAGGATTTCAGGGATTTTATTCAAGCGTTAAATAACCAGAATGTTGATTATATTCTGGTGGGTGGTTATGCGGTAATTCTGCACGGATATAGAAGAGTTACTGGTGATATGGATATCTGGGTGAAAAGGACAAAAGAAAATTACACGAAGTTATCTCGTGCCTTTGCCGAATTCCGCCTTCCTCTTTTTGATATGACTGAGGAAAGGTTTTTAAATACTGAACAAGTTGATGTTTTTTCGTTTGGGCGGCCTCCAGTTAGTATTGATATAATCACTGAGCTCAAAGGCGTGGATTTTGGCGAAGCTTTCGCGCAAGCGCAAGTCTATGATGAAAGTGGCTTAATGATCCGTTTTTTACATTTAAATAATCTGATACAGGCTAAAAAAGCTGCAGGACGGCATAAGGATTTAGATGATATTGAAAAATTGACATTAGGTGAATGAAGAATAGGAAGTACGTCCGCTCAGTTGTTGATCATTTTTTCAATCCCCGCCAGGTAGTTCACCTTTTCTATTATCTCCGGCACCACCTTCTCAATTTCCTCCGTCAATTCAGTACCCTGCTGCTGTATACTATCAATACTCACCACCAGCAGCTGGATATCCGGCATGCGGCCGAGCAATTGCAGCGCGCCTACCAGGTCCTTGAGCCCGATATCATGCGTGCTCATAGCCTGGGGAAAGTCTGATGCAAAACGTGGTGTGATCAGCCGGATAGTGCCAGGAGGGCGGCCATCAAGCGTGGCGTCAACAAGGATCACCTGTGGGTATTGTTCAAAATATTCCAGGAGGTGAAAGCCGCCGGTGCCGCCGTCGAGGATATCGAGGCCGGGGGGCGGGCCGGCCGCGGCCAGGCGCTGGGCTATATGTACGCCAATCCCTTCATCGCCCATTAAATAATTCCCAATACCCAGTAACAGCACTTTATTTTCTGGTTGCATGATAAGCTCTTTTGCCAGGAGGCTACCGGCGGGAGCTGTTACCAGCCCCCACCGGCAGTATTTCCTGTTATGAACAAATAGACAGGAAGGGTTTGCAAGAATCCTGCAGAAAAAAATGTTCAATCCCTGAGGGCATTATAGCAGCTCAGGGAGTTTTATGTTGAAACTGCTCAGGCCGTACCCGGGTGTCCTTCTTTGCCCGGCAGTTCGCTCCGGTCGGGAGCGGTATTCTCTTCTTTTTTGAATGCTTCTTCTTCAATGAATTTCCAGCCGCCACCCATGCTGCTGATCTCACCCCGGCCTTCCACGTAGTCGTGGTAGAACACGAGGTACACATGGATCACGGCAAAAAGGATAAAGAACCACATACACCAGTGATGGATCTGGCGGGTGAGGATATCACCACCCAGCATGGCCGGTACCCAGGCAAAGAGTCTGGGCAGCCACCAGTCGCTCATACTGGCATAAAGCCCAAAGCCGGTAAGGCACTGGACGCCGAAGGCGATGAACGTAAAGAAATAGATGAAACCTGCCATGGCGTTATGTCCTACCGACATATGCTCCTTCCCCTTCATCATCAGGATATCGATCTTGAACACCTGCCACATTTCCTGGAAGAACCGCTTGTTGGTAGGGATGAACTGTTTCCAGTTGGCCCATTTATTACCCGTAAATCCCCAGTACAGGCGGAACAGGAAATTGAAGAAGAAGATATAGGCCGCCACAAAATGGAAAAAGCGCATCCAGCCCATCAGGAACTGAAAGCTGGCCTCTTTACCACTGGTAAGGGCGGGTGGGTTGGCAATATAAAATCCTGTGACGATCAGCACGATCATCACAGCGGCATTGAGCCAATGGTATACACGGACCGGCAACTCCCAGACATAGACCCGGCGCAGCCGGTGAACATGCAGATATTTCTTGGTAGCCATCGTAGTACAATTTAAAAGTGGTACGGATTAAGCTTCGAGCACGCTTACCCGGTTGATATGGTTACCGTGTTCGTCATAGAGGTGTACCGCACATGCCAGACAGGGATCAAACGAGTGTATGGTCCGCAGGATCTCCAACGGCTGCTTTTCATCCGCTACCGGTGTATCTATCAGCGCAGCTTCATAGGCGGAGAGCTGGCCTTTGCCGTCGCGGGGCGAAGCATTCCAGGTAGTGGGCACCACCAGCTGGTAGTTGGCGATCTTTTCATTTTCTATATTGATCCAGTGGGCCAGGGCGCCGCGTGGCGCTTCCGCATAACCCACGCCAATGGCCTGTTTGGGCCAGGTATTCGGATTGAACTTTTCCATATTGGCCATCCGCGTATCACCATTTTTGATATTGTCTACCAGCTGGTGGTAGAAGTCGAGGGCCCAGTCCGTCACCAGTGTGCATTCCAGGCCGCGGGCTGCGGTTCGTCCCAAAGTAGAGAACAGCGCGGTTACCGGTATGTCCAGGTCTTTAAGGGCTTTGTCCACTACGGTCTTGTATTCTTCCCTGCCACGGGCGTAGCCCACCAGCACGCGTGCCAGCGGACCTACCTCCATGGCATGACCTTTCCACCGTGGTGTTTTGAGGTAGCTGTATGCCTGGTCGGTATCCAGGTGTTCGAAGGGCGGCATAGGGCCGGTATATTTTATTTTGCTTTCGCCTTTCCAGGGATGCAGGCCTACGTCCTTACCGCCTTTGTATTCATACCAGGAATTGGTGATGAATTCCTGTACTTCGGCATCATCCCGGAGGTTGACATCATATACTTTAGAGAGGTCTTTGTTGAGGATGGCGCCGGGTGGGAATTTGAATGAAGATGCATCGCGGAAGCCATTCCAGGGCAGATCACCATAGACCAGGTAATTGCCCAGTCCACCGCCAATGCTGCCCCAGTCCTTGTAGAAAGAGGCAATGGCCATCAGGTCGGGGATATAGACCTGCTCCACAAATTTCTTCCCGTCTTCCAGTAATTGTTTAACCAGTGCCAGTCGCTCCGCATTGAGGCCGCTCACGTCATCAATACTGATGGCGCAGGCCATGCCGCCCACCAGGTAATTGGGGTGCGGGTTCTTACCGCCAAAGACGGCCTGCACTTTCACGATCTCTTTCTGCCATTCCAGCGCTTCGAGGTAGTGGGCCAGGCCTATCAGGTTCACTTCGGGCGGCAGTTTATAGGCGGGGTGTCCCCAGTAGCCGTTGGTGAAGATGCCCAGCTGACCGCTGTCCACCAGTTTTTTGATGCGGGTCTGCAGGTCTTTGAAATAACCGGGCGAGCTTTTAGGCCAGCTGGAAATGGATTGCGCCAGCCGGGAGGTTTCGTTGGGATCGGCTTTCAGGGCGTTGACCACATCTACCCAATCCATGGCATGGAGGTGATAGAAATGCACTACGTGGTCATGCATGAAAGCGGAGCAGTACATAATATTACGTACCAGCTCGGCATTGGGTGGTACAGCGATATCCAGTGCATCTTCCACACAACGGACGGAAGTGAGGGAGTGGACAGGTGTACATACGCCGCATACGCGGCCTACAATGGCCCAGGCGTCACGGGGATCACGGTTGCGCAGGATCTCTTCCAGCAGGCGCACCATAGTGCCGCTGCTGAAGGCGTCCTTTATCTTACCGTTCTCTATTTCCGCTTCGATGCGCAGGTGGCCTTCGATGCGGGTAACGGGATCTACTACGATTCTTTTGCTCATAGTCAATGGTGTAAGGGGTTAGGGGTTAATGATCGTCACCGATCTTTTCACTTTCCTGTTCGTTCTGTTTGCCTTCTTCCGTCAGATCGCGGATGATCTTGTTCTTCCGGATATTGGTCATGACGGCATGACCGGCCAGGCCTGCTGCGGTGGCGCCCAGCGCCAGTTTACCTACCAGGTCGGCATTGGCCTCAATGCCAAAGCCCGCAAAGGCCGAGGCTCTTTCATAGAGGCGGCCATTGTCCCAGTAGTTCTCTTCGCTGCAGCCAATACAGCCATGGCCCGACTGGATCGGGAAGCTGGTGCCGCCATTCCATTTGGTGACGCCACAGGCATTATAGGTAACAGGGCCCTTACAGCCCACCTTATATAAACAGTATCCTTTTTTTGCGTTCTCGTCATCAAAGCTCTCCACGTAAAGCCCGGCATCAAAAAAGGGCCGGCGGTAGCAGGTGTCATGCACCCTTTTGCTGTAAAAGGCTTTGGGACGGCCCAGGGCATCCAGCTGCGGGATACGGCCAAAGGTCACCAGGTGAACAATCACGCCGGCCATTACTTCGCCAATGGGCGGGCAGCCGGGCACTTTGATCACGGGCTTGTCTTTTATCAGCTTGTGGATAGGCGTGGCGGAAGTGGGGTTGGGCTTGGCAGCCTGTACGCAACCATTGCAGGCGCAGCTGCCCCAGGCAATCACTGCTTTTGCATTGGCGGAGGCCTCTTCCAGGATCTGCTGGGAGGTTTTGCCGCCTATCATGCAATACACGCCGTTGGCGGCGGTGGGCACGCTGCCCTCCACACAAAGGATGTACTCTCCTTTGTATTTGGTCATTGTTTGTTGCATGGCCTCCTCCGCCTGGAAACCCGATGCCGCCATCAGCGTTTCGGTATAGTCCAGCGAGATCTGGTCCAGCAGGATGTCCGCCACAATAGGGTGGGAGGACCGGATAAAACTTTCACTGCAGCAGGTACATTCCTGGAAGTGCAGCCAGATCACCGGGATCCGCGATTTGGTCTCCAGGGCAGTAGCTACCTGTCCTACAAGAGATTTCTCAAGTCCCATGAAGGCAGCCATCATAGTAACGAACTGGAGGAAGTCGCGGCGGGAATAGCCCTTGCCACGCATCTCCTCATAATACGTCAATGGCTTAGCATCGTTGTTGTTACGCATGTTCAAATTTTTACGGGTAATAATGGGTCAATGTAACTTACTCAATGTTGCCCCGTTGGTGCATGATCCTTATCAATTGTGCGATTGACCTTTGTTAGGGGAGGGGTTTGGGAGGCTGGGTAAATTTGATAAAACCCGCGTATTATGAAAAAAGCGATTACGATGCTGGCCTGCTGCCTGCCCCTGCTCACTTTTGCTCACCATGGCGAAGGCGCCCACGAGCATACGGACGGCGGCTTTACCATTTTCCATTATTTTATTGCGAAGGAACATGCCATTATCACCTGGCCAATGGTGATCCTGGCCGTTGTAGCCCTGTACCTGCACTACCGCAAGAAAAAAACTGCTTCCGGTAAAAGCCCTTCAGACCATGCATGAGTTATCGATTGTGATGGGGATCGTGGACATTGCTGAAGAGCATGCCCGGCGTGAAGGGGCTCAATCGGTAGAAGAGATAGAACTGGAGATCGGCTGTCTCACCACCGTTGAAATGGAAGCCTTTGAATCGGCCTGGAAACAGGCCGTGAAGACCACGATCCTGGAACATTCGGTCAAGACCATCCACCGTACGCCTGGCCGCGCTGGCTGCCTGGAATGTGCTGCGGAATTCCCGCTGGAAAACCTGTATGACGCCTGTCCGGATTGCCAGGGGCATTTCCTGCAGATCTACCAGGGGAAAGAATTGCGGGTGCGCTCGCTGGTGATCCATTAAGACAAACCCATTTTTCAATAAAAATATTTTTCTATGTGCAGTACCTGCGGATGTGATGGCGATGGTCATGTGATCAGCCATCTCGGACAACAAGATCAGGCCGGCGGACAGCTACATTCTCACACGCACGGTCATGGCCACCATGATCATACACATTCCCTGGCCAAAAGCCATGAACACCATCCCGGCAGCCGCGTTGTCCAGGTGGAGAAAGACGTGCTGTATGAAAATAACCTGCTGGCCGAACGCAACCGCGGGTATTTTGAAGCCAAGGAGATCCTGGCCATCAACCTGGTAAGCTCACCCGGATCCGGGAAGACGACCCTTCTGGAAAGAACCCTGACCGACCTGCAGGGCGATGCGGATTTTTTTGTGATAGAAGGTGATCAGCAGACCACGCTGGATGCAGACCGCATTCATGCCACCGGCGCCAAAGTGGTGCAGATCAATACCAATAAAGGCTGCCACCTGGACGCCCATATGGTGATGCATGCCATGCAGGGCCTCAAACTCAGCAATAACGCAGTACTCTTTATAGAAAATGTGGGCAACCTGGTCTGCCCGGCTATGTTTGACCTGGGCGAACAGGAGCGGGTAGTGATCATGAGCGTTACGGAAGGGGACGATAAACCCCTCAAGTACCCGGACATGTTCCACTCTTCCTCCCTCTGTATTATTAATAAGACGGACCTGTTGCCCTACGTGCCTTTCGATATTGAAAAAGCAGCAGCCAACGCAAAACGCGTCAATCCTTCCCTGGAAATTATTGAAGTCAGCTGTACCACCGGCGAAGGTTTATCACAATGGTATGAATGGCTTCAATCGAAATGATCATGAACATGCACACGTATCATATCCATATCAGCGGGCTTGTACAGGGAGTAGGGTTCCGCCCTTTTGTTTGCCGCACGGCCAATGCCTTACGCATCAACGGTGAGGTATGCAATAATAACGATGGCGTCCATGTAACTTTTAATGCGTCTGAAAAAGATGCAGTGGCTTTTTATACAGGTCTGATAGGACAGGCGCCCATCAATGCGCTGGTAGTGCGCCACCGGCTGCAGCGCGTGGGGGATCGCCGCTTTGACAGCTTCACCATTGGTCCCAGTGCTGCCGATACCAGGGTACGGGTACTGCTGACGCCTGATGTGGCTGTTTGTCCTA
The DNA here is from genome assembly GCA_029202545.1 of Candidatus Pseudobacter hemicellulosilyticus. Taxonomy (GTDB): domain Bacteria; phylum Bacteroidota; class Bacteroidia; order Chitinophagales; family Chitinophagaceae; genus Pseudobacter; species Pseudobacter hemicellulosilyticus. The sequence goes on from CP119311.1 coordinate 2,742,392, forward strand.
CCTGCCGCCGGGAATTGTATGAGGAGGAGAACCGCCGCTACCAGTACGCTTTTACTACCTGTCCTGATTGCGGTCCGCGTTATTCCATTATCACGGCGCTGCCCTTCGACCGGGAAAATACCACCATGAGGGAGCTGCCGTTATGTGAAGCCTGTGAAGAAGAATACCAGTTCCTGCACAATCGCCGGCAGCATAGCCAGACCAACAGCTGTCCCGACTGCCCCATTGAAATGCATCTCTACAACCTGGGCAACGGTCATGCCCTGCATGATGCGGAAACTATATTGCAGGTAGTACAGGAAAGACTGATCAACGGATACATTGTAGCCGTAAAAGGCGTAGGTGGTTACCTGCTGCTTTGTGACGCTACCAACGCCCGAACTATCCGGCTGCTGCGGCACCGCAAGCACCGCCCCCAGAAACCTTTCGCGCTGCTGTATACGGATGTAGAGATGGCTAAAACAGATGTTCGTCTCCGTAAGGAAGAAATAGAAGCCCTGGAAAGCGCTGCCGCACCCATTGTGCTGGGCCGCCTCCGGGAAACCACTACCACCGGTATCTGCCATGAGCTGATAGCGCCTGGCCTGGATACCGTAGGCGTTATGCTGCCCTGCTCGCCGCTGCTGCACCTGATCTCGCAGCATGTGGGCAAGCCGCTGGTGGCCACCAGCGCCAATATGAGCGGCTCGCCGATCATTTACCGCGACCAGGACGCACTGGGCAGTCTGCCCGGTATTGCCGACCTGGTACTCACTTATGACCGTGATATTATAGTCCCGCAGGATGACAGCGTGGTGCGCTTCTCCGAACTGGGACAGAAAATATTCCTGCGCCGCAGCCGGGGTTATGCGCCCAGTTATTTCCCCGTGCCTTTTGAAATGCCCGGCGCTGCTATACTGGCCATGGGCGCTGAACTGAAATCGGCCTTTGCTATTTTATCGGCCGGCCAGCTCTATGTCAGCCAGTACCTGGGCGATCATGGCACCCTGGAATCACAGGAAGCTTATTCGGTTACCCTGAAGCACCTGCAGCAGGTACTGCATTTCCGTCCGCGGCATGTGCTGATTGATCAGCATCCCAATTATTATGTGTCAGAGCATGGACGAACCATTGGCGTCGAGACTGCTGCACGCGTGATCAGTGTGCAGCACCATAAAGCGCATTTCGGTGCTGTGCTGGCCGAGAACCATTTGCTGGAAACCAATGATCCTATTCTTGGTATTATCTGGGATGGCGCCGGCTATGGGGAAGATGGTCAGATCTGGGGTGGGGAGGCGTTCCTGTTCCGGGACGACCAGATCCAGCGGGTAGCCCACCTGGATTATTTCCCGCACCTGCTGGGTGATAAGATGAGCCGCGAGCCCCGTCTGTCAGCGCTTTCCCTGCTGCACCAGCAGCCGGCCCGGCAGCAGCAGCTCGATAAATATTTCAATGCCGGTGAATGGCGCTATTACCGCCAGCTGCTGGATACCAATACCCCTGTGTACACCAGCAGCATGGGCCGCCTGCTGGACGGCATTGCCGCCATCCTGGGCGTAACCCCCATCAATACCTATGAAGGGGAGGGCGCTATGAAACTGGAGGCGCTGGCCAATACCGCTGCCGGATTCCCGGATAACTATTACAGCATTCCCATCATGGCGCCTAAGATCCAGTGGCAGCAGCTGCTGAGCGGCATTATGGATGATCTGGAAAATAAGCTGCCGGCCAATGTGATTGCCCGCAAAGTGTATTATTCCCTGGCCAAACTGGTCATGGCGCTGGCCAATCATTATGGCGTGAACAGGATCGCGTGCAGTGGTGGCGTGTTCCAGAGCGCTTTGCTTACGGATATGATCATTGCCCTGGGTTATGCCGGGCAGGAGATCTATTTCCACCAGCAGCTGAGCCCCAATGATGAATGCATCGGCTTTGGGCAGATCGCCTGCTTCAACCTGGGCCGCATCAGTCAGTCGCGCGGGCAGGAAAAATCAGTACAAGTAAATTATTAAACCATGTGCCTGGCCATACCTGGAAAATTATTGTCAGTGACCACCCAGCTGGATGAAACCTTCCGTAAGGGGAAGGTCTCCTTTGGCGGGATCGTGAAAGAAGTGAACCTCTGTATGGTCCCCGAAGCAAAAGCCGGTGAATACGTACTGGTGCATGTAGGTGTGGCCATCGGCATCATAGATGAGGCCGAAGCGGAGCAGACATTCAATTACCTGCGGCAGATGGGCGAACTGGAGGAACTGTTATGAAATACCTGTCTGAATACCGTGACCCTGAGCTGGTGCAGGAATACCTGGCGGAGATCCACCGGATCACCAAAGGCAACTGGACGCTGATGGAGATCTGCGGCGGGCAAACGCATAGCCTGGTGAAGAACGGGCTGCTGGATATGCTGCCGGCCAATATCAATATGGTGCATGGACCAGGCTGTCCTGTCTGTGTTACCAGCATCGGCGTCATTGACGAGGCCGTCTGGCTGGCGGAAAGGCCCAATACCATTGTCTGCTCTTTTGGTGATATGCTGCGTGTACCCGGTTCCGGTAAATGCCTGCTGGAAGCCAAGGCCGCCGGGGCGGATGTACGTATCCTCTATTCTCCGCTGGAAGCGCTGCAACTGGCCAAAGAGAATCCGGATAAGGAAGTGGTGTTCTTTGCCGTAGGTTTTGAGACCACGGCGCCTGCCAATGCACTCAGTGTGATACAGGCTGCTAAAATGGGCCTGAACAATTACAGTATCCTGGCTTCGCATGTGCTGGTGCCACCGGCCATGGAAGCTATCCTGGCCGATCCTGAATGCCGTATTGACGGATTCCTGGCGGCAGGGCATGTATGCACCATCATGGGCATTGAAGAATATGAGCCTATCGCTGAGCGCTATCGTATCCCTATTGTGGTCACGGGCTTTGAGCCGGTAGACCTGCTGCAGGGGATCCTGATGACGGTGCGGCAGCTGGAGGATGAAGAATACCGGGTGGAGAACCAGTATGCCCGCAGTGTCAGGCGGGAAGGCAACCTGCTGGCGCAGGAAGCCATCCATGAGGTCTTTGCCATCAGCGACAGGACCTGGCGCGGCATCGGCAATATTGTTCGCAGCGGGTATGAAGTGAATGAAGATTATAAACGTTTTAACGCCCGGTTGAAGTTCCGGATCAGCCTGCCTGCTGCTGCGGAAAACAGCAGCTGTATCAGCGGCAGTATCATGCGTGGCAACAGCAAGCCTTTGCAATGCCCCAATTTTGGACGAACCTGTACGCCCGAGCATCCGCTGGGTGCGCCCATGGTAAGCAGCGAAGGGGCCTGTGCAGCCTACTACCATTACTCATCTGCCATAGTGCAGCCCTAAAATAACGTATATGCAAATTACCTGTCCGGTGCCGGTCTCCGATACGGAGATCATCACCCTGGGGCATGGAAGCGGTGGCCTGCTGACACATAAATTGTTGCAGGCTGGTGTATTCGGGCTCCTGAAAAATGAATGGCTGGACCAGCAACATGATGGCGCCAGCTTAGAGCTGAATGGAAGAGTAGCGTTCAGCACGGATAGTTATGTGGTGTCCCCCATTTTTTTCCCCGGTGGCAATATTGGCGACCTGGCCGTTAACGGTACAGTAAATGACCTGGCCATGTGTGGCGCCTCCGCACGTTATCTCTCCCTGTCCCTGATCATTGAAGAAGGCCTGCCCCTGACCACTTTTTACGAAGTGCTCAGCAGCATTGCCCGCGCAGCTGAAACAGCCCGTGTGCAGATAGTGACCGGTGATACCAAGGTGGTGGAAAAAGGGAAGGGCGATCAGCTGTTCATCAATACTTCGGGTATCGGGTATATCCACCCCGAAGCCAATATCCATCATAGCCGGATAAAACCCGGCGATCAGCTTATCATCAGCGGGCCAATTGCCACCCATGGCATGGCCATTATGAGCGTACGGAAGGGACTGGAATTTGAAACCACCATACAAAGTGATACCACATCGCTCAAATACAATGTGCTGCCGCTGCTGGACAGCTATGGTTCGTCCATACACTTCTTCCGGGACCCCACCCGGGGTGGAATGGCCTCTGTACTCAACGAGGTGGCGGAGCAGACAAACCTCGGCTTTACCATTCAGCAGGCAGCCCTGCCCATTGATGAGCAGGTGGAGGGCGCCTGTGAGATGCTGGGCCTGGACCCGCTCTATGTAGCCAATGAAGGCATCTTCCTTTCTGTAGTGGACAGAGAAGCTGCTGAAGGCGTACTGGGGCTCCTGCACCAGTCTGGCGCCGCCAGGGCTGCCATCATTGGTGAAGTAACGCATGAGCATCCGGGTAAGGTCTTGCTGCGCAGTCGCATTGGCGGACACCGCGTGGTGAATTACCTCACGGGCGAACAATTGCCACGTATCTGTTAAGCTTAAAATGTTGATCTGCTGGCTGTTTCACGGCTGCCGCCGGAGCACCACTGCCCCGGAGCCGGTATGTTCTGCTACTATTTTCCATTCTTTTCCAATAGCCGGCATGTTTTCCTGTTTGCGTGTGATCAGCAGGTAATCGAATGTGGAAAGATCGCTGTCCTTATTGAGCAAGGTATAGTCAAAATGGTATTTGCCCGGTTGCTCCACCTGGTAAAAATTGTGGAATACCCCATGATGCCACATCGTCATTCCCACCTTCTTAGCATCGCTTTTTTGCAGCAGCTCCAGGCAGGCTTCGGTATCACGCTGGTAAGGCCATTCCGAAAAATTGTTGGGGTTGTAAGCGGTAATGGCATTTGCCAGCAGGATCATTCCCAGCAGAATGGCTATACCCGCATGCCCCTTTTTCCAGCCAGCAGCAGGCAGGCGACCAACCCGTTCATCCCAGGTCATCAATAAGCCGATCACTACGGGCAGGTAAAGGATAAACGCTGTCCTGTCCAACAGGTAAGGTGTGCCGAACAATGTATGCAACAGCCAGCAGAGCAGCAGCACCCCTACAGCGGAAACAGTCAGCAACAATGGCGGAGATAAGCGACGCTGCTGAAGGTAAGCTGCCGCATGGTAGCCCGAGGCCAGCAACAGCAGGGCCAGCAGACCGAAAGCGCCTGCAACCGGCCATATGGATGGGTAGGGCAGATAAGTGCTGTACCGGATAAGTGAGCCGAGTATGGACCGGATGGGATCGTCAAGGCCGCCGTAAAACAGGTCGCCTCTTTGCCGTATGAAAAAAAGCATGCCTGTGGTGAGCAGCAGCGTGCTGCCGGTCAGCGACCACCAGGGCAGTGCTGCCTTTTGCAGTAGTGAGCGGTACTGACCGTTATAAAGCAGGTGCAATACATACAGCAGGGTGAACAGCAGGAAACAGTAGAAGAAGGAAAAATTGCAGGCAACGGAAAGCGCCGCAGCGAAAAAGAAGGGCAGCCATTTTTGCAGCGATTGATTCGGCTGGCGGCAGACCCTGATCAGGAGCCAGATACTCAAAGCCTGTACCGCAAAACCGGGCGCATAACCCCGGGCCAGGCTGAAGTAGAAGATCAGGAAAGGATTCAACAAGGTGGCAGCCAGGAAAACGCCTTTAATCGCGTAGCTGCGCAGTGAGCCGCTGATCTGGAAAACGGATACAACAAACAGGGGCCAGCACAGGACCGGCAGCCCTCTTATTTTCCATAAAGCGTCGGGACCGGGCAGCCAGAGCAGCAGGCGCATGCACAGGGTATTGGCCCAGTGTGTATTGGCTGAGCCGGGCATAGCGCGCCAGTAACTGGTCTTTACCAGGAAATAAGAATAGGCCTCATCCTGGGTGATAGGAAAACTGAATGCCCGGTAAATAATATATATCCAGATGATGGCCGCCAGGCCCCATAGGAACCAATGGGTCTTATACTGCATGAAGGCTTTGTTGGTCGGGCGTAAAAGTACAGATGTTTCAGCAGGGAAAGCAGCGTATTGTTGCAGGATACATCCTATATTTACGCATAAACGACCAATATTCTTGATCGACTTTTTTCGTCAAAAATTTTCTATTGACCTGCCCGGGCCATTACCGGAACCAGGCGGATCATTTTTTACGCCTGCCCGCCAGGCCCTGATCGGGTGGTTGCTGCTGCTGTTTGCGGCCATGACCAATACCCACTACCTTTTTAACCAGCTATGGCAGGATGAGCTCTATACCCTGGACCAGTTTGTGCTGGTGCCTTTGCGGACAACCCTGCAGGATTACCATGTACCCAACAATCATATTGTTTTCAATTTCGTTGCCAATGTGTATTGCCGGCTGATCGGTGTAACGGAGTTGCCTACGCTGCTGGAGCAGCCCGTATTGATCCGGCTGCTGCCCTATGCCTGCACGCTTTGTACCGTGTGGGTATTTTATAAGGGTTGTTGCAGGTCCATCGGTCCTTTTTTTGCGCTGGTTGCTACAGCCTGTCTGGTCACCAGTATCCAGCTGTATACTTTCGGGGCGCAGGTGCGGGGGTATCCACTGCAAATGCTGCTGGTCACTATTCAGCTCATGAGCCTGCTGGCTTATAAGCGATCACCACGGGGCTGGATAAGGCCGGTCATAATTGTGTTGACGGGCGCCCTGCTGCTCATCAACCTGCCGTCCTCGCTTTTCTATACAGCGTCTTTGTTGATCCTCCAGGCAGTAGTGATCCTGGGTGGGCGGCGGCCATGGCGGCAGCTGCTATCCCTACAGAACAATGAATGGCGTATATGGATCTGCCTGCTGGCAGGCTTTATCCTGTTCTGTCTTTATTTCCTGCTGCTGATCGGCAGGGCGCAGGTGGAAAACGATCCCTATTTTTACCATGCCCGGCATCCGCTTTCCTTATTGCTGAAGCAACCGTTTATAGTATTCCGCGATCTGCTGGACTGGCGATACTACCTGCTGCTGCCGTTGGTGCTTTCCCTGTTCCTTGTAGGCTCAGGCCGCAGCCGGCAAACCTATTCCCTGTTCCTGGCAGGGCTGTTCCTGCTTCCCTTCGGCCTGTTCATGCTGTATCCACCGGAGATAGTGCCCCGCACATGGTCGGCCCTGCTGCCCGTGTTTGCTTTATTGATAGCCCATGCCTGTGTGCCGGTATTTCCCTGGTTATACCGCCGGTGGCCGGCCTTTATTACGCTGCTGGCCCTTACCGTGCTGTTGTCCCTGTACTGTTTGAACAGGAAGCTGGAAAAAGACAATGGCCGCCGGGTGGTGACCCTTGAATTGCGCGACCAGTACCACCTGGCCGGCTACCACCCACGCTCGCTACTGGATACCGTTATAGCGGTCAGCCAGCGAAACAATGCGGCTATCCGGCTCTGCAAGATCGGCGATGAAGGACTGAAATATTACCTGCGCTACTGGCCGGTTGATTCCATAGCGCACGCAAACCAGGGAGCGCGGGCCACTGTCCTGATTGCCAATACCCATGATTGCTACCTGGATTCAACGCTCCATAAGCACTATACCTTACTGGACTCCGGTGATAATGCCGCCAATTATTATAAATGGTACCTGGTGGAACCACCCCGGTAAATTGTTTAGTTGGCGCCGAAAGAATATCTTCGTCAGGTAAACCCATCCGAACCACGGTTGCCGCTTTTCTGTATGAAGTATACCGCTTTCTGCCTGCTGCTGTTCTGTATTGGTGGCGCCGCTTTCAGCCAGCCCGATAATAATCCGCTGCTGAAAGAGCTGGGCCAGGCCATCCATATGGCGGACCGTTATGATGCCGGGAAACTGGACCGCATAGCTGCTATCCGCAAGACCATCCCGCCACAGGCCTCGGTCCTTACCTTTGAAGCTTACCGGCATCTCTTTGAGGAATACAAGTCGTTCAATTATGACTCCGCCTATCATTATGCAAAAAAACAATATGAGCTGGCCGGCAAGCTCGGTAATGATACCCTGCTGAATACGGCGCGGGTGCATATCGGTTTCTCCCTGCTCTCCGCAGGGATGTATAAAGAAACCCTGGAGATGCTGCAACAGGTGAACCCCGCGTCACTGCTCCCTGCTGAAAGGGCCGGCTTCTATTTCCTGTTCGGGCGTTTCTATTATGACCTGGGTGATTTTGACAACAATATCCATTATACGCCGGAATATCTCCGTACCGGAAATACTTATCTGGACTCGGCTTTGCAGCTCTATCCTGCCGGTGGCTTTGATCAGGCTTATGCCCAGGGATTGCAGGCTATCCGCTCCGGAAATGATGAAAGGGCGCGGACCCTGTTTTACCAGTTGTTGACAAGGCCGGGATTGACCGACCACCAGCTGGCCGTAACCGCTTCCACCCTCAGCGATACCTATATCCGGCGCAACCAGGATGATAGCGCCATACACCTGCTGTTGCAGGCCGCCATTGCAGATATCCGCAGCTCTACCCGGGAAACATCGGCCATCTTCAACCTGGCCGCCCTCCTCTATAAGAAAGGAGATGTAAAGAATGCCTATACCAGTATCCAGCGGGCTATTGCGGATGCCAGTTTTTATGGCGCCCGCCAGCGTAAAGTACAGGTGAGCGCCATTCTGCCCCTGATAGAAGGGGAGCGGGTCAATATTGCCGAAAGCCAGAAACAGAAGCTTATTGCCTATGCCTCCGTGGTCACACTCCTGCTACTGGCGGTGATTGCCCTGGTAGTGACGGTCAAACGACAGGTGAAAAAAGTACAGCTGGCCCAGGCCGCCCTGATGGAAGCCCATGCCCGCCTGCAGGAGATCAACGACAGGCTCCGGGAATCCAATACTATTAAGGAAGAGTACATTGGCTATTTCTTTAATTATAATTCCGACTTCTTCTCCCGCATTGAACGGTTCAAAAAGCATATTGACCAGAAAATAGCCGACCGGAAGATAGATGAGATCCGTTTCCTGGTCAACGCCATCAACCTCAGACAGGAGCGGGAAGACCTGCTCAAAAGTTTCGATAAGGTGTTTCTCACGCTCTTCCCCGGTTTTGTGGATGGTTTCAATGCCCTTTTCAAACCCGAGGACAGGGTCCAGCTTAACAATAATGAAGGACTGACCACCGATCTCCGCATTTATGCGCTGCTGCGGATGGGCATCACGGATAATGAAAAAATTGCCCATATCCTGGAGTATTCGGTCAATACTATTTATACCTACAAGACCCGGATCCGGAACAAAGCCATTGTCCCCAAAGAAGAATTTGAACAGCGGATCATGGACATTAAATAAGCCATGCGCCTGTGTACGGTAAGTTGTTATTCCCCGTTATATACTGGCAGAAAGCACCTGAGATCCGGCTGAAAACCCGCATAAACTGCCCATATAAAATATTTTACAATATGTGTTAAAATTGTTGATTGTCAGTCTGTTAATCTTCAATAATTCCGCTGCGCCGGTTTATTTTCTATACTTCGCCTATATATCTTGATAGCCATTCCACTCCGTCCTTTCTTTGGGACTGTACTGAATTGCCATGCCTTTCTAAAAGTTTTAAAACTGTCCTATTTATGAGAAAAAAACGATTGCTGTTCCCAGTGGTATGCTGCCTCCTGGCCCTGTTCCTTTTTACGGGCAGCAGCTTTGCCCAGACCAAAACTATTACCGGGAAAATAACGGACAACCGCAATAATCCCGTAGCCGGTGCTTCCATCCAGGTCAAAGGAAGACCCGGCGGTGTCAGTTCCAACGAGGCCGGGGTATACCGGATCACCCTCCCGGACAATGCAGACTCCCTCCTGATCTCCCATGTTGAATTTGATCCCATGACCGTAGCCATCCGGAACCGGGCAGTGATTGATATTTCCCTGCTGCCCCGGGAAAGCGGCCTGGATGCCGTGGTGGTGGTAGGGTATGGCACCCAGCGCCGCCGGGATCTGACCGGGGCCATTGCCTCCGTGAAAGGAGATGCCATTAAGAACCTGCCCGTTACCAATGTGGCGGAAGCCTTACAGGGACGGGTAGCGGGCGTGGAAGTGATCAAGGCTTCCGGTGAGCCCGGAGCGCCCGCCCAGATCACCATCCGCGGGGTGGCATCCCTTAACCAGCCCCAGCCTCTGTATATTGTAGATGGTATCCGGCAGTCGGGCGATAATATCAACGTGCAGGATATTGCCAGCATTGAAGTATTGAAAGACGCCAGCGCGGCCTCCATCTATGGTTCTGCTGCAGCGGGTGGCGTAGTGATCATCACTACCAAAAAAGGCCAGGGCGCCAAACCTACCGTCAATTTCAGCGCCCGTTACGGTCTGACCACTCCCCGTGTGCTGGACCTGCTGGGCCGGAATGATTTTATCCGCTTCCGCAAAATGATCAATGATCCTGTGTATAGCGGCAATACCCAACCGGATACCCTGCCTGATACCGACTGGAACGACGAGATCTTCCGCAACGGTATTGAAGAGAACTATAACCTCTCTGTGGCTGGCGGCTCCAATGCCATGAACTATTTTGTATCGGCCGTGCACAATAACCAGAAAGGGGTATTCCTGGATAACAGCTCTTCCCTGTCGGGCGTGCGGGTGAATACAGATATCCGCATCAACGACTGGCTCAAAATAGGCGAACAGGTCTATGCCTGGCAGCGCAGCACATCGCCCGTAGGCATTACCCCTATCAACCCGCCTTTCCGTTCCGTGCCTACCATGGCTGTGTATGGCGAAAGTCCTGAAAGCCCCTGGGGCAGGAACCCGGCTGGCTTCCAGGGACCTAACCTGGTGGCCCAGGTCAAAACCGCCCACCGGCAATACCAGCAGCTCAATTTCCAGGGCAATGCCTATGCGGAGATCGCACTGCCGCTGCACCTGAGTTTCAGGACCACCATAGGCTATACCTACTATAATGAGGAAAGTAATTATTTCCAGGATGTATACAATACCGGCGCCGTTTCCAACAGCGCGGCCAGTCTGACCAAATCCGTTGCTTCCACCAAAACCATCCTCAACAACTATGTCCTGAGTTTCAACCATAGCTTTGGTCAGCATGCCATCAACGCCCTGGTAGGGTATGAGCAGTTCAGCTCCGTATACAACGGCATTACTTCCGGCGCTACAGCAGTAGGCGGTCAATCCTATGCTTACCTGCTCACTTCCGATTCCCGCATCAATCTTTCCAATGGCGGGTATGATCCCAATGGCCTGGTGAAATCAACCTTTGGCCGGATCAATTATGACTTTGCCAAAAAATATTATGCCACTTTCTCTATTCGCCGCGATGGTAATTTCACCGTCTTTGGTCCCGGCAACCAGTACGGGATATTCCCGGCTGCGTCTGCCGGCTGGCGACTGAATGAAGAACCTTTTATCAGGGAGCTGCTGCCTTCGGTCAACCTGCTGAAACTCCGCGGCAGCTATGGCGTGTTGGGTAACAGCAATATCCCGCCCTATATTTTCTTATCTACCTATGATATCATCAGCGCCCAGAATTTTGAGCCCGGAGGCACACCGGTCCTGAATTACACCCAGAACAATATGCCCAACCCGGATATCAAATGGGAAAGCCTCTATGAAACCAATATCGGTATCGATGCAGAGTTGCTGAACGGCAAGATCTTCCTGAGCCTGGACTGGTACGATAAGACCACTAAAGACATGCTCTACAGTCTGCCCATTCCTACCAGCGCCGGTATGCCGGTGAGCATCTTCCGCACCAATATCGGTTCAGTTCGCAACCGCGGGATAGAATTTGTGGCCGGCTATCGCAATACTGTCAACCAGCTTAATTATTCGGTCAGTGTTACTGGTGCTTTCAACCGGAACAAAGTGCTGAACCTGGACAATATCAACAGCAACCCCATCCTGGCGGGGGATAACAATTACGGCAACCCCACTTTCGGTATCTGGAATGGCCAGAACTTATCCTATACCAAAGCGGGTACCGCCTTTGGCCAGCTGTACGGTTACCAGGTGCTGGGTATTTACCGGGATGAAAGCGAGATAGACAAATATCCGCAGCAGGCCGGTTCCCGTGCCAATGTGGGCGACCTGATCTTTGCCGATATAGACGGGAATAAGGTGATCAATGATAAGGACAAGACCGTCATCGGCAATCCCTATCCTGATTTTGTGTATGGCATCAATCTCAACCTGAACTGGAAAGGGTTTGACCTGGCCCTGCTTTTCAACGGTGTGGCCGGCGTGGATATCTTCAATGGTGTGGCGCCCTATGCCATGTCCTATTTCAGTGATGGCAACACCACTTCCAAAGTCTTCGGCGCCTCCTTTCTGGGCGATAACGGCTTGACGGGCCAACCCAGGATCGGCGTAGCGGACGGCAATGGTAATTTCTCCCTGGACCCCAATCATAACTACACCTGGGCCAGCAGCTATTTTGTGGAGAACGGCAGTTACCTGAAGCTGAAGAACCTCCAGCTGGGGTATAATTTCTCCGGCAGCCTGCTTAACCGCGCAGGAATCAAGACCGCCCGCCTCTATGTGATGGCCAATAACCTGTTCACCATCACTAAATACAACGGCATTGATCCTGAACTGGGCGGCAGTGTCACCACCCGTGGCATTGATGCTCCCTGGAGATATCCCAACAACAGGATCTATTCCGTAGGCGTAGACCTCAGTTTCTAACCATCACCCGAACACAAAAAATATTTATATGTGCAAGCCATTCTATTATCTCCTGCTCTCCGTGCTGCTGCTGGCCGGCTGCAAAAAAGATCCTTCCAATATTGCGCAGAGGGATGCCTATAGCAGCGGGGAGTATCCGAAAAGTCTCAATGACCTGCTGGGCGTGCTGGGTGCAGGTTATGGTAATTACCGGTCGGAACAGCTGGCCGGTTTCCAGCTGCTCTGCAAGACCTTCGCCTGCAGTGAGCATATTGCCGACCTGGCCTATGGCGGTGATCAATCCTGGACAGAGCTGGCGATGAACCACCTCAGTGTCACCAACACCTATGCCAATGATCTGTGGAAAGGATTGTATGTTGGCATCAAGGAAGCCAATGCTTTCCTGGACCGGGCCGATTTCTACGAAGCCAATTATATGGCCCCCTCTGAATTACAGATGCTGAACTATATGCGCGGCGAAGCCTATTTCCTGCGGGCCTTTTATTATTTCAACCTGGAATGCTTTTTTGGGGAGTCCTATATCAGGGCTGACGGAACCGGTGCTGATAAACTGGGCGTGCCCGTCTATACCGCTATTCCAAGCTCGCTGGCTGAAACCCAGCAGCCGCGCAAGACCACCCGTGAAGTATGGGACCTGATCATAGCCGACCTGAAGCAATCTGCTGAATTATTGCATGGTGCTGAATGGACCGGCGCCAGCAGGGGCAGGGCCACGGAGTGGTCCGCCAAAGCATTGCTGGGCAAGGCCTATGTGTTCACCCAGGACTGGCCCAATGCAAAGACGGTGCTGCAGGATGTGATCAATAACAGCGGCAAAACGCTGATGCCTTTTTCCAAATACAGCAATGCCTTCAATGATATTCCGGCCAATGAGTTCAATGAAGAATCCCTCTTCGAGATCAACGTGGACCGGGTGCCGGCCAACTATGGCATCTTTGCTGATTTTCCGCCCAATAAGAACCTCACTACCAGCCAGGGCCTGATCTGGTCACCCACGGCCATCGGTAATGATGGTATTGAACGTGGTCCCAATAATAACCTGGGTTATTGCAATGAGTTTGTGCATGACAGGAACCTGCGGCGTTTTGGGTTTGATCTGCCGGTATATAACCTGGTGAACAATCCCACCTACAATGCATCGCAATCGCCTTCGCTGACCAACCAGGCGAAGATCATTGACCCGGATTATAAGGCCGCCTCTATTGATATGCGCATCAATAAAACTGTAGATCCCCGCCTGTATGTAGTGGCCCTGCAGCCCTGGGTGGACAGCGTTACCAATGAAGGCGTCCGCAAGCCTGTTGCCCGTTGCGTGGGTATCGGGCAGAGCATTGAAGAATTCTTCAATGGATGGAGCTTTAAGAAATTTGCCACTATCGACAATAACATGTGGGCCAAGGCCAATGCGGCCGATGGGGCCAATTATTATATCCTCCGCCTGGCGGATGTGTTCCTGCTCTATGCAGAAGCCTGCATGAACAGCAATGAGAATGGCCAGGCCCTGGAATATATCAACAAGGTGAAACGCCGGGCTTATGGCTATGCCAACTACAATGCCACCTCGCCGGTGGATTATGCATCACTGACCAGTCCTACCATGGCTGGTACTGCCGACCCTAACCTGACCAATCAGCCGCTGCGTTATGAACGTTATGTTGAGCTGTTTGCAGAAGGTCATTGGTGGTTTGATGTTTGTCGCTGGCGTATAGGCCAGTCGGAAGCCAATTACTATGGGACCACGCTGCCTACCGGTGGCGTCATTGAATGGGATGAGAACCGTTCTTATGCTTTCCCCATCCCCAGCAGTGAGATCAATTCCAATTCGGCCATCGGCAACCAGAATCCTGGTTATTGATTTTTTGCAGCATGCCGGGAAAAAGTGTAGCCCGGCATGTCTATCTCTTCAATGTGAAAACCCTTTATAACCAGGAGGCGCTCATGAATAAACCATTTTTTAGATTTGGCTCTTTGCTCTTTTTTTTGCTGGCAGGAGGGATGGCCCTTTGCCAGCAGCCCCGGCCCCTTACCGTTACCATGAATAAAGTACAGCTTGATTTCAGGCTGGATGAAAAAGGAATACCCACCTATGCTGTACAATTCGGTCAGCAGCCGGTAATCCTGCCCGCCCGCATGGGCTTTACACTGAACGGGCCCGACAGCAATTTCAGCAGTGGCTTTGTGCTAACAGGTGTTGAGCAGGATAGTACTGATGAAAGCTGGGAGCCCGTCTGGGGCGAGGTGAAAACTATCCGTAACCACTATAAGGAACTGCTGGTACACCTGCAACAGCAGGGCGCACCGCAAAGAAAACTGGCTATCCGCTTTCGTGTATTTGAAGAGGGCGTAGGGTTCCGGTACGAAATTCCCCGGCAGCCAGGCCTCCGCTATTTTGTGCTGGCGGCCGAGCATACGGAATTCCCGCTGTCGGGCGATCACCAGGCTTTCTGGATCCCCGGCGATTATGATTCCAATGAATACCAGTATACCCATAGTCCGCTCAGCGCCATTGATAACCGGACCGTGGTGGAAGCTGCTACGGATATTGCCGTGCGTGTGGCGCCTGATCCGCAGGCGGTGCAAACGCCCCTGATGCTGAAAACAGCCACAGGCCTGTACATCAATATCCATGAAGCGGCCCTGGTGGATTATCCCGCCATGCAATTGCATGTGGACCGCAGCAGGTTTTTGCTACAAGCCCGGCTGGTGCCGGATGCGGTGGGTAACAAGGCTTACTTACAGGCGCCGGCCCGGACACCCTGGCGCACTATTATTGTCAGCGATAAGGCCACGGAACTGCTCAGCTCAAAAATGATCCTGAACCTGAACCCGCCATCCAGGATCACCGAGACCAGCTGGATCAGGCCCATGAAATTCCTGGGCGTATGGTGGGAGATGCAGACTGCTAAAAGCGGCTGGAATTATTCCAGTTACCCGGATAGCCTGGACAGCCGGGGACAGCTGATCCCCAACCGTAGGCATGGGGCCAATACCGCCAATGTGAAAAAGTATATTGATTTTGCTGCCGCCAATGGTATCGGAGGCGTGCTGGTGGAAGGCTGGAATACCGGCTGGGAAGATTGGTTCGGCAACTGGACGGAGCATGTCTTCTCTTTCGTGACGCCCTATCCGGATCTTGATGTGGCGGAGCTGACCAGGTATGCAGCCGCTAAAAACGTGCAGCTGATCATGCACCATGAAACCAGCGGCGCTGTTACGGATTATGAGCGGCAGCTGGATACGGCTTTCCGCTTTATGAATCAATTTGGCTACCAGTCGGTGAAGACCGGCTACGTAGGCCGGATCATTCCGCGTGGTGAACACCATGACGGGCAATGGATGGTAAACCATTATATCCGGGTGGCGGAAAAAGCAGCACAGCACCGGATCATGATCGATGTACATGAACCTGCGCGTCCTACCGGTCAGCACCGCACCTGGCCCAACTGGATGGCATCTGAAGCAGGCAGGGGGAATGAGTACAATGCTTTCAGTATTGGCAGTCCGCCCGATCATGAGACCATCCTGCCTTTCACCAGGCTGATGGGCGGGCCGATGGATTATACGCCCGGCATCTTCAGTATGAAAGGATATACGGCGCATGCGCCGCAGCGGGGTATGCATTCTACGCTGGCCAAACAGCTGGCCCTGTATGTAACGCTGTACAGTCCTTTGCAGATGGCGGCCGATTACCCGGAGAACTATGCAGCCAAGCCCGATGCCTTCCAG